>JBBTEL010000243.1:0-8819 GCA_038042325.1 Candidatus Methylomirabilota bacterium
GGTGAGGGGATTATGAGTGGGGTGAGGGGAGAGGATCAAGGTGAGGCGGGCCGTCGGCGGAACGGCCACAAGCGCGAGCGGCGCGGTCGGGTCGTGAGGCGGGCTTGGGCGAAGGCGGCCCTCAGCGTTTCGAAGCGCTGCCAGTAGTCGGGCAGGGCGCGCGCCAGGGCGACCTGGCCCGCCAGCAGCCGCGGGATCTCCTCGCGGCCGCGGGCCTCTTCCGCCTGGCCGACCTTCCGGACTTCCTCCGGCAGGAGACCGTCCAGCAGCGCCCCGCGCAGGTGCAGCAGCCACTCGCGCACCAGTCCCTGGAACTCCTGCCGATCGCTCGCGCTCTTCGCCACGGGCGCCGGGCGGCCCTGCGCCCGGCGGAGCTGGACCAGCAGATCCATGCACACGAACTCCACGGCCTCCTCGAGCCGCTCGGTGACGACGGCTTCGATGCGCTCGCCCAGCCCGCGCGGGTCGTCGGGGTCGCGGCGGAGCGAGGTGCTCACTGAGCGAACATCCGCTGGAGCCCGATCGGAAACTCGACCGGCGTGAGCTCGAAGGTCTGGAAGAAGGGCGCCGGGTCACACACGTTGTCCTCCTGGAGCATCAAGAGCTGATCCGAGGTGAGCGGGAAAAAGGGGAGGGGCTCCAGGAGTCGTACCAGAGGCCGCATGAGACCGATCGGCTGGTACACCTTGCGCACCTTGCTCTTGCCCAGGGCCGCGCCGATCAGGTCGAGGATCTCTGTGAAGGCGTAGGAGCGCGGTCCCCCCGCCTCGAAGATGTGATTCTTGCTCTCCGGGTACGCCAGCGCCCGCGCGAATCCCTCGGCGACCTGTCCGACGGGCACCGGCTGGAGCCGGTATTTCCCGTCGCCGATGACCGGTGCCGCCGGCAGCCACTTGATCATGCGGGCCAGCATCGAGACGAAGCCGTCGCCCACGCCGTAGATGATGGAGGGGCGGAAGACCGTCCACTGGAGGCGGCTGGCCCGCACGGTCTCCTCGGCCTCCCACTTCGTCTGGTGGTAGCGCGACCGGGCGTTGGCCCGCGTGCCGAGGGTACTCATGTGGATGAAGCGTGGCACCTCGGCCGCCTCGGCGGCCTTCACCATGTTCGCCGTGGCCACCGAATGGAGCCGCTCGAAGGTCACGCCCCGGCCGGGCCGCTCGCGGATGATCCCGACCAGATGGATCAGCGCGTCGCATCCCTCCATGGAGGCTTCGAGCCCCTTCGGGATCAGCACGTCGCCGGGGACGCGCTCGATTCCCTCGAACCCCTTGAGGTCGGCTTCTGAGCCGGGGCGCACGAGGCAGCGAACGGTGAAGCCGTGGGCCTGGAGCGCGTGGATCACGGCCTTGCCCACGAAGCCGGTGCCGCCGGTGACGAAGACCCGTTGCATCGCGGGAAGATCCCTGCGCGATCCTACCACCACGCCGGAAGGGGGGCAACGCGCCCCCCTTTTTTCTCTCGCGATCCCGGCCGGATCGCTATCATAGGGCCATGTCGCGGCACGCGATGGCCGTGGGTCTCGCCCTCTGCCTGGTCGCGGCGGCGCCCGTCCGGGGGCACGAGGCGGATCTCCGCGGCGTGGACGCAGCCGTCCAGGCCGCGCTGAGCGCCGGCGAGGTCCCGGGCGCCGTCGTCCTCGTAGGCCAGGGCGAGCGCGTCCTCTACCGGAAAGCCTTCGGCGCGCGGAGCCTCGTCCCCCGCCAGGAGCTGATGAGCGAGGACACGATCTTCGACGTGGCGTCGCTCACCAAGGTCGTGGCGACCACGCCGGCGGTCCTCCTCCTGGCCGAGCAGGGGAAGGTCTCACTCGACGACCCGCTCGGGAAGTATCTGAAGGAGTTCTCCGGCCACTCCTTCCGCGACCTCACGATCCGGCGGACTCTCACCCACACGGCGGGCTTCCTGGCTCTGCCGACGCTGGATGCGATGCGGGAGGGATTTCCCCGGGCGGCGGAGCTCCTGGCCAAGGCGGGGCTCCAGTACCGGCCCGGGGCGTCGTTCAGCTACAGCGACACGGGCTTCATCGTCCTCGGTGAGCTCGTGCGCCGGGTCAGCGGGGAGCCCCTGGACCGCTTCGCGGCGAAGCATCTCTTCCTGCCCCTCGGCATGCGCGAGACGACCTTCCGCCCGGGCCCGGCCATGCTCCCGCGCGTCGCGCCGACGGAGGCGCTGAACAGCGGGATGCTCCGCGGCGCCGTCCACGACGGGAACGCTCGGCTCCTGGGCGGCATCGCCGGCCACGCCGGGCTCTTCTCGACGGCGGACGACCTTGCGCGCTTCGTCCGGATGCTCTTGAGCGACGGGAAGGGGCCCGCGGGGCAGGTCCTCAAGGCGGCGACGATCAAGGCGATGTGGAGCCGGACCGAGGTGGGCGAGATCGTCCGGACGCTGGGTTGGGACGAGGCGTCGCCCTTTTCCCGCCCGATGGGGCTCTTCTTTCCCCGAGGCTCGGTCGGCCACACGGGGTTCACCGGCACCATGCTCTGGATCGACCCCCCGAGCCGAACGTACCTGATCCTCCTCACGAATCGCGTTCACCCGTATGGCAAGGGCAAGGTCATCAACCTCCGGTCGCGGGTGACTGCCGAAGTGGCGGCCGCGCTGTTCGTCCCGCCGCTCCCCGTGGCCGCGGCGGCGCCGGCCGAGCACACGGCGACCGCTGAAGAGGAGCCGCCTTCCCCCCAGTCGGTGCTGAGCGGGCTCGATGTCCTGGTCGCCGAGCAGTTCGCGCTCCTGGCCGGGCGCCGGGTGGGCCTCGTCACCAATCAGACCGGTGTGGACGCTCAGGGCCGGCGGGGCATCGACCTGCTCGCCGCCGCGCCGCGGGTGAGGTTGAAGGCCATCTTCTCTCCCGAGCACGGGCTCAGCGGGGAGGCCGTCGGCGACATCCCCCACGGGCGCGACGCGGCGACGGGGCTCCCCCTGTGGAGCCTCTACGGCGCCGACCGGCGCCCGACGGCGGCGATGCTGAACGGGATCGACACGCTGGTCGTGGATCTCCAGGACGTCGGCGTGCGCTACTACACCTACCCGACGACGCTGCTCTACGTCCTGGAGGAAGCCGCCCGCCGGCGCATCCAAGTCGTCGTCCTGGATCGCCCCAACCCCATCACCGGTGCCGTCGTGGAGGGGCCCGTGATGGATCCCGACCTGCGCTCCTTCACCGGCGCCCATCCGATCCCGGTGAGGACCGGCCTCACCATCGGCGAGTTCGCCCGGATGGTCGCGGCCGAGCGGAAGATCCCGGTCGCCCTCACCGTCGTGCCGCTGATGGGGTGGCGCCGCACGCTCTGGTACGACGAGACCGGGTTGCCGTGGATCAATCCCTCTCCGAATATCCGGTCCGTCATCCAGGCGCTGCTCTATTCAGGCGTCGGGCTCCTGGAGGCGACGAACCTCTCAGTGGGGCGGGGGACTGACACGCCGTTCGAGGTGGTGGGGGCGCCGTGGATCGACCCCGTGGCGCTCGCCGAGGCGATGAATCAGAAGGGGCTGGCGGGAGTGAGCTTCGAGCCGGTGCTTTTCACCCCGACGGCCGACCGCTACGCGGGGCAGCAGATCGGCGGCGTCCGGCTTCAGGTGACGGACCGTGACGCGATCAGGCCCGTGACCGTGGCGCTCGCGCTGGCGGGGGAGATCAGGGCAAGGTACCACCGAGAGTTCAGCGCCGACGCCATCCAGAACCTCCTGGTGAACCGGTCCACGATCTGGGCGTTGCTGCGAGGCGAGCCGTTGCCGCGGCTCCGGACCTGGGCCGAGGCGGAGCGGGGGGATTTCCTCCACCGCCGCGCGTCGTACCTCATCTACCGCTAATCCCTCGGAGGGGGCTCCGCCCCCCTTCCGATTCCTCCCCCCGAGAACAGATTGCGCGGGCGAAGCCCGCGTTCGATCGGCGGTCATCGCGACAGCGCGCGCCAAGGAAGGTCTACTCGCGCTCAACGATGCGCAGACCCTGCGGCAACGGAGTCTTTACCTCACCCTTTTTCCCCCTGGGCACGGCCACGGTCAGCGGGTCGCCGTTGCTGACGAACCGCGCCCCGGGGTGCTTGTCGAAATATCCGAGCCAGTAAGAGATCTCTGGTTCCAGCGCCTGGATGCGGGGGAGCCGGAGCGGGTCGAACTGCTTGGAAAACGGGGACGGCGCCGCCCCGCCCGCGACCATGAGGATGGCCTCGTGCTGGTACGTGGTCCCGTTGACGCTCCCGCGGACGACCCAGCCGATCTCGCGGGGGTAGGCCCCCATCGGCAGGGCCAGCGTCCTCGGCCGGTACCCCGGCACGTAGCGCTGGATCCGCTCCTGGGCCTGCGCCAGCTGCTTGCGGACAGTGTCTTCCGGATAGTGGGAGAGGTTGGCGTGCCACAGCGTGTGGTTGCCGATCTCGAAGCCGCGCGAGACGAGGTACCGGAGCTTCCGCTCCTCGTGAGCCGGCTGGTTGAAGAGCCGGTTCGGCGGGTCGGCGGCCGGGAGCACGTAGAACGTCGCCTTCAGCCCGAACTCCGGGTGCTCCCGCGCGAACGCTTCCAGGATCCCCACCGCCGAGTCCGGATCCACCTCGACGGCGCCGTTCTTCTCGAGGTAGCGGAACTGCCCCGGCGAGGAATCGTCGAAGGTGAGGACAACCGGAGTCATGCCGGCCGGGACGTCGATCTTTCCATCAAGAAGGTCGGTGAGGGCGACCAGGCGGTAGCCCTTCTCCCAGAGCCGCTGGAGATCGGCGCGGAAGTTGGCCGGAGTGCGCGTCCAGCGTCCCTCCGGGTGGTCGATCTTGTGGTACTCGAGGATCATGACGCGTCCCAGCTCGTTGGCGGGGCGCTGAGCGGAGGACGGCGGTGCCGGCAGGAGGGTGAACGCCGCGAGGACGATCGGGAGGAAGACCCTCACGGAAAGTCGGACGGCTCCTCGTTCGCCGTGGGCTTGGGCCTCGCGTTCGGCGCGCTCTTGGGGCGGAGCGCCTCCGCGGTGTAAACGTTGCGGGGGTTCCAGAGCATCCACCCGAGGGCGCCGGCGTCGGCCGCGGCCTTGGCCTGGGCCTGCACTTCCTTCACCCCGAAGGGCCGCCGGTCGAAGGCGTAATCGCGGAAGTCCTGGATCCAGGGGCGGACCTTGACCGCGGCGTGCGCCGAGCGCTTACGGATCAGCCTGACGCTCTCGAACACGACCTTATAGGGGTTCTCCACGGGATTCCGGGTGCCGGGAATCCCCAGGTGATACCCGGAGGGATAGACCATCGGCGAGAAGTAGTCCAGGTGCGGGGCGAGCTCCTCGATCCGCTGGCCGATGTCGGTGTCGTTCTCGTTGAACGCCGTGTAGCCGAAGAGATCGGCGGCGACGAAGACGCCCATCGGCGCCAGCTCCTTGCGGGCCTTGGCCAGGAAGCCCGCGATGGCGGGCAGGCGCGTCTCGCGCGTGTTGGGCTTGGAGTAGCGGGCGGCGCCCAGCTTGCCGTCGGTGGGGAAGCGGACGTAGTCGAACTGGATCTCGTCGAAGCCCTTCTGCGCCGCTTCCTTGGCGACTGCGATCGCGTAGTCCCAGACTTCCTCCCGGAAGGGATCCACCCAGGCCAGCCGCTCATTGTCGAGCCACGGCTCGCCGGTCCGCGTGTCGATCACCGCCCACTCGGGCTTGTGGTGGGCCAGGACGTTATCCTTGAAGACCACGATCCGGGCGATGGTGTAGACCCCCCGGGCCTTGAGGTCGGCCAGCATCTGGTCGAACTCCTTGATGTTGACCGGTCCGCGGGCGCCCGCCTCCCGGGCCAGCGGGACCTCGGTCCGGTACGGGATCCAGCCGCGGTCGCCCTTGACGTCGATGACCACACCGTTCAGCTCGGTGTGGTTGAGGAGCTCGAGGACGCGCCCCCTGATCCCCTTGTCGGCCACCCCGTAGTAGGTCAGGTACGCGGCCTTCACCACCTTGGGGTGGAGGGAGACGGTGAGGGGGGAAATCGCCGTTTCCAGCGTGAGACGGCCGTAGCCCGGGGCTTTCACGATCAGGGGATACTGCGGCTTGGCGACCGTGAAGCGCCCGTCGGCGTCCGCCCGGACCTCCTCCGAGCGCGAGTGGATGGAGGCGCCCGCGATGGGGATCCTCGTGTCTGCGTCCACCACCTGTCCCTCGATGGGCTTGGGCGCGGCCCGAGGTTCGGTGGGCGCGAAAAGGTAGGGCCTGTCGGAGTCGGGGAGCACGCGGGAAGTGGCCACTCTCGCCCCCGTCAGCAGGCTGAGGGCCAGGGCCAGGAAGGCGAGGCCGCCGACCGCGAAGAGGCGGGGCCGCCCGACGGGTGACTCCGGAAAATCTTCCATCTCTAAACCCACAATACCGCCACCCGCGAATCACACCAAAACATTTCGCCGTTTTCCCCTCTCCCCCCACCGCCTGAAGCCCCCCGCGTTTTGGGCTACAATCGGTGGCGTGAATCGCCCTCAGCCCCTCGGCTGCGAGTCGGCGCTGAGCCGTCTCCACACGGTTGGTGCCTTGCGTCTCCATTACCTCGAATGGGGCGCTCCCGGCCGCCCGGGCCTCCTGTTCCTCCACGGCGGGTCGGCCCACGCCCACTGGTTCGACGCCGTGGCGCCCGCCTTCGCCGACCGCTTCCACGTCGTCTCCTTGGATCAGCGGGGGCACGGCGAGAGCCAGTGGCCCGAGCCGCCCGCCTACCAGACCCAGGACTTCGCCGGGGACCTCCTCGGGGTGATGGACGCCCTCGGCTGGACGCGGATGACCCTGATCGGCCACTCCATGGGCGGCCACAACGCCATGGCCTTCGCCGCCTGGCATCCCGAGCGCGTCGAGCGGCTGGTGATCGTGGATAGCCGCCCGTCCATCCCTCCCGACCGCCTCACTCAGATGCACCAGCGCGGGTACCGTCCACCCCGCCGCCACCCGAGCGCCGGGGCCGCCGTCGCCGCCTTTCGTCTTCTCCCGCGGGAGACCGTGGCGCCCCCCGCGCTGCTGGCCCATCTGGCCCAGGCCGGGATCACCGAGCGCGAGGGCAAGTGGGTGTACCGCTTCGATCCGGCCTGCAACGGCACCCGCCAGCCCGTGGATGCCTGGCCGCTCCTGCCGAAGATCGCCTGCCCGACCCTGATCGTCCGCGGCGAGAAGAGCCCCATCCTCCCGCGCCCCATGGCGGAGGAGATGGCGGAGAAGATCCCCGGCGCCGCGCTCGTGGAGGTCCCCGGCGTGTACCATCACCTGGTGCTCGACGCCCCCGACGCCTTCGTCGCCCACCTCGAGGGCTTTCTGCTAGGATGATCCTGTGACCCTCCGGACCGCGCTCGCCGTCGCCCTGGCGTCGCTCCTGCTCCCCGGTCTGGCCGGAGCCCAGACGCCCGCTCCCTCGCCCGCGGAATGCCGGGCGCTCAGGGACCGGATCGGCGAGCATGCGCGCGTGTCGGCGGCGGCCCGCAGCGCTCTCGGCATGACGGCGCCTGCCGCGCCCGCAGCCGCCCAGGACCCCGCCGCTCGGGCTGAGACCGTCCGCGCGCGCCTGGCCCAGATCAAAGAGGAGCGGGAGCGGCTCGAGGACGAGAAGGTCGGGGCGATCATCAAACTGGACTTCTCCCGCATGGCGCGCATTCAGGAGCGGATCGAGAGCCTGGAAGTGGAGCGGCGCACCCTCGAGGCCGAACTGGCCGGGCTCGACCAGGGGCGTCGCCAGGTCCGTCCAGGGCCCTCCTGGATGGCACCGTTGCCCGGCCCCGATCTTCTTGCCCGCGCCCCCTGCCAGGACCTCCCGGGACTGGAGGACAAGGCGCTCCGGGCTCGACGAAAGGAACTGGGGGGCGCCGAGGGCCAAGCCGCGCTCGTGCCGCTCCTCCCGCTGCGGAGTCAGACCGACCGGGAACTGGCGGGAGAGCTCGGCACCCAGCTCGGTCCTGACCCCGAGGGCGCCCGTCGTCTCGGTCTCCTGGACCAGGACGGCGATACCCAGGTGGACGGCTTTGTGGATGCACCGGCCTGGGGGATGCTGCGCCTGTATCGCCAGCGGGCCGATGGCTCCCTGGCCGTGGACCTGTTCTTGACCGCCCTCTCGCCGCGGCCCGATGCACCCTACGGGGAGGACGCCCGGCGCCTGGAGGAGGCCCTCCTCCGCCAGACCCGCCGCCGGCTCAGCGATCTGCTTCCCCTCCGCCCCGTGGGGCCGCTCAAGGTTCTGGGCGAAACGGGAGAGTATGCCCGCCTCCGCGCTCTCGCGGACTCGGGCCGGTTCGACCAGGTGATTCAAGCGGGGAGTCTCGGGGCGCGGAGCGTCGAGTTCCAGAACTACCGCGGCGAGACCGTCAGGCTTCTCGAAGTCGTCGCGGGCGATGGGCGCGCCGTCCAGTTCCGGACGTCGGCGACGGTGGTGAAGCCCGACGGCGGCGAGCAGTGGGAGGAGACCGTAACGCACTTCCGCCCCGTCTCCTTCTGGCGCACCGACGTCGAGGTGGACCAGAGCCGCGAGGTCAAGCCCGCCCCCGGCGGCGCCGCCCCGCCCCGCTCCACCGCGCCCACGGTGCGGTTCAGCCTCGAGCGATGAGAATCCTCACCCGTTTCGCCGCGGCGATCCTCGTTGCCGCCGCCCTGTCTTCCGCTTTCCCCGGCTGGCCCCAGGCGCAGCCCCCTCCCGGGTGGCTGCCTCCCGGACTGAGCAGCGGCCTCTCGCCGTACGGGATCGAGGCGATCACCCGCGCCCTCGCCTACGGCGCCGAGCGCAACGCCCGGCCCGGCGAGCTCGAATCCTTCGCCCAGCAGGGTCTGAGCGGAGGCGCGGCTGCCGAGTCCAGACGCTGACCGAGCCGATTAAGTCAATTACTCAGGCCTGACCCCGATG
>JBBTEL010000243.1:8919-18473 GCA_038042325.1 Candidatus Methylomirabilota bacterium
GAGTCCAGACGCTGACCGAGCCGATTAAGTCAATTACTCAGGCCTGACCCCGATGTCATTCATCTATCAGCGCAGCTACCGCGGCAAGGTCCAGGCGGCGCTGCTGGACTGGGCGGGCACCACGATGGACTTCGGCTGCATGGCGCCGGCCGTGGTGTTCGTCAAGGTATTCGAGCGGGCCGGCGTGCCGATCAGCATGGAGGAAGCGCGCGTGCCCATGGGGGCCCACAAGCGCGTCCACATCCAGAAGATCACCGAGATCGACGCCGTGAAGCAGCGCTGGCAGGCGAAGTACGGCCGGCCCCCCGCCGAGGAGGACGTGAACCGGATGTTCGCCGACTTCGTGCCCCTCCAGCTCGACTGCCTGTCGGACTACTCCGATCTGATCCCCGGGACGCTGGAGGTGGTGGCCGCCCTGCGGACCCGCGGCATCAAGATCGGCTCCACCACCGGGTACCTCAGGGAGATGATGGAGATCAACCTCCGGGACGCGAAGAAGCAGGGTTACGAGCCCGACTCCACGGTCTGCGCCTCCGACGTGCCCGCCGGGCGGCCGTATCCCTACATGTGCCTCCAGAACGTCATCAACCTCCAGGTCTCACCGGTGGAGGCCTGCGTCAAGATCGACGATACCATCCCCGGGATCGAGGAGGGGCTCAACGCGGGGATGTGGACGATCGGCCTCGCCATCAGCGGCAATGAAGTGGGTCTCTCGCTCAAAGAGTGGCAGGCTCTGCCAGAGCCGGAGCGCAAGGCCCGCAGCACGCGCGCCTACGAGCGGATGCGCCAGGGCGGCGCCCACTACGTCGTGGACACCATCGCCGACATCCTGCCCCGCATCGACGCCATCGACGCCCGCCTGGCTCAGGGCGAGAAGCCCTGACCAACTCAAGGGGTCTTCGTAATGGTCAAGGCGTTCTCGTTTTTCAAGCGCAAGTCCGGGATGTCGGTCGAGGGCTTCCAGGAGTACTGGCGCACGGCCCACGCCGAGCTCGTCGTCAAAATGCCTGGCATCCGCCGTTATGTGCAGTCTCACACTCAGCTCGCCGGTTATCGCAAGGGAGAGCCGATCTACGACGGGGTCGCCGAGATCTGGTTCGATGAGACCCGGGCGATGCGCGCCTTGGTGGGGACCCGGGAGTACGCGGCGGTTCAAGCGGACGAGATCCAGTTCATCGATCGCGCGTCGATGGGATTGATCATTACCGAGGACCACGTTATCAAGGACGGCCCGGTGCCGCCAAACGGCGTCAAGAACATCGAATTTATCAGCCACAAGCCGGGAATGACCATCGAGGCGTTCCAGAAATACTGGCGTGACGTCCACGGCCCCCTGGCGGCGTTGATCCCGGTGGTGCAACGGTACGTCCAGAGCCACACGCGGCGGGCGATCTACGACAGCGGGCGAACGCCGCCGTATGACGGCGTGGCGTTGACCTGGTTCGACGATACCCAGGCGATGCGACTGTCGGCTGCGACGCCGGAGTACGCTCGCGTTCGGGCTGACGAGGTGAACTTCATCACACCGAACTCTCCGTTCATCATCGCCGGGGAGCACGTGATCATCCCGTAGTATCCCCACGCAGGGCCCGGCTCGTTCTTCCGGCCCGCTGGAGATTCCGAGGTCAGGCGCGAGCTTTCTCGACGCGGACGGCGCAAAATTTGAATTCGGGGATCTTGCCGACGGGGTCGAGGGCGTCGTTGGTGAGGGCGTTGGCGGCGGCCTCGCGGAAGTGGAAGGGGATGAAGATGTTGCCCGGGGCGATGCGGCGGGAGGCGTGGGCGCGGAGGGTGATGGCGCCCCGGCGGGAGGAGACGGTCACGTAGGCGCCGGCCTGGATGCCGGCGGCGGCCAGGTCGTCGGGGTTCATCTCGCAGAAGGCCTCGGGCTGGATGGTGGCGAGGGCGTGAGAGCGGCGGGTCATGACGCCCGTGTGCCAGTGCTCGAGGAGCCGCCCCGTGTTGAGGACGAGGGGGTACTCGGGGTCGGGCACCTCGGCGGCGGGGCGGTACTCGCAGGGGACGAACTTCCCGCGGCCGCTCGGGGTGGGGAAGCCGTCGCCGAAGAGGAGCTGGACGCCGTCGCTCCTCTCGGGGTCGGGGCAGGGCCACAGCTTCCCGTGGGGCTGCAGGTTCTGATAGGTGAGGCCCTGGTAGGAGGGCGCCAGCGACGTGAACTCGTTGAAGATCTCCTCGGCCGTCCGGTGCTCCATCGGGTAGCCCATGCGCCGCGCGATCTCTGAGACCACCTCCCAGTCGAGCCGCGCCTGGCCGGGCGGCTCGACGGCCTTCCTCCCGATCTGGACGCGGCGGTCGGTGTTGGTGTAGGTCCCCGTCTTCTCGAAGAAGGAAGTCGCCGGGAGGATCACGTCGGCGAACTCGGCCGTCTCGGTCAGGAAGATGTCCTGGACGCAGAGGAAGTCGAGGGCGGCGAGGGCCTTGCGCACCTTGTTGATGTTGGGGTCGGAGAGGAACGGGTTCTCCCCCATCATGTACATCCCGCGGATTCGCTTCTCAAGAGCCCCGGTCATGATCTCGACGACGGTGAGTCCGCGCTTGGGGTCGAGCGGGACTCCCCAGGCCGCCTCAAACTTCTTGCGGATCCCAGCGTCTTCGACGCTCTGATAGTCGGGATACATCATGGGGATGAGCCCCGCGTCGGAGGCGCCCTGGACGTTGTTCTGGCCGCGGAGCGGGTGGAGGCCCGTGCCGGGCCGTCCGACGTTGCCCGTCAGGAGCGCGAGCGAGATCAGGCAGCGGGCGTTGTCGGTGCCGTGGGTGTGCTGGGAGATCCCCATCCCCCAGAAGATGATGGCGGCCTTGGCGCGGCCGAAGACGCGCGCGGCCTCGCGGATCTTCTCGGCCGGTACCCCGCAGATCTCGGCGGCGCGCTCGGGCGGGTAGCGCCTGACGGTCTCCGAGAGCACCTCGAAGCCTTCGGTGTGCGCCCCGATGTATTCCTGATTGATCAGGCCCTCCTCGATCATCACGTGCATCCAGGCGTTGTAGAGGGCGACGTCGGTGCCGGGGTTGATCCTCAAGAAGTGCTGCGCGTGGCGGGCGATCCCCGTCTCGCGCTGATCGACGACAATTAGTGTGGTGCCGTGCTGGGCCGCGTCCTTGATGAAGGTGGCGGCGACGGGGTGGTTATCCGTGGTGCTGCTGCCCGCGATGAGCGCCACCTCGGCGTTCTTCACATCGCCGAAGATGTTGGTGACGGCACCCGAGCCGATGGTCTCGAGGAGCGCCGCCACCGAGGACGCGTGGCAGAGCCGCGTGCAGTGGTCCACGTTGTTCGTCCCGAAGGCGGCGCGGACCAGCTTCTGGAAGACGTAGGCCTCCTCATTGCTGCACTTGGCCGACCCGAATCCCGCCAGCGCGCCCGGGCCATGGGCTTCCTTGATCGCCTTGAGGCGGCCGGCCACGAGGTCGAGGGCCTCGTCCCAGGAGGCCTCGCTGAAGGCGGGCAGTACCTCATCGTAATCGACGATCCCTCCCGGCTTCCGTCCGCGGCCGTCGTCCTTGACGTCGCTCGAGAGCGGTCCCTTGGGGTAGAACTCGGCCCGCCGGATGAGGGGGACTGTGAGCCGCTGGGGGTGCTTGGCGTAGTCGAAGCCATAGCGGCCCTTGACGCAGAGGCGCGCCTGGCTCGCCGGATTCTGCCGCCCGTCCACCAGGACGACGGCGTTCTTCTGGGGATCCACGTGGAGGGTGACGGCGCAGCCGACGCCGCAGTAGGGGCAGACTGAGTCCACGCTCTTGAGCTCCGAGCGCGGCCGGATCGGCGCCGTCAGGGGCCTGTGGGTCAGCGCGCCGGTGGGGCAGACGGACGCGCACTCGCCGCACGCGACACACGTGCTCTTGCCCATGGGGCTATCGAGGTCGAAGGCGATCCGGGTGGTGTAGCCTTTCCCCGTGCGGCCGATCACGTCATTGTGCTGGATCTCGTCGCAGGCGCGGATGCAGCGGTCGCAGAGGATGCAGGCGGCGTGGTCCACGGCGATGACGGGGGAGGAGGAATCCTGAGGCCGGCCGTTGCCCCGCGGGAGCGCGAGGGCGTCCTGGCGGAGGCCGTACCGGCGCGCGAGGGCCAGCAGCAGGTCGTCGCCCGTCGTCTTCTCGCGGAGGGATTCTCCGGGATAGTCGGACAGCAGGAGCTCGGTGAGGGTCTTCCGGCACCGCTCGACCTTGTCCGAGCGCGTGTGGACCGTCATGCCGTCTGCGGCCGCGCGCACGCACGAGGCGGCGAGGACGCGTTCGCCCACGTCCACGACGCACATCCGGCAGACTCCCACGGGGCGGAGGCGCGGCTCGTGGCAGAGCACCGGAATCTCGATCCCGGTCTCGCGCGCGGCCTCCCAGATCGTCGTCCCCTCGGGGACGCTGATCGTCCGCCCGTCGATCGTGAGCGTGAGCGTCATCGGTTGAGTACCTCCGGCCAGGCCTTCAGCACTGAGGTGAGGGGATTTAGCGCTACTTGGCCGAGCCCGCAAATTGAGGTCTGAGCGAGAGTCTCCTCGAGCCCGGGCAGGACCTCGCGGAGCCTGCCGTTGCCCTTCCCGGCGAGGATCTGGTCCAGCATCTCCACCACTTTCTGGGTGCCGGTGCGGCAGGGGACGCACTTGCCGCATGATTCGTTGCGGAAGAAGCGAACCACGTTGGCGGCGACGCCGAGCATGTCAGTCCCCTCCGCCACCGCCACGAGGGCCCCGGAGCCCAGCATGCTCCCCGCCGCCTGGACGGAGGCAAAGTCGATCTTTACGCCGGTCTTGTCGGCCGGGAGGAAGGCCGAGCTGGCACCGCCCGGGGCGAACGCCTTGAGCCGCTTGCCTCCCTTGACGCCGCCGGCCATCTGGATCAGCTCGGCCCCCGTCGTCCCCATCGGGATCTCGTACACGCCGGGCCGCTCGATGTCGCCCGACACCGCCATCACCTTGAGTCCCTGGTGCCCCCGCGCGCCCTGGGTCTTCCACCACTCGGCGCCCTTTTTGAGGATCGCCGGAACCATGGCGAAGGTCTCCACGTTGTTGATGAGCGTGGGTTTTCCCCAGAGCCCGCGCGTGCCGGGATACGGAGGCTTGTTCCATGGCTCCCCGCGCTTGTCCTCGAGCGCTTCGAGGAGCGCCGTCTCCTCGCCCAGGATGTAGCCGCCTGGCGAGAGGAAGATCTCGATCTCGAACCCGCGCCCCAGGAGGCCCCGCCTGAGTGCCTGGCCGATCGCCCGCTCGAGCGGCCCACACGCGTGCTCGTACTCGTGGCGGAGATAGATCCAGCCGCGCTCGGCGCCGACCACGCGCGCGGCCAAGCACATGCCCTCCACAACGAGGTGAGGCAGTTCCTCCAGGAGGACGCGGTCCTTGAACGTGCCGGGCTCGCTCTCGTCGGCGTTGCAGATGACGTACTTCGGTGTCGCCGCCTCTTTCCGGACCAGCTCCCACTTGAGCCCGGTCTGAAACCCCGCGCCGCCCATCCCGCGAAGCCCGGCGGCCTTGAGCGTGGCGATCACCTCGTCGGCGCGCTGGGCCCACGACTCATAGACCGAGAACGGCTCGCCGCCTTCACCGTAAGGATCGATCCGCCACTGTCGGCGTGGTGCGGCGGCCTCGTGATGCTTCTCGGGATGCCTGGCCAGTTCGGCCAGGCGTTCGGGAGCGACGGCGCCGACGGCGACACCGTTGACCATCGCGGCGGGAGCCCGGTCGCAGCGGCCAAGGCAGGAGACTTCTCTCACCTCCACGTCCTTCTCGCCGGCCAGGAGCGCCTTGACCTTCGCCCCCCAGGCCTCGCCGCCGGCGAGGAAGCAGGAAACGTCCCGGCAGAGTGTGACCTCCCAGCGGGGCGGGGGAGCCGTCCGGAAGTGAGGATAGAAGGAGACCACTTCCTGGAGGCGGTAGAGCGCCACGCGGAGCCTCTCGGCGGCGTCGCGCAAGTCGTCCTCGCGGAGATACCCGCGCTCGGCCTGGAGCCGGTTCAACTCGGCGATGAGGCTCATCCAACCTCGGAGGGGGGCGCCGCCCCCCTTCCGATGCCTCCCCCCGGGGGTTGCGCCGGCAAAGCCGGCGCTCGAACGGGCGCGAGACCGCGCACTGACTGTGCGGGACCTCTCATGGGGCGGCGTAGGGGAGGGGATCGGTGAGGCCGGCCTCTTTGAACCCCTTGAGGCGGAGCAGGCAGGAATCGCAGAGGCCGCAGGCCCGGCCGTCGGCAGTCGGCTCGTAGCAGGACCACGTGAGCCCGAAGTCCACCCCGAGGGCGTGGCCCTTCTTGATGATCTCGGCCTTGGTCATCCGGATGAGGGGCGTGTGGATCTTGAAGCGGCTTTTCCCCTCCACGCCGGCCTTCGTCGCCAGGTTCGCGAGGCGCTCGAACGCCTCGATGTACTCGGGGCGGCAATCGGGATAACCGCTCGCGTCGAGCACATTGGCGCCGAAGAAGAGATCCTCCGCGCCCAGGACCTCAGCCCAGCCGAGGGCGTGGGAGAGGAAGGTCGTGTTTCGGGCCGGGACGTAGGTGATTGGGATGCCGTGGCCGATCTCGGCGGCGCTCCGCCCCTTGGGCACGGGAATGTCGGCGGTGAGGGCCGAGCCGCCGATGAGGCGGAGGTCGAGGTTGAGGACGAGGTGCTCGACCGCGCCGAGAGCGGCCGCGACCTTCTTGGCCGACTCCAGCTCGCGCGAGTGGCGCTGGCCGTAGGCGAAGGAGAGCGCGTGGCAGGCGTAGCCCTCGCCCCTGGCGATCGCGAGGGTGGTGGCGGAGTCGAGGCCGCCCGACAATAGAACCACTGCTTTCGTCATTTTGCTCTCGTCCAGGTTCTCCCCCTCACCCTCCCCTCTCCCCCTCCGGGGGCGAGGGTTTCAGAGGTCCCTCTCCCCCCGAGGGGGCGAGGGTTCGAAAGTTTCCTCTCCCCGGTGGGGGAGAGGATAAAGGTGAGGGGGTCATTCACACTCCTCGTTTGGCGCCCCAGAGGAGAATGTGAAGGCGCGGCGAGTACCTGAAGCCGTAGCGCTTGCACTCCTCCCAGACCCACGGCGAGCGCTCCAGGATCTCCTCCGGCCGGACGCCCTCGGGCATCAGGAGAATCTTCTCGCGGGGGATCGCGAAGCGCTCGGCCAGGCGCAGGACTTCGGCGACGTCGGCGGCGTCCACGACGACAAATTTCCACCAGGCTCCCGAAGGGAGGAACTGGCGGATCGCTTCGGGATTGATCCGCCTGGCCTCCGGGACTCCCGAGCCCGCCAGCTTCACGGAGACGTTCCACTGGTCCACCGGCACGGGAGGCGGCGGCAGCGTGCCCGAGGTTTCCACCTCCAGCGTGAAGCCACGCGCCTTGAGGGTCTGGACGAGGGGAGCAAAGAGGGAAGACTCCAAGGGCTCGCCGCCCGTGATCACCGAGCGCCGGCAGGGGAAAGCGGAGGCTTCCTCGACGAGACCGTCCAGCGCCACTTCCTGGCCGGCCTCCGGATCCCAGGAGTATTTGGTGTCGCACCAGGCGCAGCCCACCGAGCAGCCCTGGAGGCGGACGAAGACGGCGGGAGCGCCCGCGGTGGCGCCCTCTCCCTGGATCGAAAAGAAGACTTCGGCGATGCGGCCGGTCAGGAGCTTTCTGAGGTCAGCTCGCTGGAGCACGCGGGAGTCTCTTCAATCCTGACCCGCAGGAGGCTCACCGCCGGCGGCAGCGCCTGGCGGATCGCCTCCCAGGCTTCGCGGGTCAAGATCTCAGCGGTCGGGTTTTGCTTGAAGCGGACGACCTTCTCGGGGGCTTCCGTCTGGACGCCGATGACCGCGGCGACGAGCGGGTCCTCGCGGGCGAGAAGCGTCGCGTGGTCCCACCGGTCCAGGACCGCCTTGCGCACGAGCGCCCGCAGGTCGTCGAAGTCCATGACCATCCCCAGGGCGTCCAGCCGCGCCGAACCGACCATCACCTCGAGGTGATACGTGTGGCCGTGGAGGTAGGCGCATTTGCCCGCATGCCCGAGGATCCGGTGGGCGGCGTCGAATGTGAACCTGGTGGTGAGATTCACAAAGCGATGATAACACAAGATTTCCGCTTGGCGTTCAGAGGGGGACGATCGTTCGTTATGGGGAGCCTTTTTGTTTCCTCTGCTTGGACGCGAGGCCACTTTGGGTAATTTTGGTGAGCAGAGTTTTATAGCTGATCTTGAGGACGCGGGCCGCTTCGCTCCGATTCCAGCGAACCTGCTCGAGAACCTCCTCGATGACTTTTCGTTCTGCCGCGCGGGCCGCCCGGCGGCCGAGTTCCCGCAGCCCAACTGAAGGGTCCAGGGGAGCGGGGGGATTGGGAGTCTCGTCTGCGCCGGCTCCTTTGGACCCGTTCCCGTCGTTGTTTCGGAGGCCGGAGAGGAGCTCCTCTTGAATCTTGCCGACCTTGCCGAGGACCACAAGGCGCTTCATGAGGTTTTCCAGCTCCCGGACGTTCCCCGGCCACGGGTACTCGGTGAAGCAGCGAATGGCTTCGGGCGGTAGCTCCACCTTTCGTCCGTATTGACGCTGGAATTCCTCCAGAAAGACACCGACCAGGATCGGGATCTCCTCCCTCCGCTCCCGCAGCGGGGGCACCCGGATCTCGACGACGTTGAGACGGTAGTAGAGGTCCTCGCGGAACTGGCCGGCGGCCAGGGCAACTTCCAAGTTCCGGTTGGTGGAGGCGAGGATCCGGGTATCGACTCGGATCAGCTCGCGCCCCCCTACGCGGGAGAATTCCTGATCCTGCAGGACATGGAGGAGCTTGGCCTGGAGGGCGAGGGGAAGCTCGCCGATCTCGTCCAGGAAGAGGGTCCCTTTGTTGGCGAATTCGAATTTGCCCAGTTTTCTGCGGTACGCGCCGGTGAAGGCCCCTTTTTCGTGGCCGAACAGCTCGGACTCCAGGAGCTCCGCGGGCAGGGCCGCGCAGTTTACCTTCACGAAGGGGTGAGCGTGTCGGGGGGATGCGGCATGGATGGCCCGGGCCACGAGCTCTTTCCCCACGCCACTTTCGCCTCGGATCAACACGGTCGTGCTGGTGTCGGCGACCTGATTGATGATCTCCTGAACGGCCTGCATGGCCGGGGTCGAGCCCAGGAGCGGCGGATACTTTGGGAGCGGGCGGTGGAAATCCACGAGCTCCATGAGACGCTGAAACTTCTGGTCCCCGAGGCCGTTGAAACTCAGGGCCATGCCATCCGGATCCATTCGTTCCACATTCGCGATAAGGGACAGCGGATCTTGATCGGGCAGGGGAAACCGTATCTTGACGCTGGTCCCGCGCGGGAGGTTTACCGACATGGCCGGCGAGGCTATTTTGGCCCCGTACGGGCTGAGGTTGAGCGTCTTCCCCTGCCACACACTGCTTCTGGCCTCGACCGTGGCATCCAACTCCACGCCGGCTCGAGGATGTCGTCGCCGATCTTGGGTCATTGATGAAAAGGAGGAGCAAATGGGATGCCACCGGGATGTCTCCAGGAATCCTAAGTTACGCACGGGCTTAGCCGCGTCGCCGTCTAGAGGTTCAGAGGCGAAAAGGTCAAGATGGCATGGCTGGACAAATTGAGCACCCC
>JBBTEL010000244.1:0-1466 GCA_038042325.1 Candidatus Methylomirabilota bacterium
GGGCTCGCCCTCCTGGACGGTCAGCCCGAGGACGTGGAGCTGGCCCGCCTCTACCAGGAAATGGGGCGGGCGGCCTTCAGGAGCGGCGACAACCCCGGCGCGATCGAGTGGGCCGAGCGGGCGCTGGCCCACGCCGAGCGGCTCGCCGCCGCCTCGGCCGACCCCGCCACCCGAAAGGAGGCGGCCGCAGCCATCGCGCATGCGCGGAACACCCTCGGCATCGCGCTCGCCCGCACGGGCCGCCTGGAAGACGCCGCCGCCCAGATCGAGCGGAGCGTGGCCGCCGCCCTGGCCGAGGAGCTCCTCCAGCCGGCGTGCCGCGGCTACACGAACCTCTCCGTCCTCTACGGCACCCTCGACCCCGGGCGCGCCATCGAGACCTGCCAGCGCGGGCTCGCCATCGCGCGGAAGATCGGCGACCTGGGGTTCCAGGCGCGCCTGCACGCCAACCTCGCCGTGGCCTACTGCGCCCTCACCAACCGCTGCGAGGAGCAGGGCATGGGCGCCGCCCAGGCAGCCATCGAGCTCGATCGCCGGCTCGGCCAGCTGGATCACCTGGCCATCCCCCTGATCGTCCTCGGCCAGATCTACCAGTGCCACGGCGGCGACCCCGCCGAGGCGCGCCGATGCTACGAGGAGGCGCTCACCCTCGCCGAGCCCGCGGGTGACCCCCAGCTCCTCTTTCCCTGCTACGATGGGCTCGGCACGCTCTATCTCGACCAGGGGGACGAGGCCCGGGCCGAGCAGTACATGCAGAAGGCCCAGGCGGTCTGCGAGCGCGCCGGCATCGACCCCGACTCCCTCGTCGTCTTGCCATTTCTCGAATAAGGAGACCACATGACCACGACGCCGCCACGACCGATCCAGCCCGGCGACCGGGCTCCCGGCTTCAGCCTCCCCGCCGTGAACCGCGAGGGCCATGTCTCGCTCGACGAGTACCGCGGCAAGCAGCCCGTGCTGGTGGGCCTCTTCCGGGGGCTCCACTGACCCTTCTGCCGCCGCCAGCTCGTGCAGCTGGACGCGATGCAGCCGAAGCTCAAGCCCGCCGGGGTCGAGACCCTGGGCGTCGTCAACACCACCCTCGACCGCGCCCGGCTCTACTTCAAGTACCGCCCGACGCGCATGCCCCTGGCCGCCGACCCGGAGGCCGCCACCCACCGAGCCTACGGCGTCCCGGAGTTCCAGGTCGGCGACACCTCCCAGTGGCCGTTCCGCACCACCCCGGACGAACTCATGAGCCTGCGCGTGAATCCCACGGGCGAGCTGCCGCAGGCGCTGCCGCCGCCGGAGGCCGCGGCCGAGCTGAATCGACGGGAGGGATTTCAGCTGACCCCGGTGGACGAGCAGATCGCCGCCGCCCACGGCGGCCAGCTGGACGGCTACTTCCTGCTCGATCGGGAGGGGATCGTCCGCTGGGCCCACATCGAGGCCGGGGAGCGGATGGCCGACCTGGGGAAGTTCCCCAC
>JBBTEL010000245.1:0-3381 GCA_038042325.1 Candidatus Methylomirabilota bacterium
CCACCGAGGACGGGCTCACTCATGCCTCGGAGGGGGGCTCCGCCCCCCTCCCCCCTAGGGCAATGCGCGAGCGAAGGCGAGCCACCTCTGCGGGCACCCGCGCCACTTGATGTGGCGCGGGTCGGGGCAAAGCCCGCGCTCGAACCGGGGCGAGGTAAAGCCGAACCGCGAGGTGTGTCACCCGGCGGGGCCCGGCCCGGTCACCTCGTCGCGGGCGGCCCCCGGCCCCAGCGCGGCCCGGATCTGCCGGAGCAGCACGGTGAGCATCGCCAGGGCCATCAGGAGGAGGCCGGTGGGGATGAGGAGCATGGGGAGCCAGATGGGGTAGAGCATCACGACCGACACTCGCTCCTGCCACCACGCCTCCTGGACGGAGAGCCACGTGACCCAGCTCATGACCAGAAGGAGCGCGATGCCGAGGGCGAGCGTGAGGACGCGGAGCCAGGCGCGGAGGGGGCGGGGGAGATGCGCCGTGACCAGGTCCACGCGGACGTGGCCGCCGACCCGGAAGGTATAGGCGAGCCCCCAGAAGATGACGACCACCTGGAGGAAGCTCGCCAGCTCGTCCACGAAGAGCTGGGGCTCGCCGAGGAAGTAGCGCATCAGGACGTCGAAGGTGATGAACCCCGTGATGGCCAGGGTGGCCAGGCCCCCCAGCAGGGAGGTGACCTTCGACGTCCTGTGGACCAGCGCCTCGAGCCCCGAGGGCCGGGGCGGGGGCTGCACTACTGGCGGCCCAGCGCCTTCAGGGCCAGGTCCATGGCGCGCTTGCCCTCGGCGCCAGTGCGCTTGAGCCAGGCGTCATAGGCCGCGCGCGAGGCCTGGCGGGCCTTGTCGATCTCCTCCCTGGGCGGGTCGATGATGGTCACCTTCAGGTCCGGGAACCGGTTTCGCGCGCGCTCCTCCCAGGCCTTGGCGTCCTCCCATTCCTTGTCCTCGAAGCGGACCTCCTTGAGGGAGTCGAGGACCACCTGCTGGAGGTCCTTGGGCAGCGCGTCCCACGCCTTCTGGTTCGCGCCCAGCCACTCCAGGCTCCCGCCCGTCAGGAACCAGTAGTTGATGTACCGGGAGACCTCGAAGAACTTCATGGGCTCGGCGTTGGTGGCGGACGTCATGGCGCCGTCCACGGTGCCGCGCTGGAGCGCCACGTACACTTCCCCGAAGGGGATGCTCACCGGCGCCCCGCCCAGGGCCCGCACCAGGTCCGCCGACTCGGCCCCGTACACGCGCAGCTTCCGGCCCTTCCAGTCGGCCAGCGTCCGCAGCGGGACGTTGGAGAACATCTGCTGGGTGGGCCAGGTGTGGATGGTCAGGAGCTTGAGCCCCTTCTTGGCCATCGCCTCGACGAAGAAGGGCCGGAGCTGCTCGGCGGCCTTGCGGTGCTCGTCGAGGTTGGACGTCATGAAGGGCAGCTCGAGCACGCCCATCTCGAGCATGAGGTCGGAGAGGTACGCGGAGAGCACCGGGGCGATCTCGGCGCGGCCCGCCACGACGGCCGGGATGAGCTCGGGCCCCGGGTAGAGCGAGGAGGCGGGATGCACCCGGATCTCCATCCGCCCCCCCGACTTCTCCTTCACCTTCGCCGCGAACGCGTTCAGGTTGATCGTGTGGTAGTAGGTCGGCGCCGCCACGTGCGGCAGGTTCCAC
Source organism: Candidatus Methylomirabilota bacterium (assembly GCA_038042325.1). Taxonomy (GTDB): domain Bacteria; phylum Methylomirabilota; class Methylomirabilia; order Rokubacteriales; family CSP1-6; genus CSP1-6. The sequence continues at coordinate 1,648 of JBBTEL010000245.1, forward strand.
ACGACGGGTTTGGCCTGCGCCCCGGCCGGGGCCGGCGTCAGCGCCGCCCCACCGGCGAGCGCGGCGACGAGAAGCACCGCGAGACTGCACCACGCGAGCGTCTTCATGGATCTCTCCTCTCGGGCGTCAGATCGGTTGGACGAGTTTGCCCACGACCGCTGCCAGCGCGGCCTCGGCCTTCCGGCGCTGATGGTCCGCCGTCTCGCCTCCCTGCCGGTGCGGGATCACGACCAGCTCGAGGTCGGGGACGTCCTGGAGCCGCGCCTGGGTCCGGGCGGCGTTCTCGAAGTTGTCCCAGACAATCGTGACCGTGTGGAGGCCCTTCTTCTCCAGGGCCGCTGCGTCGAGCACACTGCCCGACGTGCACGACCCTCAGAGGCCGATGCCGACGACCGCCGCGTCGGTGCCGGCGGCCGCCTCCTCGATCAGCTCGCGGGGCGACGGGGCCGTGCCGGACGGCTTGACGAGGCGCCGCACCTTGGCGCCGGCGCGCTCGGTCAGGAGCGCCTCGAGGTGGGTGGTGAAGGCGGTGTCGAGGTTGTCGTCCACGAGGGCGATCCGCGCCCCCTGGATCCCCTGGAGGCGCTTGTTGGGCGGCCGGACCGCCGCCGCGGCCGGCCAGACGGGGCTCAGGAATTCCATGGCGCGTGCTCCTTCAGCGCGGGCGCCGGATCGGGCGCGTGACCGCGAAGCCGCCGAAGCCGCCCCAACCGGGCAGCACGGCCGCAAAGTAGCTGCGCCCGCCGGCGACGATGATGTGGATGTCCTCGGGGCTCGCCGTGACGGGGAGCCGCGTCGTCGGGTTCTCGAGGTCGTAGCGGAGCGGGTAGCGCCCGGCGTCCCGCTCCATCTTCCTGAACTGCTCGTGGATGACGCCGCAGGCGCGGACCTCGGCCAGCGGCCGGCGCGCGTGCTCCCAGAGGTACATGCGGACGTCCTGCTTCGACCAGCCACGCTTGGCGAACTCCTCGGCGTTGAGCGGGTTCAGCGTGACGAGCGTCTGGCCGAGCACGTGGATGTTGTTGCTCCCGAGCGTCTGCAAGGAGTCCGCGAGCACGTGCAGCATCTCTTCGGGTGTCCCGTAGCAGAAGACGCTGTGCGGCCCCTCGCAGGCGAAGACGGTGACGGCGTCCGATCCGGGCGGGCAGCCGCGCTCGACGTGGAGCGGCGGCCAAGGGTTATCCTCTTCCTCCTCGGCGATGCAGAACGCGTACTCGCCGGGGTGCGAGAGGGTGGACTTGTCCGTGTCCCACGGGAACGCGCCCCCCAGGTTCCACAGCGCGAGGCGCACCGCGCGTCCGACGGCAGCGTTGGCGCGGTAGCCGTTGCCGAAGACGCCGTCGCGGGAGTTGAAGCCGAGCTCGCGGGCGATGGGGCCGTTGACGATGATGAGCGACACGCACATGTGGGTTGTCTGGGAGACGCCGTTCAGGTTGTGCGCCGGGTCGAGCAGGGCCTCCATCGCGGCGAGGACCACCGGGAAGTGGTCGGGCTGGCAGCCGCCCATCACGGCGTTGATGGCGAGCTTTTCGAGCGTCGCCTCGCCGCCCCTCGGCGGGATGGCCCCGAGGCTCTCCTGGGGGTCCCGCCCGACGTGCTCGATCAGCGCCTCGACGCGGCGCGGGGTGGGCAGGACGACGGGAAGCCCGTCGGTCCAGTGGCGCTTGTAGAAGAGCTCGATCGCCTCTTCGTAGTCGTCGACGTTCAGCCGCTCGGACACGAGGTTCATCGGTC
>JBBTEL010000245.1:3481-6048 GCA_038042325.1 Candidatus Methylomirabilota bacterium
ATGATGATCCCCACCTCGGGATTCGTGACCCGGATCTGCTCGAGGGCAGCGAGGCCGGAAAGACCGGGCATGAGGATGTCCAGCAGGATCACGCCGGGGCGGAACTCATCCAGCCGCTGGAGGGCGTCGGTGGCGTTGCCGAAGGCCTCCACCGCGTAGCCCTCCTCCTCCAGAAAATCGCGTAGGAATTCCTGGATTTCCGGCATGTCGTCCACGACCATGATCCGGGCGCGGGCCGATTCTCGCCTCGCGTCCGTTTTCCCGTCGGGGATGGTTTCGGCCCGCCGCTCGGATTGGCCCGGGGTCAGGAGGCGATCCAGCGTGCTTGGGTCGGGAAACCACTGCCGGTCGCGCGGGGCGGCTTCATGGCGTTCCAGGACCAGCAGAGTGGACATGGCGGATTCCTTCCCGGTAGAAACCGCTAGCAGGATAAATGCCAGAAAGCGCCGGCGGAAAAACTGCGCGATTTCGTTGAATCTCCTTTCTGACGGGACCGTCCTCATGCCAGGCTGCCGGGGCCATCCTGACATCAAGATGCCAGCCTGGCCGTGCTAGAATCGCGGGGTGAATTTCCTCTTTGTCTGCACCGGGAACGTGTCCCGGAGCCCCGCCGCCGAGGCCGTGTTCCGCCAGATCACGAGCGGGAGGTACGGGGCGCGCTCGGCTGGCATCTCGCCCTTCTGCCTCCGGCCCCTCTCGCGGGACGACGTGGGCTGGGCCGACGTGGTGGCGGTCATGGAGGGCGATCACCGCGCCTTCATCGTGGAGCGGTGGCCGGACGCCGCCCCCAAGGTCCGCGTGCTGGAGATCGAGGATCGCTACCACCGCCACGATCCCGTGCTGCTCCGCCTGCTCGAAGCGAAGCTCGGGACGCTCCTCGCCGAGGTCGAGGGCGGTGGTATGATCGGAACGTGACGGGCCCTGCCTATGTTTGACATCGGGTTCCAGGAGCTCATCCTTATCCTCGTCGTCGCGTTGCTCGTCTTCGGCCCGCGGCGGCTGCCGGAGTTGGGGCGCGCGCTGGGCCGCGCCATGCGCGAGTTCCGCCGGGCCACGGAGGAGTTCCGCTCGACCGTGGAGACGAATCTCCACATCAACGAGCCGGATCCCATCCCCGCCGCGCCGCCGGAGCCGGCGGCGACTGAACCCGCGGCGGCTCAGGCGGCCCCCGCGACGGCGCCGCTTCCCGACTCGGGGCCGACCGCGTACGGGGAGGGGAGCGCGGAGGCGCCGGGGGAGCCCTACCTGGCCCAGCGCGGCTCGCGGCTCTTTCACGCCCGGAGCTGCGGGTGGGCGGGGCGAATCCCGGAGCCGGAGCGGCTGTACTTCAAGCGGGTGTCGGAAGCCAAGGAGCAGGGCTTCACGACCTGTCCGGTGTGCGACCCCTGGGAGTCCGCCTAATTTTTTTGCTTGACTTACTAAACAGGAGATGACTATTCTGGTGTCGAGAAGGGGGCCTATGCACGAGCTGACCCGGCGGCAACGCGAGATCCTGGGCTTCATCAAGACCTTCACGCAGCGGCATAGCGTGCCGCCCACGGTGCGCGAGATCGGCGGGCGCTTCCACGTCACGCCGCGGGCGGCGTTCGACCATCTCCGGGCGCTGGAGCGGAAGGGCCACCTGCGGCGGCGCGTGACCGCCGGGCGGTCGTCCCGCAACCTGACCCTGGTGGAGCGCGCCCCGGCCACACGCGAGGTCCCGGTGTACGGCCGGATCGCCGCCGGCGAGCCGCTCTTCGCCGAGCAGAACCTGGAAGGCACCCTGCCCGTCGGGGTGGAGTGGCTGGCCGGCAAGGGCGAGGAGGTCTTCGCGCTCAAGGTGCGCGGCGACAGTATGATCAACGCCCACATCGTGGAGGGGGACCTGGTGCTGGTGCAACGCCAGCAGAGCGCCGAGCCTGGGGACATCGTGGTGGCGCTCCTGGACAACGAGGCCACGGTGAAGCGCTTCACGCGGCAGGGCGAGGCCATCGTGCTGAAGCCCGAGCATCCCACCATGGCCCCGATCCTGGTGCGGCAGGGACAGAAGGACTTCAAGATTCTCGGGAAGGTGGTCGGGCTCGTCCGGGGGTTCTGATGGCTGGGGTGGTTCTGCTCCAGGGGATGCCGTTCGTCATGCGGCTGGGGCTCACCATCGCGGTCCGGTCGCTCCTGGCCGGCGACCGGCTGTGCTGGGTGGACGGCGTCAACGCGTTCGATCCCTACGCCGTGGCGCGGCTCGCCAAGCGGGCGGGGCGGAATCCCCGGGAACTGCTCGCGCGCGTGTACGTCTCCCGGGCCTTCACCTGCCACCAATTGCATGCCCTCGTGATCAAACGCCTTCCTCAAGCCGTGAGAGAACTGCCCGCCGACGGCGTGGTGGCGGTGGGGCCCGCGGCCACCTTCCACGATCACGAGGTGCCGGTCCCGGAAGCGGCCGCCCTCTTCGACGAGGTCGTCCAGGGTCTCGCGGGGCTGGCGGCGCAGGGCGTCCCGGTGCTCGTCATCAATCCCTATCTCCCCCAGGATTACCGGGAGCCCCGGTTCGCCCGGGCGCTCTCGCGCGCCGCCGGCGTGGTCCTCGCCGT
>JBBTEL010000246.1:0-2232 GCA_038042325.1 Candidatus Methylomirabilota bacterium
CTGCATGGCGCGCTCGACGACCCGGAGCGTCATGTTGGGCACCGCCACCTTGATCGCCGCGATCTCCTGCTTGGCCACCTTGTTCCCCGCCGTGTCCATCATGTAGGCGGCCTTGAGGACCAGGAGGCGCGCCTGCTCGATCTCGATCCGCGACTGGGCGATGCGCTCCAGCGTGATGTCGTTGTCGGCCAGCCGCTTGCCAAAGGCCACTCGCTCCTGGGCGCGCCGGCACATGGCCTCCAGCGCCCGCTCGGCGACGCCGATCTGGCGCATGCAGTGATGGATGCGCCCGGGGCCGAGGCGCCCCTGGGCGATCTCGAAGCCGCGGCCCTCGCCCAGCAGCATGTTGGAGGCCGGCACCCGCACGTTCTCGAAGACCACCTCGCCGTGGCCGTGAGGGGCGTCGTCGTAGCCGAACACCGTCAGCATGCGGACGATCTTGATCCCGGGCGCGTCGCGGGGGACCAGGATCATGGACTGCTGCTTGTACTTGTCCGGGTTCTTGGGGTCGGTCTTGCCCATGAAGATGAGGAGCTTGCAGCGCGGGTCGCCGATCCCCGAGGTCCACCACTTGTGGCCGTTGATGACGTACTCCTCGCCCTGGCGGACGATGGAGGCCTCGATGTTGCTGGCGTCGGAGGAGGCGACCTTGGGCTCGGTCATGGCGAAGGCGGAACGGATCTTGCCCTCCAGGAGCGGCGTGAGCCACTGCTTCTTCTGGGCTTCCGTGCCGTAGCGGACCAGCACCTCCATGTTCCCCGTGTCGGGCGCCGAGCAGTTGAACACCTCCGGCGCGATCGGGGAGCGCCCCATGATCTCGCAGAGGGGCGCATATTCCAGGTTCGTCAGGCCGGCGCCGTGCTCGCTCTCAGGCAGGAAGAGGTTCCAGAGCCCCCGCTCCCGCGCCTTGGCCTTCAGCTCCTCCATGATGGGCGGCACCTGCCAGCGCGTCGGCTGGGCGTGGAGCTGGTCCACGAACGTCTGCTCATTCGGGTAGACGTGCTTGTCCATGAACTCCGTGAGCTGCTCCATGAACATCTTCGTCCGCTTGGAGTATTCGAATTCCATCACCGTCCTCCTTCGATCAGGTTCCGAGGAGCCCGACGTCGAGCTCCTTGCCGGCCTGCCGCGCTGCGACGGCCGCTTGAGCCGCGGGGCGCGTCTCGCGCCCGAGCTTCTGGAGGGCCGGCATCACCTCGCGCGCGAACAGGCGCATGTTCCGCTCCGCCTCATCGTACGGCATCCCCGCGTAGCTGAAGACGCCGACGAAGGTCTCGTTGCCGACCCGGTCGCGGACGTCGAGGATCTTCTCGTAGCACTGCTCGGGCGTCCCCCACACCTGGAGGTTCGTGAAGAAGTCGGTCACCTTATCGGAGCCGTAGGTCGCGATCTTCTCGGCCATCTTCCCGTAGTACTCGTAGCCCTTGGTCTTCGCCAGGTGATCGCTGGCGAAGTTGTAGTGGTCGAGGACCGTCTCGAAGTAGCCGCCGATGTAGCGGCTCGCCATCTCATGGGCGCGCTCGGCGCTCTCGTCGCAGAAGGTCCAGCCGGCGGAGATGGGCGGCGGCGCTTCGGTCTTGTTCACTTCGCGATAGATCGTCCGGTAGGCATCGAGCTCCTTGGCGACCTCGGCCCAGGGCTTTTGCGGGATGATCAGGATGCCGACGCCGAGCTCGGCCATCACGCGCGCCGACTCGGGCGACACCGCCGCGGCGTAGGTGCGGCCGCGGAACGTCTTGAAGGGCGCCGGGCGGATGGCGGCCCGCGGCTGCTTGACGAAGGTGCCGTCGTACTCGCAGTAGCCGGTCTCGAGGCCTCGCAGCAGCATCTGGGCGCTCTCGACGAAGCGCTGGCGCGACTCCTCCATGGGGAGGCGGAAGCCGTCGAACTCGACCTTGCCGGCGCCGCGGCCGAGGCCCAGGATCAGGCGGCCGTTGGAGATGTTGTCGAGCATCGCCACCTCCTCGGCCACGCGCATGGGATCGTGCCAGGGGAGGACGACGACCATGGAGCCGAGCTGGCAGCGCTCGGTCCGCCCCGCCATGTAGGTCAGGAACTGGAGCACGTCGGGGCACATGGTGTAGTCGGTGAAGTGGTGCTCGACGCCCCAGATCGACTGGAAGCCCAGCGGCTCGGCGAGGTCGGCCAGCCTCAGCTCGTTCCGGTAGACCTCGAGGTCGGCCCGGGACTTCTTTGGGTTCTGGAAGACCGTGGCCATTCCGACGTGCATGG
>JBBTEL010000246.1:2332-8433 GCA_038042325.1 Candidatus Methylomirabilota bacterium
TCGGCCCGGGACTTCTTTGGGTTCTGGAAGACCGTGGCCATTCCGACGTGCATGGACGCCTCCCCGCTACTTCTTCCCGTAGTCGCGGCGCCAGAGCGCCACGTACTCCCGGGCGTTGCGCAGGATGTCTTCGATCTCCTCGGGACTCATCTGCCTCACCGGGGTGGCGGGCACCCCCATCACAAGCCAGCCCGCCGGCACGACCTTCCCCGGAGGGACCAGGGCACCGGCCCCGACCTGGGCGCCTTCCTCCACCACGGCCCCGTTCAGGACCATCGCGCCGATCCCGATCCGAACGTTGCTCATCACGGTGCAGGCGTGCACGACCGCCCGGTGGCCGATGGTGACGTTGTCGCCCACCAGGCACGGGAACTCGGGCGTGACGTGGAGGATCGCCCCGTCCTGGACGTTCGAATTCCGGCCCAGCCTCACGTAGTTATCCTGGTCGCCCCGGAGCACGGCGGTGGGCCAGACGCTGGCTCCCGCCTCGATGATCACGGCGCCGATCACCAAGGCGGCGGGGTCCACGTACGCGTCGGGGTCGATGCGCGGCCGGCGGCCGGGCACCTCGCGGATCATCGGGCCCCGATCGGCTCAGGCCACCTCGAAGAGGCCCGCGGCGCCCATGCCCCCACCGATGCACATCGTGCAGACAACGTACCTGGCGCCGCGCCGCTTGCCCTCGATCAGCGCGTGGCCGACCATGCGCGCGCCGCTCATCCCGTAGGGATGACCGATCGAGATCGCGCCGCCGTCCACGTTGAGCTTCTCCATGGGGAGCCCCAGCCGGTCGCGGCAGTACACGACCTGCACCGCGAAGGCCTCGTTCAGCTCCCAGAGGTCGATCTGGTCCATCTTGAGGCCGAAACGCTCGAGCAGCCGCGGCACGGCGAAGACCGGCCCGATCCCCATCTCGTCGGGCTCGCAGGCGGCCACGGCCAGCCCGCGGTAGATGCCGAGCGGCTGGAGGCCGCGGCGCTCCGCCAGCTTGGCGTCCATCACCACGCAGGCCGACGCCCCGTCGGAGAGCTGGCTCGCGTTGCCCGCCGTGATGTGGCCCTTCTCGCCCGTCACGGGCTTGAGCTGCGCCAGTCCCTCCGCGGTCGTGTCGGGACGGTTCCCCTCGTCCTGCTTGAGCGTGACTTCCTCTTCGCGGACCTCGCCGGTCGTCTTGTCCTGCACCAGCTTCCGCGTGGGGAGCGGCACGATCTCGGCGTCGAAGCGGCCGTTCCGCTGCCCCGCCGCCGTCCGCTGCTGGCTCACCAGCGCGTACTCGTCCTGGGCCTCGCGGGTGATGTAGTAGCGCTTCGCCACGACCTCGGCGGTCTCGATCATGGTCATGTAAATTTCCGGCTTGTGCTTGTCGATCCACTCCTCGCGGAGGCGGTGCTTGTTCTGGTGCTCGGTCTGCACCAGGCTGATCGACTCGACGCCGCCGGCGACCATGATCGGCACCCGATCGACGATGACGCGCTGGGCCGCCATGGCGATCGCCTGCATCCCCGACGAGCAGAACCGGTTGACGGTCGCGCCCGCCGTGGTGACGGGGAGGCCGGCGCGCAGCGCGGACTGGCGGCCGATGTTCTGGCCGGTGGCGCCCTCGGGCATGGCGCACCCCAGGATCACGTCCTCGACCTCCGCCGGGTCGAGGCGGGCCCGCTCGACCGCGTGCCTGATCACATGGCCGGCGAGGGTCGCGCCGTGGGTATTGTTGAAGGCGCCGCGGTAGGCCTTGCCGATGGGGACGCGGGCGGTCGAGACGATGACAGCGTCTGCCATGAGAGGTGTCTCCTTTCGCTGCTATCCTGCCTGAGCCGCGCGGCGTGGGCAAGCGGTTTCAGGGCGGCCCTGATGGAGTTGGCCGCCCCCGGGTGCCGGCGTCTCACGCCGGAGAGAAACTCGCGGATCTCGCGGCGGACGCCCTCCTTGTCGGCGCAGACACAGCCGACCGTGAGGAAGCCCTGCGCCCGGGCGTACTCTGTCGTCAAGTCCTCCGTCACGAACACGAGCGGGCGGATAAGCCGCATCGGCCCCTTTCGCGCCGTCGCCACCGGCGGCAGCGAGGCGATCCGGCCATTGAAGAGGATGTCGTGTCGCTCCATGGGGCTTCCCTCGTTTTCACCGGCCGGTGAACTTGGGCGGGCGTTTCTCCTTGAAGGCCTGCACGCCCTCCTTGTGGTCTTCGGTCTCCCGGACGACCGCCATGTGGGAGGAGACCAGGTCGAGGTGCGTGCGGACGTCGAGCCTGAGGCTCTGGTAGGCGACACGCTTCATCATGCGAATTGCGATCTGGGGCCCGTCGGCGATGCGGCGCGCGAGCTCCCAGGTGTACTGGCGGAGGTCCCCCGCGGGCACGACCTTGTTGACGATGCCGAGCCGCTCGGCCTCCCGCGCCTCGACGAAATCCCCGGTCCAGAGCAGCTCGAGCGCCTTCGCGATGCCGACCAGCCGCGGGAGGAAGAACGCGTCGCCGTCGCCGGGTACGAGCCCCACCTTGACGTAGCCCGTCGAGAACTTGGCCTCCTCGGAGGCGATCCGGAGGTCGCACTGGAGCGCCATCCCCATCCCGGCCCCGACGGCCATGCCGTTGACCATGGCGATGACGGGCTTGTCCATCAGGTCCAGCGTCTTCGGGATCTGGTGGATCCGCTCCCACAGCGCGTTCTTGTGGTCGAGCGGGGTCGGCTCGCCCTCGCCCATCCGCCCCACGTCGCCGCCGGCGCAGAACGCCCTGCCGGCGCCGGTGACGACCACCACGTTGACGTCGGGATCGCGCTGAGCCTCCCCGAGCGCCCACGCCCAGCGCTCGATCATGGGGCCGGTGAAGGCGTTCAGCTTGTCGGGACGGTTCAGCGTGAGCGTCGCGATCCGGTCCTTCACCTCGTAGAGCAGCTCGGTGTCAGTCATCTGGTGCCCTCCACCCCCTCACCCTCCCCTCTCCCCCCTCACCCTGCCTCTCCCCCCTGGGGGAGAGGAGAAGAGGTGAGGGGCATCTGAGTGGGTGAGGGGGCCTAGTCCTTCGGCAACCCCAGGACGCGTTCACCCAGAATGTTTTTCAGAATTTCAGAGGTGCCGGCCCGGATCGTGCTGGCCCGAGCCAAGAGACAGTTGTACGCCCACTGCCCCTCGTCCGGAGCCCAGGCGCCCTCCGCGATCTGACTCGCGGGCCCCAGGATCTCAGTCGCCAGCTCGGCCAGCTCCTGGTCCACCTGGCTCCAGGCGAGCTTGGAGGTGGACCCCTCGGGCCCGGGCGCCTTCCCCTGGATGAGGCGGGTGAGGCTCCGGTAGCCGCCGAGCTGCAGGCACTTCTCCCCGATCAGGATGGAGACGATCTTCTGGCGCACCAGCGGATCGTCGGCCGCCCTGCCGCCGTTCCGCTTCGTCTTCTTCGCCAGCTCGACCAGCCGCTCGACGGCCATCCGGAGCGAGATGTTCCTGATGAAGGTCAAGACGTCACGCTCGTAAGCGAGTGTGGTCATCGCGACCTCCCACCCCCGGTTCACCTCTCCCGCGACGTTGGCCGCCGGAACCCGCACGTTCTCGAGGAACACCTCGTTGAACTCGGCTTCACCCGTCATCTGGCGGAGCGGCGTGACCGTGATCCCCGGAGTGCGCATGTCCAGCAGGAAGAAGGTGATCCCCTTGTGCTTCGGCGCCGCCGGATCGGTCCGCGCGAGAAAGAACCCCCAGTCGGCCACGTGGGCCAGGCTCGTCCACACTTTCTGGCCGGTCAGAATGAAATCATCGCCGTCGCGAACGGCGCGACACTGGAGGTTCGCCAGGTCGGAGCCCGCGTTGGGCTCGGAGAAGCCCTGGCACCAGATCTCCTCGGCGGTGAGGATCTTCGGCAGGAAGCGCTGGACCTGGGCCTCGGTACCGTGGGCCATGAGCGTGGGCCCGAGCATGCTGAGGCCACCGCGGTTGACGGGCGGCGGCGCCTGGACCCGCGCCAGCTCCTCGTAGAAGATGATCTGCTCGACGATGGAGGCGCCGCGCCCGCCGTACTTGACCGGCCAGTTGAGCCCCACCCAGCCGCCCTCGTAGAGCGTCCGCTGCCAGGCGCGCAGGCGATCCACGTGCTCCCGGTCGGCGCGGGAGAAAGCGAAAGACCCCAGCTGGAGGTCGCGCGGGAGGTGGGCCTGGAGCCACGCCCTCACTTCCTGACGGAACGCCTGCTCCTTCGGAGTGAATTCGAAGTCCATAGGTGCTCACTATCTAGCACAAACGGGCCCCCCTGAATAGGCCGGCCCCCCTCCCCGTCAAACCAGGCAAGAAGGGAGGTGAGGACTATGCGTCGGCTGATCTCTTTGCTCCTGGTCGCAGCGCTGCTGGTCGGATTCACGGCCCCGGCGGCCTATGCGGGTGGCAGGGGCCATGGGGGGAGCAGTACGGCCACCAACGTGGCCCTCGGGCTGGCCTCCTTCGCCGTTTTCAACCAGTTGGTGGCGCCGCTGCTTCACCCCAGGCCGGCCCACGCCACGCCCGTGTACGTCTCCCAGCCGGTCTACGTCTCGCCGCCGCCCCAGGTGATCTACACCCAGCAGCCGCAGGTCGTGGTGGTTCAACCGCCTCCGCCGCCGGCCCCGTCCGTCGTGTACTACCCTCACGGCCGGTACGAGCTCCACTACAACGGAAGCCAGTATTACTGGGCCTGGATTCCCAACTCCCCGCCGCCTCCACCGGCTGTGCCGCCGCCCCCCGCGGCGCCCCCGGTAACGCAGTGAGGGTCATGCATCAAGACAGCGCCTGAGCGAGCCGCCTGCTTCCCGCAGGAGACGGGAGGCCGCTCGGGCGCTGAGGTTTCTGCGGGCCATGACGATGGCGACTTTCGTGCGCCCGCCGGCCGCGCCCAGATAGCGCCGCGCCCGAGCGCGCGAGACCCTCCCGAGGATCTGAACCAGCCGCTCGGCCCGGGCCCGGAGCTTCCGCGACCGCGGCTGAAGATCCACCATCCAGTTGCCGTACACCTTCCCCAGCCTGACGAACGCCGCCGTCGTGAGGATGTTCAGGATCATCTTGGTGGCCGTGCCGGCCTTCAAGCGAGTAGACCCCGTCAGGACCTCGGGCCCGACGCGCGGAGCGATCACGACGTCGGCCAGCCGGCTCAACGGGCTACGCCGATCCATCGCGACCAGGACTGTCCGCCCTCGCCGGCGCCGGGCCTCGGCCAGTGCCGCCCTCACGAACGGCGTGACCCCGCTCGCCGCGATCCCCACGACGACGTCCCCTGCCCTCACCCGCCGGGCGATGGCCCGTTTCCCCTCGCCGGCTCGATCCTCGGCGCCTTCGCGCGAGCGAAACACCGAAGCCCGGCCGCCGGCCATGATCGCCTGGACGAGTGACGGCGGCGTGCTGAACGTCGGCGGGCACTCCGCCGCCTCCAGCACTCCCAGCCGGCCGCTCGTGCCGGCTCCGACGAAGAACAGCCTGCCGCCCGATTGGAGCGCGCCGGCCACCAGGTTGACGGCCCGGGCGATCTCGCGCCCGACACGACCCACGGCGACGGCGACCCGGCGGTCTTCTTGGTTCATCAGCGTCACGAACCCGATGGGAGAGAGGGAGTCGAGGCTGCGACTGCGGGGGTTGGGCCGTTCCGTGGGGAGGGCCTCGTAGCGAAAGCGGCGGGCCATCGCGGCTTCAAGATATCACGATCCCTGGGGGGAGGAATCGGAAGGGGGGCGAAGCCCCCCTCCGAGGAAACAGCGCGGGGTATCGCCGTGCTAGATTGGACACGCCATGGCGCGCGTCCTGACCGGGCTCGACCGGCTGCTGGCTTCCCACCTCTCCCGCATCAGGGGCGGGAGACTCGGCCTCCTCTGCCATCAGGCGTCGGTGAATCGCGACCTCGACTACGCCGTGGACCTCATCGGATCCATCCGGGGCGCGCGGCTGACCGCCCTCTTCGCCCCTGAGCATGGCCTCTGGGGTGCCGCCCAGGACCACGCCGCGATCGCCGCCGCCAGGGATCCGGCCACCCGCCTCCCCGCGCACAGCCTCTACGGGCGGCGACGCGCGCCCAGTCCAGCCATGCTCCGCGGCCTCGACACCCTCGTCTGCGACCTGCAAGACGTGGGCGCGCGCTACTACACCTTCGTCTGGAC
>JBBTEL010000247.1:0-1920 GCA_038042325.1 Candidatus Methylomirabilota bacterium
TGGGCGCGGGTCGGTCAGGCTCCACAGTAGCGGCGGGGGCGGCGGCTGTCAAGGTATGCTCTTGACGGCGGGCTCGGGAACGGGTGGAATGGGGCCATGAGTCCGGCGAAAGGCGCGCTCGGGTCCCGGTGGTTCCGGCTGGGCCTCCTGGCCGTCTCGCTTTCGGTGCTGACCGGGTGCGCGAGCACGTTCCCCGACTGGAAACCGGACCGCTGTCACCGGGCCGAGCGGGCCCGGGAGACGCTCAACTGGAACATTTTTTGCCACCAGAGTCCCTGATCCGCACTTATCTTCATCGTTCTAAGAGGAGGACCGCCCCATGATCGGCGCCCCCAGTGCCAGCTATAGCATGACCGTAAGGCTCGATATCGTGAACCGCCCGGGGATGCTCGGGAAAGTCACCTCCGCCATCGGCAAGGCCGGCGGCGACATCGGGGCCATCGACCTGGTCCAGGTGGGGAGGGATACCGTCACGCGGGACATCACCTTCAAGGCCCGCGACGACAAGCACGGCGCGCAGGTCGTCGATCGCCTGCGCGCGGTCTCCGGGGTCAAGGTCGTCAACGTCTCGGACCGCACCTTCCTCATGCACCTGGGAGGCAAGATCGAGGTGAGGGGGAAGATGGCGGTGAAGACGCGGGACGACCTGTCCATGGCCTACACGCCGGGAGTCGCCCGGGTCTGCATGGCCATCCACGAGGACCCGGAAAAGGCCTACACGCTCACCATCAAACAGAACTGTGTCGCGGTCGTCACCGACGGCACCGCGGTCCTCGGGCTCGGCGACATCGGCCCGCGCGCGGCCCTGCCGGTGATGGAGGGCAAAGCCCTCCTCTTCAAGGAGCTGGCCGGCGTGGACGCCTTTCCCATCTGTCTCGCCACCAAGGACCCGAACGAGATCGTGAAGATCGTGAAGGCGATCTCCCCCGTCTTCGGGGGCATCAACCTGGAGGACATCTCCGCCCCCCGCTGCTTCACCATCGAGGAGCGGCTCAAGGAGGAGCTGGACATCCCGGTCTTCCACGACGATCAGCACGGCACCGCCGTGGTCGTCCTGGCGGCGCTGATCAACGCGCTCAAGATCGTGAAGAAGCGGATGTCCGACGTCACGGTGGTCTTCAGCGGGGCGGGCGCCTCCGCCATCGCCACCGCGAAGCTCCTGATGAAGGTCGGCGTGCGGCACGTCATCGGCTCCGACCGCAGCGGGATCCTCTACAAGGGGCGCAAGGAGAACATGAATCCCATGAAGGTGTGGTTCGCCGAGCACACGAACCCGAAGCGGCTCCGAGGGGAGATCGGCCAGGCCCTGGAAGGGGCCGACGTCTTCATCGGGCTCTCGGGGCCCGGCGTGGTGACCCTGAAGGACATCAAGCGGATGGCGCGGGACCCGATCGTCTTCGCGATGGCCAATCCGGTGCCGGAGATCATGCCCGAGGAGGCGGGCCGGCACGTGAAGGTCATGGCGACGGGGCGCTCCGACTACCCGAACCAGATCAACAACGTGTGCGGCTTCCCGGGGATCTTCCGGGGACTCCTCGACGTCCGGGCCCGGACCGTCAACGACGAGATGAAGATCGCCGCCGCCCACGCCATCGCCAACATCGTGTCGAAGTCGGAGCTCAACTCGGAGTATATCACCCCGTCGGTGTTCGACAAGCGGGTGGTGGAGGCGGTGGCCTCGGCGGTCGCCCAGGCGGCCTACGACACCGGCGTCGCCCGCCGCAAGCGGAAGGTCGTCACGGCGTAGGCGCCCCCTTGGGCGGCTCGGTTCTCGTCCCGCCGCGACCGGCAACCCGCAACGACTTGGCCATGTGGTTGCGGGCGGCGTAGTGGCGACGTACCGGGTGATCTTCTGGAAGGGCATTCCCTCCCTGGTGGAAGCTCAGGACGGGGACCGCACGGCCCGTGTGCCTCTCTCCC
>JBBTEL010000248.1:0-5380 GCA_038042325.1 Candidatus Methylomirabilota bacterium
GGCGGCGGCGTGTCGCGCCCGGCCTGGAGCCCCGCCCACGAGGAAGCCCGCGCCTGGCTGCTGGCGCAGATGAAGGAGGCAGGCCTCGAGACGTCGGTCGATCCCGCCGGCAACACCTTCGGCAGGCTCGGTGACGGCGCGCCCCTGGTCCTCACCGGCTCCCACATCGATTCGGTCCCCGACGGCGGAACCCTGGATGGGGCGCTCGGCGTCCTGGCCGCTCTCGAATGCCTGAGAACCATCCGGGAGGCCGGGCTGCCAGTGAAGCGGCCGCTGGCCGTCGTCGCGTGGAGCGACGAGGAGGGGCGGTACGGGAGCCTCTTCGGCTCGCGGGCGTTCACGGGAAAGCTGGACGCGGCGAAGATCCCTGAGATGCGGGCATCGGACGGCGAGCGGCTGGTGGACGCCATGGCGCGCGCCGGCTTCAACGCCCGCGAGACGCCGCGCGCCCCCGCGGACCCCGGGAGCGTGGCCGCCTACGTCGAGCTCCACATCGAGCAGGGCCCCCACCTGGAGGCGAAAGGCATCCCCATCGGGGTCGTGGAAGGCATCGTCGGCATCCGCCGGAACCGGATCGTCTTTCAGGGCGAGCCCGACCACGCGGGGACGACCCCGATGGCGCGCCGGAAGGACGCCTTCCTCGCCGCCGCCGAGTACGCGCTCACGGCGCGCGAGCACGTCGTCAGGCGCGGGAGCGGGAGGAGCGTGACCAACTTCGGCGTGGTGGAGGTCAAGCCGGGCGTGACGAACATCGTCCCCTCGCGCGCCGCGCTCCTCCAGGAGATGCGCGAGCTGGACGGGAAGATCCTGGGCCGGCTCGACCGGGAGTGCGCCTCCCTCGCGAAACGCATTGCGAGGCGTCGAGGAATCCGAGTGGCGATCGAAAGGATCTCGCGGAACGAGCCGGCGCGAATGGCCCCGGAGGTCCAGCGCACGATCGAGGCCGCCGCCGCGACCTTGAAGCTCCGAACGCTCCGGATGCCGTCGGGCGCCGGGCACGACGCCCAGAACCTCGCCACGATCACGAAGGCGGGGATGATCTTCATCCCGTCCAGGGGCGGCAGGAGCCACCGGCCCGACGAGTCGAGCGACCGGCGGGCGATCGAGCGCGGCGCCAACGTCCTCCTCCATACCTTGCTGAAGCTGGCGAGCTAGCGCATGGCCGGGTTCGAGGAGGTCAACTACTACTTCCGGCGGGCCGCCCGGATCATGGACGTCTCCTCCCACGTGGAGCGGATGCTCGTCACGCCCTTCCGGGAGGTGAAGGTGGACGTCTCCATCACGCTCGACTCGGGCGAGCTGGGCACGTTCATCGGCTACCGGGTCCAGCACGACCGGAGCCGCGGTCCCATGAAGGGCGGCCTCCGCTACCACCCGTCCCTGGACATGGACGAGGCCCTCGGCCTGGCCTCGCTGATGACCTGGAAGACCGCCATCGTGAACCTCCCCTACGGCGGGGCCAAGGGCGGCATCGCGGTGGACCCGTCTAAGATCTCCGAGCGGGAGCTCGAGCGGCTCACCCGGCGTCTCATCGAGCAGATCCACGACATCATCGGCCCCCAGACCGACATCCCCGCCCCCGACATGGGCACCAACGCCCAGGTGATGGCCTGGATCATGGACGAGTACTCCAAGATCCACGGCTTCTCCCCCGCCGTCGTGACCGGCAAGCCCGTGGACCTCTTCGGCTCCAAGGGGCGCGAGGAGGCCACCGGCCGGGGCGTCGTCTTCGCCATGGAGGAATTCTTGAAGGACGTGGGCGGCGGGGAGATCAAGGGCAAGCGCTGCGCCATCCAGGGCTTCGGCAACGTGGGCTCCTGGACGGCCCGCTTTCTCCACGAGGCCGGCGCCCGCATCGTCGCCGTGAGCGACCAGCAGGGAGGCATCCGGAATCCCGAGGGGCTCGACATTCCCAAGCTCCTGGAGCACGCGAGGCGCGCCAGGACCGTCGTCGGGTTTCCGGGGGCGGACTCCATCTCGAACGCGGAGCTGCTCGTCTCGGACGTGGACGTGCTGATCCCCGCGGCGTTGGGAGGCGTCCTGACGAAGGAGAACGCCAACGACGTCCGCGCCCGCTACCTGGTGGAGGCCGCCAACGCGCCGACCACGCCCGAGGCCGACGAAATCCTCACCCGGCGCGGCGTCCAGATCCTCCCGGACGTGTACGCCAACGCCGGGGGGGTCACGGTCTCCTACTTCGAATGGACCCAGAACATCCAGCAGTTCACCTGGGAGGAGGCGAAGATCGCCGCCGAGCTCCGGCGCTACATGAGCGAGGCGTACGCGACGCTCTCGCGCGTGGCTCGGGAGCGGCGGGTGCCGCTCAGGACCGCCGCCTTCATCGTGGCCATCGGGCGGGTCGGCCGCGCCACCGTCCTGCGGGGACTGTGACACGATGCGCGTCCTGAACTACCCAGCGCACGTTCGAGCGCCGGCTTGGCCGGCGCAACCCTTGGGGGGAGGAATCGGAAGGGGGGCGGAGCCCCCCTCCGAGGATTTCATCGTGGCCATCGGGCGGGTCGGCCGCGCCACCGTCCTTCGAGGCCTCTGAGGATGACCTCGCAGGACCTGATCCAGACGGTCTGCACCGTCCTCTGCAAGACCCTGACGCCCTCCCAGGCGGAGGAGATCCTGGCGGCGACGCGGCCGCGATCGGTCCCCGCGGGGAGCATCGTGTTCCGCGAGGGCGAGGAGGGGAGCGGGCTCTTCCTCCTCCTCAAGGGAAGCGTGGAGGTCGTCAAGCAGGGGCCGAACGGCCCGAGCCAGCAGCTCGCCACCGTCGATGCCCCCTCAGTCCTCGGTGAAATGAGCCTCGTCTCCGAGCGCCGGCACTCCGCCACCGTCCGCGCGACGACGGACGCAGAGTTCCGGGTGCTCGCCCGGGAGACCTTCCTCCGCCTCCTCGAGCGCGACAACCTGGCCGCCCACAAGCTCCTCGGGGCGATCGCCGAAGTGCTGGCCCGCCGCCTCCGCCGGATGAACGACATGGCGATGGAGCTGCTCGGCCGGAGCGATACCCCGCCGATGGAGGAGATGGCCCGCTTCAAGCAGAAGCTCTTCTCCGAGTGGTCCTTCTGACCATGATGGCCGCAAGCGCGGCGCTCCTGCTGGTTTCGGCGGCCCTGCTCCTCCCCGGGTGCTGGCTCGACTCGCCCATGACGACGGTCGAGCCGAAGTCCGATCCCTGGCCCGTTGAGGACTAGCGCTGCGGCGCTCGCTCGTTGAGCCGATGTTGAACCTCGAGGAGGAACTCCGGCAGGTCATCGAGGCCCTCGAGGCCGGGAGCATTCCCTACGCAATTGCCGGAGGGGTCGCGGTGTCCATCTATACCACGCCGCGGGCCACGGAGGATATCGACCTGGTGATCAGTGCCGCAGATTTGGACCGGGCCCTGCCCGTCCTCGGGGCGCTAGGTTTTCAGCGAGGAGGGCCACCGATGGCCGTCGCTCAGGGGAGGCTTCGAATCCAACGGCTTACGAAGATCGCCGGCTCCGATCTTCTGCCCCTCGACCTCCTCCTGGCCGACTCTCCCCAATTGGAGGAGGTGTTGAGGGCTCGTCAACAGCTCGATTGGGGAGGGAAACGTCTCTGGATTGTTTCCATCGAGGGGCTGCGCGCCCTCAAGCGACTGCGGGCATCCCCTCAGGACCTTGCCGACCTGGAGGCCCTGGGTCCGGAGGGACAAGAATGAGTCAGCCTGGGCTGAAGCGATCCGTGGGGGAAACCCTGATGACCGTCTCGGCCCTGCGGAGGCTCTGCCTCACCCTCCCGCATGCGCCGACTCCGCGGGAGGTCCGGCGACTCGAGCGATTCGAGCGCCTGCGCCGGGGCGCGGCCTCCCTAAGCGGCGACGACGTCGAGACGCTCCGGACCGGATTGCGCGACTGCTGGCGGAGCCAAGAGACTGGAACTCTCCTCGAGATGGCTGCCCGCATTCCCCCCGAGCTCCTGGAGCGGGACCGGTGGCTCCAATCCTTCGTGGTCGCCGCACGGGAGCGGAGCAAGAGCACCGCCGGCGGCTGAGCCCCACCGATGTTGGCGCTGCTGCGCGTTTCTGCTATAGTTTCTGAGCCGTGAATATCTGCGTCGTCGGCACCGGATACGTGGGGCTCGTCACGGGGGCGGTCTTCGCCGACCTGGGCAACGACGTCATCTGCGTGGACAACGTCCGCGAGAAGATCGAGGGCCTGAAGCAGGGTCGGATGCCGATCTACGAGCCCGGCCTGGAAGAGATGGTGGCGCGGAACGTCGCCGACGGCCGGCTCACCTTCACGACAAGCCTCGCCGACGCCGTCAAGCGATCCGAGCTCATCTTCATCGCGGTCGGGACGCCGGCCAAGACCAACGGCGAGACGGACCTCTCGGCGGTGGAGGACGTCGCCCGGGGAATCGCCCGGGCCATGGACAGCTACAAGGTCATCGTCAACAAGTCCACGGTGCCGGTGGGAACCGGCGACCTGGTGCGGGAGATCATCGCCAAGAACCAGCCGACGCCCATGGCCTTCGACGTGGTCTCCAACCCCGAGTTCCTCCGCGAGGGCTCGGCCATCGAGGACACCCTCCGGCCGGACCGGATCGTGATCGGGGCGCCCACCCAGCAGGTCGCCATGACGCTGCTGGAGCTCTACGCCCAGCTCGGGCGCCCGATGATCATCACGGACGTGCCCTCGGCGGAGATGATCAAGTACGCCTCCAACGCCTTCCTTGCCGCCAAGATCTCGTTCGTCAACGCCATCGCCAACGTCTGCGAGCTGGCGGGGGCGGACGTGACCCAGGTAATCAAGGGACTGGGGCTCGACCCGCGGATCGGCCCGGCGTGCCTCCAGGCGGGGCTCGGGTTCGGGGGCGCCTGCCTGCCCAAGGACGTGGAATCCCTCATCCAGACCGCGGCGACGCTCGGCTACGACTTCAAGCTCCTCAAGGGCGTGGCCGAGATCAATCGGGAGCGCGCCCAGCACTTCGTCGAGACGATGCGGAAGGCGCTGGGCCCGCTGGATGACAAGGTGATCGCCGTCCTCGGCTTGGCCTTCAAGCCCAACACCGACGACATGCGCGAGGCCAAGAGTGTCGAGGTGGTGGCGCTTCTCCACGAGGCCGGGGCGAAGATCAAGGCGTACGACCCGGTGGCGACGGAGAACGCCCGGCGGCTCCTCCCGCGGGGGGTCACGTACTGCGCCTCGCCCTACGAGGCCGCCGAGAAGGCCGACGCCCTCGCGCTCGTCACCGAGTGGAACGAGTTCAAGTTCCTGAACCTCGAACGCCTGCGCTCGCTCATGCGGCGCCCCGTGATCTTCGACGGCCGGAACTTCTACGAGCCCGACCGCATGCGGCGGCTCGGGTTCGAGTATTACTCGGTCGGCCGCAGGCCGATTCTCCCCGC
>JBBTEL010000249.1:0-2877 GCA_038042325.1 Candidatus Methylomirabilota bacterium
ACTACGAGGACATGGGGGCCCAGATGATCAAGGAGGTGGCCTCCAAGACCTCGGATGTGGCGGGCGATGGCACGACCACCGCCACGGTCCTCGCCCAGGCCATCTTCCGGGAAGGCCTGAAGAACGTCACGGCAGGCGCCAACCCCATGGGGCTCAAGCGCGGCATCGAGCAGGCCGTGGCGGCGGTGGTGGAGGATCTGAAGAGGCTGTCCAAGTCCACCAAGGACAAGAAGGAGATCTCACAGGTCGCGACCATCGCCGCCAACAACGACAAGACGATCGGCAACCTGATCGCCGAGGCCATGGAGAAGGTCGGCAAGGACGGCGTGATCACGGTGGAGGAGTCCAAGTCCTCCGAGACCGTCCTGGACGTGGTCGAGGGGATGCAGTTCGACCGGGGCTACCTTTCCCCCTACTTCGTGACGGACGCCGAGCGGATGGAGGTCGTCATCGAGGACGCCGCGATCCTGATCCACGAGAAGAAGATCAGCGTGATGAAGGACATGCTGCCCCTCCTGGAGCAGGTGGCGCGCTCGGGCAAGCCGCTCCTGGTGATCGCCGAGGACGTCGAGGGTGAGGCGCTCGCCACGATGGTGGTCAACAAGCTGCGCGGCACGCTCGCGTGCGCGGCCGTGAAGGCGCCCGGCTTTGGCGACCGGCGGAAGGCCATGCTGGAAGACATCGCCGTGCTGACGGGCGGCAAGGCCATCACCGAGGACCTGGGGATCAAGCTGGAGAACATCAAGCTGGAGGACCTGGGCCGGGCCAAGAAGGTGGTGGTGGACAAGGACAACACCACGCTCGTGGAGGGGTCGGGCAAATCGTCGGCCATCGAGGGGCGGATCAAGCAGATCCGAACCCAGATCGATGACACCACGTCGGACTACGACAAGGAGAAGTTGCAGGAGCGCCTGGCCAAGCTGGCCGGCGGCGTCGCCGTCATCAAGGTTGGCGCGGCCACGGAGACGGCCATGAAGGAGAAGAAGGCGCGGGTGGAAGACGCGCTGAACGCCACCCGGGCGGCCGTCGAAGAGGGCATCGTGCCCGGCGGCGGGGTCGCGCTGCTCCGGTGCGCGAAGGCCATCGAGAAGCTGAAGCTCGAGGGCGACGAGGCCGTTGGCGCCAATATCGTCCGGCGGGCGCTCGAGGAGCCGATCCGCCAGATCGTGGAGAACGCGGGCCTCGAAGGGTCCGTGGTGGTCGAGAAGGTCAAGGCGGCCCAGGTGCCGACCTACGGCTTCGACGCCGAGAGCATGGACTACGTCGACATGTTCCAGGCGGGGATCATCGACCCGACGAAGGTGGAGCGTGTCGCCCTGGAGAACGCGGCCTCGATCGCCTCGCTGCTGCTGACCACGGAGGCGCTGATCACCGACCTCCCGGAGGAGAAGGAGAAGACCCCGCCGATGCCGCACGGCGACATGTACTAAATCCGAGACGCCCGGCGCCGCTCGGTGTCGCGCGTTTGACACGGCCCCCGCCCCGACCGGGTGGGGGCCGTGTTTTTTGGGAGAGGCCTTGACGGGAGCCCATCCCCTCTGGTGTACTAATGGGAAAAATTTCGTGAGTCCGTATGCCTGTCACTGAGCGCGTTGAGCGGATCCAGTCCGGTGAAGACCGACGGCGCGGAATCCTGAGCGTGCTGCGGCGGTCGGGATCGCCGGTGGTCGGATCCGACCTCGCCCGGCGCCTGGACGTGTCGCGGCAGGTGATCGTGCAGGACATCGCGCTCCTCCGGGCCCGCGGCCACAAGATTCTCGCCACGCCGCGCGGGTACCTGATGCTGGACGACGGGCCGCGCGCCAGCACCCAGGTGGCGTGCCGGCACACCAGCTTCGAGGAGATGGAGGACGAGCTGTCCACCATCGTGGGGCTGGGCGGGACGGCCATCGATGTGGTGGTGGAGCATCCGCTCTACGGGGAGATCCGCGGGCTGCTGATGCTGAAGACGCAGGAAGACGTGCTGAGCTTCGCGGCCCGGATGCGGGCGAGCGGCGCCGAGCCGCTCTCCCGGTTGACCAAAGGGGTGCACCTCCATACCCTTGGAGCCCCCGACGAGGCGACCCTCGTGAAGATCAGGGAGGCGCTCCGCGCGAAAGGGTACTTGCTGGAAGGCCAGGAGGGGGGTGAAGCGTCTGCGCCCGTATGAAGTGCTGGTGATCATCGATCCGCGCCCGACCGACGAGGAGGTGGCTCAGCTGCTGACCCGCCTCCAGGACAATCTGAAGGAGCTCGGCGCCGAAGTCATCCAGGTCGAGAACTGGGGGAAGCGCCGGCTGGCGCACGACATCAAGAAGCAGCGCGAGGGGACGTACGCGGTCCTGGAGGTGTCCGCCGAGTCGCCCATGGTCAAGGAGTTCGAGCGGCAGCTCAAGCTGAACGAGAACGTCCTGCGATTTCTCTCGACCCGGGTGCCGGTGCGGAAGAAGCCCCGGCCTGCCCCGACCGGGGAGGTGCTCGAGGAGGTCCGTTGATGGCGAGCCTGAACAAGGTCTTCCTCATGGGGAATCTCACGCGCCCGCCCGAGCTCCGCTATACTCCCAGCGGAACGCCGGTGGCCGACCTCCGGCTGGCGGTGAACCGGGCCTACACCACGCAGAGCGGGGAGAAGCGGCAGGACACCTGCTTCCTCACCGTGGTGGTCTGGGGGCGGCAGGCGGAGAGTTGCGGCGAATACCTCGACAAGGGGAGCCCCGTCCTCGTGGAGGGGCGGCTCCAGACGCGGGATTGGGAGACCAAGGACGGCCAGCGGCGGAACGTGGTGGAGGTCGTGGCCGACCGGGTCCAGTTCATGGGGCGGGGGAAGGCGGCGGTGGCCGCCGAGGGGGGCGAGCCCGTGGAGGAAACCCCGCCCGGCGACGAAGAAGTTCCTTTCTA
>JBBTEL010000250.1:0-5247 GCA_038042325.1 Candidatus Methylomirabilota bacterium
GCCAACATCCCCGCATTCTGGCGCTGGCCGCATCGACCCGGCTTCACCCGTCGCGCTTGCCGCGACGCAGCGGGCACAGCAATCATAGCACCTAGATCGGCTCGCCGCTGTCGCGCTCCTTCACCGCCTGCTTGAAGCCGACCTTCTCAGCGCGGGCCTTCCAGGCAAACCCCTCGGGGGTATGGCGTGCGATCCCATCGAACAGCGTCGCGATCAGCTGGGTCGTCGCTAGGCCCATGTTCTCGTAGGCCTGGTTGATCATCAGCTTCTGCAGCATGAGCTGGTTCCTGGGCACCCCCGCCATCCGGGCGGCGAGTTTCTCGACCGTCGCGTCGAGCTCCGCCTCGGGCACGGCGGCGGAGACCAGCCCCATCTGGGCGGCCTCGCGGCCCGTGATGAGGTCGCCGGTCAGCAGCAGGCGCTTCGCCCGCTCCGCCCCTACCCGGTAGACCCACATCGCGGTAGTGGGGCAGCCCCAGACCCGCGCCGGCGGGTAGCCGATCTTGGCGTCCTCCGCCATCACGATGAGGTCGGCGCACAGCGCCATGTCGCTTCCGCCCGCCACCGCGTAGCCGCGGATCTTGCAGATCACCGGCTTGGGGCTGCGCCAGAGGCTCATGAAGCAGGCGGTGTTCTCGCTCATCAGCGCGTAGTCCACCATCGGGTCCCAGGGCAGGTCCTGGCTGTAGGGCGCCGGCCGCGGCTGCTCGGCGTAGAGCTGCAGATCGTAGCCCGCGCAGAACGCGCGCCCGGCGCCGGTCAGGATGATGACGTGGACCCCGTCGTCGCGGCTGGCCTCACCGACTGCCGCGCTCAGCTCCCGTGGCATGGCGTCGTTGATGGCGTTGAGCTTCTCGGGACGGTTCAGGGTGATCCGGGCGATCCGCCCCTCTCCCTGGTAGAGCACCGTGGACGCGGCCATGGGTCAACTCCTCCCTGTCTGAATGAACCGGGGGGAGAGCCAGGCCCTCCGACCCCTCCCCCCTAGGGTTCCCCAACTTGTACGGAGGGACTTTCAGCCCCTGATCGCCGCCGCGTCGATTCCCAGTTCCGCCAGCTTGGCGGACGTGGGCCGGCCCGTTTCGGGATTCCAGCCGGCCATCTCGTAGTAGACCCGGCGCGCGGCCAGGAACTCGACGGGATCGATCCGCTGGCCCTTGAGCGGGCCGTTGCCGATCCCCTCGTGCAGCCGCTGCGGAAGCACGTCGTCGTCTGGCGTGAAGCCCTCCCGACAGTTGAAGAGGCGCGCCAGCGTGTTGGCCCGCTCCCCGACCTTCAGCACCTCGTAGAGGCTCATGTTCCAGCCCGTCACCGAGTTGACGTAGGAGACGAAGGGCGCCGGCTCCAGGCTGTTGAGCGGCGTGCCGACGAAGTCGCACATGCCGATCGCGTTGTAGAAGCTCCATAGCTGCTGGGTGACGAAGAACGCCCTTACCTTGGCCGCGTCGAGCGTCAGCGGGTCGAGGGGCTCGATGAGGCCCAGCGCCCCCATCGGGTGGCCCGTCGGATGGAACCCGGCGTAGAGCGGATCGTGAGGCGCCTCCATGTGGTCGGCCCCCGTCGGCGAGAGCGCGTACGCCAGCGAGAGTCCCTTCTTCCCCCGCGGGTCATGCATCGGCAGCTCCTGCCCCTTGACGTGGAGCGCGAAGCGCTCGGCGCCCCGGCCGAGCTTCGCCGCGGCGCGCCGGACGCCTTCAGCCAGCAGATCGCCGACCCCTTCCCGACGGCCGATCCGGTGGACGAGCTGCTCGATCGCCTCGGCGTTCCCCCACGTCAGCTCGAGCCCCCCGGTGTCCGCCTTCGTCAGGATCCCGTGCTCGTAGCACTCCAGCGCGAACGCCATGACGGCGCCCGTGGAGATGGAATCGAGGACGTACTGGGCCAGGAGCTGGTTCACCCGCGCCAGCGCCCGCAGGTCCCCCACCCCGCAGAGCGACCCCGAGGCCGCCAGCGTCTCGTATTCGGGGCCCCCAAACTTCGGATCGACGCCGTCCTCCGGGATCGCCACCTCCCGCTTGCAGGCGACGGCGCACGCGTAGCACGTGCCGCGATTGACCAGGATGGTCTCGGCCATCTTCTGCCCGCTGATCGCGCGGGCGTGCTCGAAGGAGCCGTCGCGGAAGTTCCGGGTCGGCAGGATCCCGCTCGCCTCGAGGGCGAGCAGGGCGCTGGCGCTCCCGAGCGTGTGGAAGCGGTCCTTCGAGCGGTCGTAGTGCTCGCGGAACCAGGTGAGCGCCCCGCGCGCGCCGTCCTTGTCCATGGCGAGAGGCGGCTTCGTGCCGCGGACGACGATGGCCTTCAGGCGCTTGGCCCCCATCACGGCGCCGAGCCCGCCGCGCCCGTGGAAGTGCTTGAGCTGGTTCACGATCGCCGCGAAGCGAACGCCCCGCTCGCCCGCCACGCCGGTCTGGAGCACGCGGATCCGCTTGTCCCCCAGCTCCTGCTCGAGACCGTCCTGCACTTCCCCCGAGAGCCGCCCCCAGTAGGGGCGCGCGTCCCGGAACTCCACCTGGCCGTCCTTGATCCAGAGGTAGACCGGCGACTCCGCCTGCCCGCGTATCACGAGGCCGTCGTAGCCGGCGGCGCGCAGCTCGGGTCCCCACCACCCGCCGGCCTCGGACTCGCAGTAGCCGCCGGTCAGCGGCGACTTGGCCGCCGCCGTGTAGCGGTTCGTCCCGGAGAGCGAGAGCCCGTTGATCACGCTCGTGGTGAAGACAAGCACGTTGTCGGGACCCAGGGGATCCACCCCGGGCGGCATGTCCCGGAGGAGGAGGTAGCACGCCAGCGCCCCGCCGCCCAGGTACTTGCGCAGGAGGGTCTCGGGGAGCTCCTCGACGCGGGTCTCGCGGCTGGCGAGATCGACATGCAGAAGCCTGGCGGTCATCCCTGACGCCATATCTGGGCTCGCCTTAGGACGAATCTAGGGGCTGCCGGCGCCGCTGTCAATAGATGGCGGACGCTCAGGTCCGCCCCTCGAGGGCGCGCTCGAGCTGGTCCAGGTGCTTGTCGTCGTGCGCCGCCATCAACGCCGCCCAGTCCGCGAACGTCATGCGGCCCAGGGTGACGTGAAGACTGCCGCGCTGCCACTGCTCGGGCGAGAGCCTTCTGAGGAAGACCAGCGACTCCTCACGGCGCTTGCGAAACGCGGCGAGCGCCAGCGCCGCGTCGTTCCCGAGATACTGGCGCTCCTCGGCCCACCGGTCCGGGCTCAACGGCATGCCCACGCGCCCGCCGATCCCCCACCGTTCCGGGTCCGGCGGCATCTCGCCGAGGACGAGGAAGACGGGCTCCTTGGTGCCGAGCATCATGTGGAACCGGAGCATGAAGAGCTCTTCGATGTCCCGGAGGTGGCACACGACCTCTTTCGGGGCCCAGTTCCTGGCGGCGGGGCGGCGGGACAGGGCCGCGTCGCTCCGGCCGTGAATGGCCGCCGCGAGGTCATCCGCGGTGCGCTCCAGGCGCAGAAGGCGCTGCTCGAGGGGCTGCTTCAAGTACTCTTCCATCGTCGGCATCGCGCAGTGTGGTCGCCATGGTAAACGGGCTACGTGAACTACTCAAGAGGAAAGACGGCAGGGGGGTCTCGGATCCTGCGAGGATCTCAGGGGCGGCTAACGGGCGAATCTCCTACTCGGCCCGGTGGCTCCGCGCTTCCTCCGCGACCCTGATCTCCTCCGCGAACATGCCGACGTGTAGCGGGCAGGGTGGCTTGTTCTCGTCAACGTACTGACACTCGGTTTGGTTACACTGAACGAAATAGCCTCGGGGCCGTCCGAAGCCGTCCGCTCGACGGAGACGGATCAGCACCGTTTCGGATACCACCTCGCACCTGAACTCCCGCGCGTGACCTCGGCTCACGTGATCTCCTATGATGAGACGGCAGCCCCCGAAACGGCTCCCGCAAGTGACGCCCCATCGATATCGATGAACACGATGGCTTGATGCCACGCCGGGCGATTCACCCAGATCGCCGATGCCTCGGATCCCGTGCGCGCATTGACGCCTTGCCACACGCCGCCCGCCGGCCGGCGATCACGCCGGCTCGTCGTCATCTCGCGCTTGCATTCTTCGAAGCCATCATGCGAGAGGGCATTCAAAATCTCCTCCGGCGCGGCGAGCCATCCGCGCTCCTGTTCGATCCATGTCATCCTGCCCTGCTCGCGAAGCTCAGTGAGGCCATTCATCCATCGTACCTTGTTCCCCCGATCCCACTTTGCTGGATCGCGCTGAGCCTCCAGGGGTTGGGCCCGACCGGACGGTTGAACGTCCAGTACTCCTCGAACTTCACGGGTTCGGTTCGGCTCCCGTCCATCACCTGGTTGCTGGTCTCGTCCACCGCGTAGTCGAGCAGGTTGGCCAGGAAGCAAACCGTGACGAAGTCCTGCCCGCCCTCCTGCCAGGCTTCGGTCACCTCCACCGAGCGAACGGCGATGTTCTCCAGCCGGTTCACGCGGCGGGCGGCTCTGAGCTGGTCACATTGCTTTTGAAGGGTCGCGTGCATCTCGGGGGTCAAGAGGTCTCGCGCGGCTCCCATATCGCGCGCCATCCACGCGGCCTGGACTTTGAAGAAGAAGTCAGACGCCGTATCGGGGAAGCGCACGGCATCGAAAACCCCATCCATCTGGCGAATGTACCCCACCCCGCGATCCAGGTCGGTCGGCGCCGCTGTTGCCTCAAAGGTAGCGGTGGAAGGGGACAGGGAACCCGCCTGCAAGGGTGTAGCCTCAGCCCCCTGTGAGGTCGCATAGTCCCGGGAAACAGCCGGTGTCGGCTCCCGGCGCCGTCGCATGTATGACAGTGTAAAGTAGACTAATCCCCCGACGATCAGCATCTCCATTAAGCCGATCCCGCCGAAGAGACCGCTCCCCATTCCCCCGAAGAGCATGCTGCCGAGCAGCCCGCCCAGGAAGAAGCCGCCAATCCCACCCATGAGTCCGCCCATCCAGCCGGAGCGCTGAGCGGGCTGTTGAAATGAGGACGGCGGAGTTGGGGGACGGCTCGGGGATGAAGGACTCGGAGAGGGCCGGACTGGAGCGGAATAACTGCGAGAGCCACGGCTCCCGCTCGATCCGCCGCCGCCGGCACGGGCCCAGGCGTCCACCGTCCAGAGGAACGCGGCCAGAAACATCACCAGCAAGGTTACCACCACCACCGAACGCTTCATGCGTTTCTCCTCTGGGAAAAAGCTGTGATGTGTCATAGTCCGCTCACGCGCCGAGCCGCGTGCAGCCCTCTCCGTAGTAGCTCTAC
>JBBTEL010000251.1:0-2022 GCA_038042325.1 Candidatus Methylomirabilota bacterium
GACGGCCAGAAGTGGGATTGGTCGAAGTCCATGGCTGAGGCCAGCTACAACGCCCCCACGTGCGCCTACTGCCACATGCTGTACATGGACAAGGACGGCAGGCGGTCCGTCAGCCACAACATGACGAAGAAGATCATCTGGGGGATGGGCATCCAGCCCGCCCTCGGCCAGCTCGAAGACATCACGAGGACCCCGGAGAACCGCGCCAAGCGCAACGAGATGATCAAGGTCTGCCTCACCTGCCACTCGGAGGTGAAGGCGCGGGAGTACCTGGAGGGGGCCGACGCCCACAAGCTCATGGGCGACGCGCTGGTCGTCGAGGCGCGCGAGACGCTCCGGGGACTCTACAAGGACAAGATCATCGAGCCCCGCCGCCGGGCGCTCTCGGCAGGGATCTTGCCGGGGCCGCGCTACACCGCGGTGGAGGACGTCCCGGGCGGAACCTTCTGGCCCGCCGGCCTCTACTACGACGTCCAGCCCATCGAGCGCGAGTACTTCGACATGTTCTTCTTCGGCAACCTCAAGTCGTACAAGGGCGCCTTCCACATGAGCCCAGACTACGCCTGGTGGTACGGCTATGCCGAGGTGACGGGGCACGCGAGCCGCATCCGCGACGAGGCCGAGCGGCTCAGGACGGAGCACCGGGTGGCGGCCCGCACCACCTTCATGCTCTACACGGGCCCCCTGATGGTGCTGGCCGTGGTGGGAGTGATCTGGGCGGGCCGCGCGGCGTTTCTGCGGCGGAAGAACGGGGGACGCAGGAAATAGCTGGGACATAGATGGGGTCAGGCATGCGTTATTGCGTTATTGCACGCAACGCAAATACGCGTCCCTGACCCCAGCTACCAACCGAGCGTCTGCTTGGCTTCGGGGCTCATCCGGTCGGGGGTCCAGGGCGGGTTCCAGACGAGTTCCACGGAGACCGTCTCCACGCCGGGGAGCTTCATGATCGCCCGCTCCACCTCCCTGGCGAGGAAGTCGCCGACGGGGCAGCCGGGAGAAGTCATCGTCATCCTGACGTGCACCTCGCCCGCCTGGACCGCAACGTCGTAGATAAGCCCCAGATTCACGATGTCCACGGGGATTTCGGGGTCGTAGACCTGCTTCAGCGCCTCGAGGATTTGCTCTTTAGTCGGGCTCATGCCGCCCTCCCTCCCCCGCCACGATAGCGCGGACGGTATTCGCCAGGAAGAGGAGGATCGCCAGCGCGTTCCCGAGACCGCCCCACCGCTGCCCCGGGGGCCACAGCGCGAGGTCACTGCCAACGCGGAGGGCCAGCGAAGCGTGAAGCAGCGCCCAGTGGCAGTAGAACGCCCGCCGGAACGGCAGCCCCACGCCCAGCACCGAGGGGAGGATGATCGGGGCGTGGCCGAAGATCATCGAGAAGACGAACCCCAGGAAGATGGCGTGGAGCATGGCGTCGTAGTAAGGGCCGACGGCGAACACGTTCCCGAAGAGGAGCCACAGGACGCCTCCGATCCCCAGCCAGAGGTGACCCGATAAGAGGCAGATCGCCATGAAGCGCGGGCGGCCGGGCCGATCGAGCGTGCGCCACGCGATGTCGTGCCTGAGCAGCCAGAGGGCGATGGCGAGGAGCCCGAGACCGCTCAGCCGAACACCCGCGGCGGGAGAGCCGAGGCCGGCCACGAGGCCCAGCAGAAACACACCGGCGGCCCCGAGAAACCCCGCGCGGCTCCACGCGGACAAGCGCAGCAGCCGGGACAACTCCAGCCGCTCTCCCGCGATGGTGAGAACGAGGAAACCGATCCACCAGGGCGCGACCTGGTAGAGCGCGAAGCCCCCGTGCCAGAGGACCGTGCCGGCGACCCAGAGCACGGCCCCCACCCCCATCGTCGCCAGATACACGGCGGGCTGCTGGCGCCAGAGTAGGACGAAGACCGCGATCAGGAAGGCGCCGCCCGCCGCCATCAGGCCACGCCCCAGGTGGACGTTGAGCCCGGCGAGGAGGGCGAGCCCGCCGAGCCCGCTCAGGAGCGGCGCCCCGTAGGGCCAGCGGCGCTT
>JBBTEL010000252.1:0-3924 GCA_038042325.1 Candidatus Methylomirabilota bacterium
TGGGTGGGCGCGGCCCTGATCCTGGGCTCCGGGATCACCTACCTGGTCGAGCAGAAGATGCTGGAGCAGGCCACCCTCGCCTCCCTCGACTATTTCAAGGATCTCGCTCGCTTCATTACGACGAAAGAGGAGTTTGTCAGGCTCAGAACCGGCGCCGAGTATGAGGCCTTCGACCGGCTGGTCAGGGAGAACTTCTTCACCTCTCACGTGGTGACTATCAAGATCTACGACCGAGCGGGCACCACCATCTACCACTCGCGGAGGCCCGAGTTCGTCGGCCGGGCCTTCCCCGACAACCGGCCGCTCCAGAGGGCCTTCCTGGGTGAAACCGTGGTGGGGCTGTCCGACCTCAAGGGATCGGAGCACTTGGCCGAGCGGCAAGCGGGGTACTCGCGCCTCTTCGAGGTGTATTTCCCGATCTTCCTCGAGGGCACGAGCCGGGTCATCGGCGCCTACGAGATCTACAGCCCCATCGATCCCTTCTACCAGAAGGTCCAGACCCTGCGGCTCTCGGTGTGGGGCGCGGTGATCTTCGGGCTGATCCTGCTCTACGCCACGCTGTCCCTGACCTTCCGCCGCGCCTCCCGGACCATCTTGGATCAGAACCGTGCCCTCGAGCAGACCGCGGGAGAGCTCCGCGCCGCCTACGAGGACCTGAAGCGGACCCAGGGCCAGCTCGTCCAGAGCGAGAAGCTGGCCTCCACCGGACGGCTCGTGGCGGGGATGATCCACGAGATCGGCAACCCGCTCGCCTCCGTCCTGGGGCTCCTGGATCTCCAGCTCCTCTGCAAGGGGGGGGCCCAGGACCGGGCCGAGTGCCTGGATCGCACCGAACGGTTGGCCGGCGAGATCGCGCGGCTCCGCGGCCTTCTCCGGAGCCTGCTGGACTACGCGCGCCCGGGCCCGTCTCAGGCCACCCCTCTGGACCTGAACGACGTGGTTGAGAAATCGCTCGTGTTCGTGCTCTCCCAGAAAGACTTCGGCTCCCTGACCCTGGAGAAAGACCTGGCCCCGGCCCTTCCCCCCGTGCTCGCGGATGAATCGCTCCTCCAGCAGGTCCTCGTCAACATCCTCTTGAACGCGGCCCAGGCCTCGTCGCCGGGTGGCTCAATCACGGTGACGACGCGGGCCGGCAACGGCGAGGAGGCGTGGAAGGGCAGTCACGCCGTGGGGCGCGTGTTCCAGCCCGGGGAGCCGACCGTGGCGATCGCGGTCTCGGACGGCGGGCCCGGGATCCCCCGCGAACACCTCGAGCGGATCTTCGAGCCGTTCTTCTCGACGAAAGGCCGGGGGGAGGGAGCGGGGCTCGGCTTGGCGATCTGCCACAGCATCATGGAGCTGCTCCACGGCGCCCTCGTGGTCGAGCTGCCGCCCGGGGGCGGAACCACCTTCCGCATCGTCTTGCCCGCGACTGCGGGGGTTGCCCTCGCGGTGGGGAGGTCCGTCCATGCCTGAACCCCTGGAGCGGATCCTCGTCATCGACGACGAGGAGAACATGGTCCACTTCCTGACCAAGCTCCTCCGCGCGGAGGGGTTCGAGGTCGAGGGGGTGCGGACGGGAGAGGCCGCTCTCGATCGGCTCCGGGCCGGTCCCTTCGAGCTGGTGCTCACGGACCTGAAGCTTCCCGACACCGACGGCATCGAGATCCTCAAGGCGGCCCGGGAGCTCCACCCCGAGACCGTGGTAATCCTCATCACGGCCTACGGCACCATCGAGTCCGCCATCGAGGCCATGCGGGCCGGGGCCTACGACTACGTCACCAAACCGTTCCGGGCCAGCGAAATCCTCCAGGTGGTGGAGAAAGCCCTGGAGCGGGTACACCTCCGGCGGGAGGTCAGCCAGCTCCGGCAGGCTGTGGCGGAGCGCTTCGGCTTCGCGAGCCTGGTGGGGAAAAGCGCCAAGATGCAGGAGGTCTACACCCAGATCGAGAAAGTTGCGGCCGCCCGGGGCGCCGTCCTCATCCAGGGCGAGAGCGGGACCGGGAAAGAACTGGTGGCGAAAGCCATCCACTTCAACAGTCCCCGGAAATCGGGTCCGTTCGTGGTGATCGACTGCGGCGCGATCCCGGAGGCCCTCCAGGAGAGCGAGTTGTTCGGCCACGAGAGGGGCGCCTTTACGGGCGCCATCGCCACCAAGAAGGGCCTCTTCGAGGAAGCCCACGGCGGCACGCTCTTTCTGGACGAGGTGGCGGAGCTGGCGCCGGGACTTCAGGCCAAGCTCCTCCGCGCGCTGCAGGACGGCGAGATCCGTCGGGTGGGGGGTACCAAGACGCTCCACGTGGACGCCCGGGTCATCGCCGCGACCAACCGCGACCTCGCCGCTGAGGTGCGGGACGGAGCGTTCCGGGAAGACCTCTTCTACCGCCTGAACGTCTTCCCGATCTTTCTCCCTCCGCTCCGGGAACGGCGGGAAGATCTCCCCCTGCTCGTGGACCACTTCCTCGATCGCCTCGCCCAGGAAGAGGGGAAGCCGCCCAAACGGCTCTCCCCGGAGGCGCTCCGGGCGATGATGGTCTATGCGTGGCCGGGCAACGTGCGGGAGCTGGAGCACGCCCTCGAGCGCGCGGCGCTCCTGAGCGAGGGAGAGACGATCACTGACCACGACCTCCCCCCGGAAATCCTGGCACCGAAGGACGAGCTGACGGTGGTCCTGCCGGACTCCGCCGCGGGCTTCAAGGAGACCATGGCGCGCCTGATCCGCGACGCCGAGGTGAGGCTCATCCGCCGGGCGCTCGCCCAGTCGGAAGGGAACCGGACCGAGGCGGCGCGGCTCCTCGGCATCAGCCGTCGCGCCCTCCTCTACAAGCTCAACGAATATAACCTCAGACGACCCTAGCTCTCCGCAGCGGCCTGCCGCCGGTCGTCGTGGCCGCCATCGTCGTCGGCCCGGAATGATTACAGGGCGTCGAGGAAGTCGTCTTCAGGAATATGCGCGTCGCGGAGGATGGATCTCAATGCGGATGGGCGAATGTCCTCTCGCGGATGAAGATACACGTAAACAAATCTTCCGTCAGGATGGCGCCATTTCTGGTGACTGCCCTTTTGATGTTCTAAGATGAAACCGAGCCTGGGCAGCGCCCGAATAAATCGGGCTTTGCTTACGGCGGGAAGTTTCACATCGCCGCTCGCACCCGCACTACTTCGAGATGAGAACGATCCTCAACGGGAGGTTTCCCGCCTTCAGCCCGCGTCGTGTTGAGGACAAAGCGGATCAGGGACTTGGCGCGTGCCAGCGCGCTGGAGCGTGTGCGACCTTGAGCTGTCGCATGCAAAGCGGGGACGTTCGCCACCCACCACCCGTCCTCCGCTCGAGAGAGGATAACCGTATAGCGACGAACCATGCTCCGTATTCTGCTCTTCTTGAGAGCGAAAATCAACGAGGTACCACGTGGCTGGCTCCGCGCGGCTCCTCGGCATCAGCCGTCGCGCCCTGCTCTACAAGCTCAACGAGTACAACCTTAGACGACCGTAGGGCCTGAGCAGGTCTAGCTGCGCACCACGTTGCGCACGTGCGCAAGGGTGTGCCCACCAACGCCCATGTCTTGCCTCCTTTTTTTCTCCGGGGCATCTGAAGAGTATCTTTGGGAGCAAGGGGATAAGGGGTTCCCGGCGGGAGCCCCGGCTGGCATGGCTCTTGCCATCCAAGGTGGTCCACGCCGGGAACGCGGGGAGACACCTTTGAAATTGCCATGAAGGCTGGCCGATGGCTGAGCGTCGACCGGCGAAGAGGCTGGACCGCCGCGGGACTGGCCCTCGTCGCCCTTCTCTTCCTCGGTCCGTCTGCCGGGGCTCTCGCTGGAGAAGCGGTCCCCGCGGACTACCGGGCCTTCTTCGGGGGGGACTCCCGCCTCATCATCTGGATCGTCGCCCAGGTCCACCTGATGTTCGGGGCGTTCGTGCTTGGGGTGCCGATCTTCGCCTCGA
>JBBTEL010000253.1:0-1082 GCA_038042325.1 Candidatus Methylomirabilota bacterium
CGGTCAACTTCACCTTCCCCTTCGGCGCCCACATCGCCGTGGTGGAGGTGGATCCCGAGACGGGCAACGTCAAGATCCTCCGCTACGTGGCCGTGGACGACGTCGGCAAAGTCATCAATCCCATGATCGTGGATGGCATGGTTCACGGCGGGATCGCGCATGGGGTGGGCCAGGCACTCTGGGAGTGGGGGGCGTACGACGACAACGGCCAGCTGCTCACTGCCACGATGATGGACTACGCCCTGCCGAAGGCCGACCAACTGCCGTCGTACGAGACCGCGCGCACGGTGACCCCGTCGCCGGTCAACCCGATCGGCGTCAAGGGCGCCGGCGAAACCGGGACCATCGCCTCCACTGCGGCCATGGCGAATGCGGTCATGGATGCACTGGCGCCATTAGGCGTGAGCCACATCGACATGCCGCTGACACCCGCAAAAATCTGGCAGGCCGTGAAGGCCGCCAAGAAGTAAAGGGGGGATCGCCATGTATCCGGCCCAGTTCGATTACCACAGCCCGGCCAGTGTCCAGGAGGCGATCTCTCTCCTGGGCCGGCTCAAGGATGACGCCAAGCTCCTGGCAGGCGGCCACAGCCTCCTCCCGATGATGAAACTCCGCCTGGCCCAGCCCAAGCACCTGATCGATCTGAGAAAGGTGCCGGGACTCTCGGGGATCAAGGAAGACGGCGGGGCCATCGCCATCGGGGCGCTGACGACCCACTACGCCGTGGAATCCTCGTCGCTCCTGAAGCAGAAGTGCCCGCTCCTGGCCGAAACCGCCGGCACGATCGGCGATCCCCAGGTGAGGAACATGGGGACGTTCGGAGGGAGCCTGGCCCACGCCGACCCGGCGGCCGACTACCCGGCTGCCGTCATCGCGCTGGGGGCCGAGCTGGTGGCGGAGGGACCCAAGGGCAAGCGCACGATCAAGGTGGACGACTTCTTCAAGGGACTTCTCACTACTGCTATCCAACCTCAGGAGATTCTTGTTGAAATTCGCATCCCGTCCTGGCCAGCCGGGACCGGGATGGCGTACATGAAGTTTCCCCATCCGGCCTCTCGCTTTGCCGTCGTCGGCGTCGCGGC
>JBBTEL010000254.1:0-1465 GCA_038042325.1 Candidatus Methylomirabilota bacterium
ACGAGCCGGAGATCGACGCCGGACCGGGCGGCGATCTTCTTCGCCAAGGGCGAGGCCTTGACCCTGCCGCCGGGGACAACAACCGGTACGGGGGCCGGCGCCGGGGCGATCGGGCGAGGGGCCAGGGGCGGCGGCGGCGCGACGGCTCTGGGTGGTGGCGCCGGTGAGACGGGCGGCGGTGGGGCCGCAGGAGCGGGGGCGCCCGCCAGGAGGCCGGCGATGTCGTCGGCGGCATCGGCGATGACCGCGATCAGCCCGCCGACCGGAGCGCGCTCGCCGGCCGGCACGACGATCTTCCGGAGGACGCCCGATCCGAACGATTCGAGCTCGATGTCGGCCTTGTCCGTCTCGATCTCGGCGATGATCTCCCCGCCGTCGACGCGGTCTCCTTCCTTCTTGATCCACTTGATGACCTTGCCGCTCTCCATGGCCTCGGAGAGCTTGGGCATCACCACTTTGGTTATGGCCATGTCGAGCCTCCGCTACGCGCCGCAGACCCGGCGGATGGCAGCCATGATCTTCTCTTTGGACGGGGTCTTCGCCTGCTCGAGATTCCGCGCGTACGGCATGGGAGCGTTGGCGCCCGTCACCCGCTCGACGGGGGCGTCCAGGTCGTCGAAGGCATTCTCGGTGACGAAGGCGGAGATCTCGGAGCCCATCCCGGCGAAGCCAGCCCCCGCCTCCACCACCACGACCCGGTGCGTCTTCCGCACCGAGCCGATCATGGTCTCGATGTCCATGGGGCGGAGGGTCCGCGGGTCCACCACCTCGCACGAGATCCCCTCCTTGGCCAGCTCCTCGGCCACCTCCAGCGCCCGGTACATCATCCCCATGTAGGCGAAGACCGTGACGTCGGTGCCCTCGCGACGGATCTCGGCCTTGCCGAGGGGGATGGTGAACTCCGGGTCGTCGGGGACTTCGCCCTTGATCCCGTAGAGCGTTTCCGACTCGATGAAGATCACCGGGTTGTCGTCGCGGATGGCGCTCTTGAGCAGCCCCTTCGCGTCCCGGGGGGTGGAGGGGCGGACGACCTTGAGGCCCGGCACGTGGTAGAAGTACACCTCCATGGACTGCGAGTGCTGCGCCGCCAGCTGGTGGGCAGGGCCCCCCGGCCCGCGGATAACCATGGGAACGTTGTACTGTCCGCCCGACATGTAATGCAGCTTGGCCGCCGAATTGACGATCTGGTCGAGCGCCAGGATGGCGAAGTTGAAGGTCATCATCTCCACCACCGGCCGGAGGCCGAGCATGGCGGCGCCCACCGCCACCCCCGTGAAGCCCGACTCGCAGATGGGGGTATCCACCACGCGCCGCTCGCCGAACTCCTTCAGAAGCCCCTGCGTCACCTTGTAGGCGCCGTCGTACAGGCCGATCTCCTCGCCGATGAGGAAGACGCGCGGGTCGCGCCGCATCTCCTCCCGGAGCGCCAGGTTCAGCGCCTCCCGATACGTCATCACGCTCATGG
>JBBTEL010000254.1:1565-3319 GCA_038042325.1 Candidatus Methylomirabilota bacterium
GTCAGCCACTCGAGCGGCGGCTCGGGGGAGGCGTCGGCAAAGGCCACCGCCTCGTCCACGAGGTCGTTCATCTCCTTCTCGATGGCTCTGACCTCGGCCTCCGTCAGGGCGCCGTCCTTGAGGCAGCGCGCGCGGAAGAGCTTGATGGGGTCGCGCTCTTTCTCGCGTTCCACTTCCTCTTTGGTCCGGTACACCGCGGCCGACGGATCCCGCATGGAGTGCCCGCGGAAGCGGTACGTGCGGGCCTCGATGAGGGCGGGCGCCTGCTCCCGCCGGCAGCGCTCCACCGCGCGCCCCACGACGTCGCGGACGGCGAGCACGTCCATGCCGTCCACAGCCTCGCCGGCCATGCCATACGTCTCCGCGTACCGCCAGATCTCGGTCTGGGCCAGGGCCCGGTGGATGGCGGTCCCCATGGCGTAGCGGTTGTTCTCGCAGACGTAGACGACGGGGAGCTTCCAGAGGGCCGCCAGATTCATCGACTCGTGGAACTCCCCCTGCGGAACCGCGCCGTCGCCGAAATAGCAGAGGACCACCTGGTCGCCCCCCTGGTACTTGATCGCGAAGGCGGCGCCCGCCGCCAGAGGGAGGTGCGCCCCCACGATGGCGTGGCCCCCGAGGAAGTTCTTGGACTTGTCGAAAAGGTGCATGGAGCCGCCCTTGCCCTTGCTGAGACCGTCGCGGCGCCCGAAGAGCTCGGCCATCATGCGGCGGGGGTCCGACCCCTTGGCCAGGCAGTGGCCGTGCTCCCGGTAGGCGGAGATCGCGTAGTCGTCGGGGCGGAGGACGGACGTCGCCCCCACCCCGACGGCTTCCTGCCCGATGTACAGGTGGAGGAAGCCCCCGATCTTCCCGAGCGCGTACATCTCGGCGGCCCTCTCCTCGAAGCGGCGAATGAGGAGCATCGGGGACAGGAGCCGGCGGGCCAGCTCCGCGTCCACCTTGGCCGCGGGCGCGATCGTTCTTGCTTGAGCCATACCGTTCCCCCTGCTACCAGCGCATGATGCTCAGCTCGTCCACCGACAGCCGCCGCCGCAGCCGAAAGATGGCGACGAGGATGGCGAGCCCCACCGCCACCTCGGCAGCGGCCACCGTCATGACGAAGAAGGCGAGCACCTGGGCGTCGGCGGTCCCCGCCCGGTGGCCGAACGCCACGAGGGCGAGGTTGGCGGCGTTGAGCATGAGCTCGATGGACATGAAGATGACGAGCGGGTTCCGACGCACGAGGACCCCCACGACCCCGATCGTGAACAGGATCGCCGACAGCGCCGTGTAATAAGACTCGGGCACCATCATCCCACCCTCCGCTTGGCGAGGGCCAGCACGCCCACCAAGGCCGCGAGGAGGAGGACCGAGGTGACCTCAAAGGGAAAGAGGTAGTCGCGCAGGAGCAGGCGTCCCACCGACTCGATCCCCCCCGCGCCCGTGGGCGGCGGCGGGGCCGGGGCGGCCGTGAACACCCGCGAATGGAGGATCAGCCCGATCTCGAACAGCAGCAGCGCGCCCAGGGGCAGGGCGAGCAGGCGCTGGGAGCGGAGCGGGTCCGGCCCCGTCTCCTCCTTGCCGGGGATCAGCACCATGATCGCGAAGACGAAGAGGACCATGATGGCGCCGGCGTAGATGATGACCTGCGCCAGGGCCAGGAACTCCGCGCCGAGGAGCAGGTACAGCACCGCCACGCTGCCCAGGTTCACGACCAGGAAGAGCGCCCCGTGGATCGGGTTCCGACGCAGCACGAGCCCCAGCGCCGAGAG
>JBBTEL010000254.1:3419-8203 GCA_038042325.1 Candidatus Methylomirabilota bacterium
CCGGTCGGCGGGAATGGGGATGGGCGACCGGGGCGTCCCGTCGGGCCCGGCCGGCTCCAGGCCGAGGAGCGTCTCCATCGTGTAGATCATCCCCCGCCGGCTGTAGGAGGAAAACTCGAGAATGCCCGTGTCCATGCGGATGGCGTCCTCCGGGCACGCCTCCACGCAGTAGCCGCAGAAGACGCACTTGCCGAGGTCGATGTCGAACCGCTCCGGAACCTTCTCGATCTCCGGGTTCGGGTGCTCGGCGGCTACGATGTAGATGCAGCGCGCGGGGCAGATCGTCTCGCACATCATGCATGCCACGCAGCGGGGCGACCCGTCCTCCCGCCTGACCAGCCGGTGGAGGCTCCGGAGCCGCGGCGAGTACGGCCGCCGCTCCTCTGGGTACTGGAACGTGACCGCCCCGCGCGCGGTCTTGCTCCCGAAGACGTGGCGCGCGGTATGGCGTCCCAGGTTGGTGAAGAAGTGGGCAGCCGTGACCCCGAGACCGACCAGCACCTCCGCCAGGTAAAACCGCTGCCTGAACCTCATGCCGGCCACCAGAGGATCAGCAGGCCTGTGAGGACGATGTTCAGGATCGAGAGGGGAAAGAGCCCGAGCCAGCCGAGCCGCATGGCCTGATCGTAGCGGAAGCGGGGAAGGGTCCAGCGAATCAGCATGAGGAACCAGCACATGACGGCCACCTTCAAGCAGAAGGCCAGAACCTGGAGGATTACCACTGTCATATGGGAGAGCGGCACGCTCGCGCCCCAGGGGAAGTGGAAGCCGTCGGCCGCCAGGTGGGGAACCTGCCAGCCGCCCAGGAAGAGGGCCGTCGTCATGCCGGCGATCACGACCGTCTCCACGAAGTCCGCCATCATGAACATCCCGAACTTCATCCCGCTGTACTCCACGAAGTAGCCGATGATCTCGGACTCGCCCTCGGGAAAATCGAACGGGATGCGCTTGGTCGAGGCGATGCCCGCCGTCAGGAAGAGGATGAACGCCAGCGGCTGGGTCACGATCCCCCAGGCGGGGATCCACGTGAGCCAGCCGAAGAGCGGGCGCCCCTGGCCACGGACGATCTCCATCATGTCCAGCGACCCGTACGTCATCGCCACCCCCATGATGGAAGCGCCGATGGCGACCTCGGCGGTGATCATCAGGGCGGCGGCCCGCTGGCCGCCGAGGAGCGCGTAGTTGTTGGCCGAGGCCCAGCCGGCCATCATCACCCCGTAGACGCCCAGCGAGAGCATGGCGAAGACGTAGAGGATCCCCGCGTTGAGAGTCACCGCCTGGAGGGGGATCTCCCGGCCGCCGACGCGCAGCACGTCCCCGAACGGAATTGCCGCGAACGCCACCAGGGCGAAGACCACCGAGACGAGCGGCGCCAGGTTGAACAGCGCCCGGTCGGCCCGCGCCGGGACGAAGTCCTCCTTGGTGAGCATCTTGATGGCGTCGGCCAGCGGGTGGAAGAGGCCGAACAGCCGGAGGCCGAAGATCGAGGCCCGGTTGGCCCCGATCCGGTCCTGCATGACCGCCGACTGCTTGCGCTCCACCCAGGTGAGCAGCCCCCCCATGTTCAGCACGAAGAGCATCACGAAGCCCACCCGGCCGAGAGCAATCCCCAGATCGGTCAAGGTTGCGCTCATGCCGTGAGCACCTTCCCGGTGTCGCGGAGTTCCCGGTACGAGAGCCCG
Source organism: Candidatus Methylomirabilota bacterium (assembly GCA_038042325.1). Taxonomy (GTDB): domain Bacteria; phylum Methylomirabilota; class Methylomirabilia; order Rokubacteriales; family CSP1-6; genus CSP1-6. The sequence continues at coordinate 5,102 of JBBTEL010000254.1, forward strand.
GCGAACGGGGGCACCGCAGCCGCCAGGGCCTTGAACCAGTCCTCCGCACGCGCAGGCGGCGCGCCGAGGCCGAGCGTTTCCGCGACGCGCCCGAGGATCTCCCAGTCGGCGAGGGCGAGCCCCAGGGGCTCCACGGCCTTCCAGAAGCGCTGGACGCGCCCCTCGAAGTTCGTGAACGTCCCGTCGCGCTCCACCCAGGCGGCGCTGGGCAGGACGTAATGCGCCTCGGGGCTGACGCCGTTCCGATTGGCGCCCTGGTAAATGAAACACTCGAGGGCCCGCAGGGCTTCCCGCACTTCAGCCGCAGGCCAGGCCGAGGCCAGGAGGTCGTGGTGGAAGACCCAGAGGCACTTGATCCGGCGCTCCCGGGCGGCTCGGAGCATGCCACGGGCATCGAGTCCCCCGGGGCGTGGACCGAGCCCGATCAGCTCAGCCCCGCGCGTGTTGGGGTTCTTGTCGGCCTTGATCAGGATCCGGTCCTCGTCCCCCGGCGTCCTCGGCGGCACCCTGAAATCCACGTGGACGAGGCCCAGGTGATCCACAAGTCGCCTCAAGAGGAAGAGATCCTCGTTGGCCATCTTCGGGGAAGCGAGCACGCCGATCTCGTCGGGCCGGTAGCGCCTGAGCTGGCCGGCGATGAGCGGGATCATTTCCTCCCACCCGACCTCGATGGCCGCTTCGCCCCGTCCTCGCGCCGGGGCGCCGAGGCGGCTCGGGTCGTCCACGAACGTGTAGCCGTAGCGACCGGCATCGCAGATCCACCAGCGGTTGACCTCCGCGTTGAAGCGGGGCTTGAGCCGGGCCACCCGCCGGCCCTGGTTGTGGTGGGGGCGGCGGACGTTGTAGTGGACGTCGATGTTGCACCCGCGGCTGCACCCCGGGCAGATCGACCTGGCCGTCTCCAGGTACCACACCCGCACGGCGAAGCGGAAGTCTCGATCCGTAAGCGCGCCGACGGGGCAGAGGTCGATCACGTTTGCCGAGTAGGGGTTCGCCAGCTCCGTGCCGGGGAAGAGCCCGATTTCGGAGTGATCGCCGCGGTCGAAGATGCCCAGTTCGGCCGTCCCCGTGACCTCGTCGCAGAAGCGGACGCAGCGGGAGCAGAGGATGCAGCGCTCGGCGTCCAAGATCACGTGGGGTCCGAGGGGCACCGCCTTGGGTTTGTGAACCTTCTCGTCCACCATCCGGGGCTCGTAGAGGCCGTGCTTCATGTAGTAGATCTGGAGCCCGCACTCGCCGGCCTGGTCGCAGACGGGGCAGTCGAGCGGGTGGTTGATCAGGTGGAACTCCATGATGGACTGGCGGGTCTCGAGGACCTTCGGGGTCTCCGTGCGCACCACCAGGCCCTCGGCCACCTGGGTGTTGCACGCGATCTGGGGCCGCGGGTTGTTCCCCAGCTCCACCATGCAGAGCCGGCACTGCCCGGCGATCGAGAGCCCGGGATGATAGCAGTAGTGGGGCACCTCGATCCCGAGCCGGCGGGCCGCCTCGATGATGTTGGTGCCCTCGGGAACCTCGATCTCCTTGCCGTCGATCGTCAGCCTGACCATTATTGTTTGGTCGCGATCATTTCCGTATCAGCATTTCAAACTCACCGCGGAACTTCTCGATGTAGCTGATGTAGGGCCCGACCGCTCCGTCGAAGAAGGCGCAGATGGTAGTGCCGGCGCCCCGCCGGGCCACGTCGAGGATCGTGTCCAGGTCCTCTTTGCGCCCCTTTCCCTCCACGATCCGGCGCGCCATCTTGTAGATCCAGCCGGTGGCCTCGCGGCACGGCGTGCACTGCCCGCACGATTCGTGGGCGTAGAAGCGGGCCACGATCATGAGCGCCTCGGGGATCGAAACGGTTTCGTCCAGGACGATCACGCCCGCCGACCCCGCCATGGTGCCCGCGTTCTTGAGGCCGTCCACGTCTAGCGTGACGTCGATCTCGTCCGCGGTCAGGAGGGCCGCCGAGGAGCCGCCCGGGACCACGGCCTTGAGCCTGCGGCCGTGGGGAACGCCCCCGGCGTGCTCGTACACCAAATCGCGCAGCGTCACCGACACGGGCAGCTCGTACACTCCCGGCCGGGCCACATGGCCCGAGACAGAGTACATGCGGGTGCCGCCCTGGGTCTTGGTCCCAAGGCCCGCGAACCATGCGGCCCCGCGACGCACGATGTGGGGGACGTGGCAGATGGTCTCCACGTTGTTGACGATGGTGGGAGCCCCGAACGCCCCCCGGATCGCCGGAAACGGGGGCTTGAGCTTCGGCCAGCCCTTTTTGCCCTCGAGCGAGGAGATCAACCCCGTCTCTTCGCCGCAGATGTAGGCGCCGGCGCCCCGATGGACGATGACGTCCAGGTCGAACCCCGAGCCTCCGATGTTCTTCCCGAGGAGGCCGGCCTCATAGGCTTCCGCGACCGCCCTGCTGAAGATCCGCCAGGGCTGGACGTACTCGCCGCGGATATACACGAAGGCCAGGTGGGCGCCGATGGCGTAGGCGGAGAAGATCATGCCCTCAATCAGTGCGTGGGGATCTCTCTCGAGCAGGTAGCGGTCCTTGAACGTGCCGGGCTCTCCCTCATCGGCGTTGATCACAAGGTAGATCGGACCCGGGTGCCCCTTGGGGAGGAATCCCCACTTGACTCCCGTGGGAAATCCGGCCCCTCCGAGACCCCTGAGGTTGGACCTTTTCACCTCTTCGGTGATCTCCGCGGGCTTCATCGCGAAGGCTTTCTCGAGCCCCGCGTACCCGCCGGTCTCCCGGTAGACGGCGAGTGTATGGGAGCCCGGGAGGGGGAAGTTCCGCGTCAGGATCGGCTCACTCATCTTGTAGCTACTTGACCTTCTTCCAGGAGACCCGGAACGGCGTATTCGCCGCCCCTATGCCTGTCCCCTCAAGCACGTCGCCGGCTCGCGTCAAGGAGTACGACAGAGAGGTGGGCCTGCAGGGCCCGTAGGGCTGGTAGTACTCTCCTTTCATCTCCACCGCGTTCCCTGAAACCTTTGCAGAACCGCGAGCCTTTGACCACTTACAACCGCCTGAAGTGAGCTCCAGCTCCCAAGAATTCCCTCCGTCTTTGAACTCAACGGTGACTCTAGTCTCAAACGGGCCACTAG
>JBBTEL010000255.1:0-3979 GCA_038042325.1 Candidatus Methylomirabilota bacterium
GTAGGCGCTGGGGCCCCTCTCGCGCCGCCACTTCCCGGGCCTCTACAGCCCGCGCGAGCCGTTTGACACTCGAGCCGGGCCGGTGCGATACTCACGTGTCGCCGGCGCCGAAGTGGCGGAATTGGCAGACGCGCACGTTTGAGGGGCGTGTGGGGCAACCCGTGGGGGTTCGAGTCCCCCCTTCGGCACCATTCACCTGGGCTGGGCACCCGGGCTATCGCCACGCCCAGCCCCGCCGGAACCTTACGTGGCTTCCGTCTTCCGGGCCCGATCTCCGCTCCTGCCGTCGCCCGGTGGCCATGCCTTCCGCGCGGCCGGTCATGGCTCGGGGCTCCCGTGAAGCGGGAGCCCTTTTTGTGGCATAATGAATCGGGTCAAGGGAACACGCACGATGGGGATTTCGCTCCCTCTCCTGGACACCCCTCCTCACGCCAACCCGAGGAAGCCGGACTGGCTCAAGGTCCGGGCTCCGGGCGGTCCGGGGTATATTCGCCTCAAGAGCTTGATGCGTGAGTGGAACCTCCACACCGTGTGCGAGGAGGCCCACTGCCCGAACATCGGCGAGTGCTGGGAGGATCTCACGGCCACGTTCATGATCCTCGGCGACGTGTGCACGCGGAACTGCGGGTACTGCGCCGTGGCTCACGGTCGGCCCGTGTGGGAGGATCGCGAGGAGCCGGAACGCGTGGGCCGGGCGGTCCGCGCGCTCGGCCTGGAGCACGTGGTGGTCACGTCGGTGAACCGGGACGATCTGGCCGACGGAGGCGCGGCGGTGTTCGCGGCGACGGTGCGCGCCATCCGCCGCGAGGCGCCGGGCTGCCAGGTGGAGGTGCTGATCCCGGACTTCCAGGGCTCCGCGGAGGCGCTCCAGACTGTCCTCGACGCCAGGCCCGAGATTCTTAATCACAACGTGGAAACGGTCCCGCGCCTGTACAAACTGGCGCGTCATGGCGGCAGGTACGAGCGGAGCCTGGAGCTGTTCCGCCGGGCGCGCCGGGCCGCTCCCGACCTGCTCACCAAGTCCGGTCTCATCCTGGGGCTCGGCGAGGAGTGTGAGGAACTGCGCGCCACGATGAGCGACCTCCGCGCCGCCGACGTGAACATCCTGACGCTCGGTCAGTACCTCCGCCCGTCCCCGCAGCACCTTCCCATCGCCCGCTTCTATCGCCCGGACGAGTTCAGGGAGCTGGCGGAGGAAGGCAAGCGGATGGGGTTCGCCCACGTCGAAGCGGGCCCGCTCGTGCGGAGCTCCTATCACGCCAAGCGTCAGGTCGCAGCCATCGGGAGCTGAGCGTGGAATACGTGACCATCCTGCTGGTCTTCGGCATCGCCCTTCTGGTGGGCGGCGCCATGATGGGGCTCCCGACGCTCCTCGCGCCCCGGCGCCCGACGGCGGTCAAGGCGGAGCCCTTCGAGTGCGGGAAGGATCCGCTGGCGCTTCCGGAGGGGCGCTTCGCGATCAAGTTCTCGACCGTCGCGATCTTCTTCATCATCTTCGATATCGAGGTCATGCTGATCTTCCCCTGGGCGGTGCAGGTCCGGGCGCTGGGTTGGCCGGGCTACCTCGCGATGCTTGTGTTCCTCGGCATCCTCATGCTGGGGTTCCTCTATATGTGGAAGAAGGGGGGCCTCGAATGGGACTAGGCGGGTTCTTCACGGGAAAGCTCGATGAGGCCATCGGCTGGGCCCGCAAGTACTCCATCTTCCAGTATCCGTTCGTGACGGCCTGCTGCGGCATGGAATACATGGCCACCGCCTGCTCGCACTACGACGTGGACCGGTTCGGCGCGGGGCTGCCCCGCTTCTCCCCCCGGCAGGCGGACGTGCTCTTCGTCGTGGGCACGATCAGTCACAAGTTGGCCCCGGTGCTCAAGCGGGTGTACGACCAGATGTGCGAGCCCAAGTGGGTGGTGGCCTTCGGGGTCTGTACCTGCACGGGCGGCTTCTACGACAACTATGCGACAGTCATGGGGATCGACACCATCATCCCCGTGGATGTGTACATTCCCGGGTGCCCGCCGCGCCCCGAGAGCGTCCTCGACGGCCTCATGAAGCTCCAAGAGAAAATCGCGGCGGGGGCTCAGCGCTACTAGCCGCGGCCCGCGGACTCTTTCCCTCTCCCATGGATGGACAGGCCATACTGCTCCGGCTGACCTCGACCTTTGGCCCGGGGATCGTGGAGACCCACGACCACCGCGGCGATCACACGGTCGTGGTGGAGCGGTCGGTGATCCTCGAGGCGCTCCGCTTCTGCCGCGACGACCCGGACCTCAGGTTCGACGTCCTCATGGATCTCACGGCGGTGGACTATCTGAAGTATCCCGGCCGGGAGTTCGGACCCCGCTTCGAGGTCGTGTACCACCTGTATTCGTTGCCTCACAACCACCGGTTGCGCCTCAAGGTGCGCGTCGAGGAGGACGACGCGCGCGCGCCGAGCGCGGTCGGTCTCTGGCCCATCGCCAACTGGTTCGAGCGGGAGGTCTGGGACATGTTCGGGATCCGCTTCGACGGCCATCCGGACCTCCGGCGGCTCCTCATGTACGAAGAGTTCCAGGGGCATCCGCTCCGCAAGGACTATCCCGTGACCAAGCGGCAGCCCCTGATCGGGCCCAACAACTGACGTGATGGCTAAACGGACGCGGCGCGAGATTTATCTGGGCGAGGGGAGCGGCACCGGCTCGGGCTCGCAGCACCTCTACGTCAACATGGGCCCGTCCCACCCGGCCATGCACGGCGTCATCCGCATCGTCGCCGAGCTGGACGGCGAGACCATGGTGAACGCGGACGTGGAGATCGGCTACCTGCACCGAGCCTTCGAGAAGGAGTGCGAGGTCGGCCCGTACAACAACGCCATTCCCTACACGGACCGCCTCAACTACGTGTCCCCCCTGATCAACAACTTCGGCTACGCCTCCTGCGTGGAGAAGCTGCTGGGGATCGACGTGACCGAGCGCTGCCAGTACATCCGGGTGATCATGAGCGAGATCTCCCGCATTTGCGACCACCTCACGTGCATCGGCGCGTCGGCCATGGAGCTCGGCGCCTTCACGGTCTTCCTCTATATGATCAAGGCCCGCGAGTACCTCTGGGAGCTCGTGGAGGACGTGACCGGCGCGCGGCTGACGATTTCCTACGCGCGCGTGGGGGGCGTCAAGGCCGACCTGCCGGACGGGTTCGGGTTGAAGGTGCGGAAGGCGTTCAAGGAGACCCGCCAGGTGCTCGAGGAGGTGGGGAAGCTCCTGACGGGGAACCGGATCTTCATGGACCGCATGGTGGGAGTGGGGGCGCTCTCGCGGGAGGAAACGATTGCCTATGCCATCACCGGCCCGCTGCTCAGGGCCGCAGGGGTGTCGTACGACGTGAGGCGCGCCCAGCCTCACTGGGCCTACGACCGCGTGGAGTTCGAGATCCCGACGGGGCGGAACGGGGACAACTACGACCGGTACCTGGTCCGCATGGCCGAGATGGAGCAGTCCATGCGGATCGTCGAGCAGGCGCTGGACGCGCTCCCCGGCGGCCCCATCAACGTCGATTGGGAGGGCCGCGCCATCGACCCCGCGAGCTACGTGGACCGCGGCAAGCAGGGGAAGACCGAGGGACTGTTACTGATCCCGATCACGCTCTCGCCCAACCTGGCGGGGCTCGAGCGGCCCGTGCACCGAGCGGTGAACGTGGCCGACAAGCGGGTGGTGCTGCCGCCCAAGGAGGACACCTACGGGTCCATCGAGGGGCTCATGAACCACTTCATGCTGATCATGGACGGGTCCGGGATCCGCCCGCCCAAGGGCGAGGCCTACTTCCCGGTGGAGGGCGCCAACGGCGAGCTGGGTTTCTACATCGTCTCGGACGGCACCGACCGGCCCTACCGCGTCCGCTGCCGGCCGCCGTGCTTTCCGCCGATGGCCGCGCTCCCCCGGATGATCGAGGGGGAGATGGTGGCGGACATCGTTCCCACCTTCGGCTCGATCAACATGATCGC
>JBBTEL010000256.1:0-7950 GCA_038042325.1 Candidatus Methylomirabilota bacterium
CTCCTTGTAGAGCGCGGTCGGCACCTTTTCCCCCCTCGGATAGTTCAGGATCACTTTCCGGAATTCCTGCACCGCCTGTTCCAGCGCGCCCTGGACCTTGTCGCCCTGGCCCTGGTTGGCGTAGCCGCGGGCCAGGCTGAAGTAGGCTTCGCCGACCCAGTACTGGGCGTTGTTGGCCAGGTCCGAATCGGGGAATCGCCTCAGGAACTCCCGGAATCCCTGGATCGCGAGCGGGTAACTCCCTTTGCTGAAGTCGATGTACGCCGTCTGATAAACGTCGGCCGGCTGGGGCCCGCCGGGCGCCCGCGGAGGGGTTGGGGCGGGTCGGGGCGTCGCGGGTGCCGGGGGGGGTGCCGTGGCCCGGGTCTGGCGGCTCAGCGTCTCCACCCGCTGAGCCAGTTCGTCCATGCGCGCCGTGAGGCGGGAGAGCTCGCCGCTCAGCGCCTCGGTGCGGGACTGGAGGGCGGCCAGCTGCTTCTGGACCTCCGCCGTCTGGTCGCGCGACCGCCGCTCGAGCTGGCCGAGGACGGTTTCAGTGTCTCCGCGCGAGCGATGGACAGCCAGCGACAGCGCGGTCACGTCCTGGCGGAGCTGCGCCAGATCCTGCTCGACGCCGCTCCCCGCCATCGGGGCGCATCCCGCCAGAACTGAAAGGGCGAGGAGGAGCCATGGGCTCCTGCCCGCCCTCGGGCGATTCAGCCAGGACACCGGCAGACTTCAGGCGGTCAGCCCGCCTTGACCAGGAAGTGAGCCCGGCGGTTCTTGGTCCAGCAGGCCTCGGTCTTCTCGGTGCACTGCGGCCGCTCCTCGCCGTAGCTGATGAGCGTGATCCGGTTGGCCCGGACGCCCTGGGAGACCAGGTAGTTCATCGTGGACTTGGCCCGGCGCTCGCCCAGCGCGAGGTTGTACTCGTTGGTGCCGCGCTCGTCGCAGTGCCCCTCGATCAGGATCAGGGAGTTCGGGTTGGACTTCATCCACTTGGCGTTCTCATCCAGGACCTTCGCGTCCCCGGGACGGATGTCGTACTTGTCGAAGTCGAAGTGGATGTCCTGGAGCGTGGCGATCGCCGTGAACTCTCGCGGGGACGGAGCCGCTCCCGGCCTTCCGGGAGTTGTCGCGGCGCCGGGGGCACCAGGAGCGCCGGGGGCACCGGGAGCGCCGCCGGGGGCACCGGGAGCGCCGGGAGCGCCGGGACCCGCGACACTAGGTCCGGCACCAGGAGTTCCCGGCGCGGGCGCTCCGGGCGCGGGGGCCGCGGCCGACGTGGTGGCCGGTCGCTTGGGACACCCCACGAGGAAGAGTGCCAGGACCAGCACGGGGAGAATCAGCAGGAGCTGCCAGCGTCGATGCAACATGGTTTCGCGCCCTCCTTTCGGGTCATGAGACGAACCAATCACAGCATACCACTTTATCCTATCACGGAAGCCGCGGCGACCACGCAGGACTTGTGAACTCCCCGCCCCCCCGCGTCAGGGGCTGCTGCTCGGACCCGTCGGCCAGCATGGTGAAGAGCTGCCAGCTGCCGAGGCGGTTGGACTGGAAGGCGAGGTGGCGGCCGTTGGGGGCCCAGGAGGCGCTCTCATTGGAGCCCGGTCCCGCCGTCAGCCGCCGCGGGTTGGAGCCGTCGGGGTTGATCGCCCAGATGTCGTGCCCGCCCTGGCGCGAGGTGTAGGCGATCGCGTCCCCCTTGGGAGACCAGCGCGGCTGGGTGTTGAACCCCACAGTCGTCACCTGCCGCACGTTGGCGCCCTCGGCGTCCATAACGAAGATCTGGGCCGTTCCCGTGCGGTCGGAGACGAAGGCGATCTCCCGTCCGGTCGGCGACCACGTCGGCTCGGTGTCGATCGCCGGGTGCCGCGTCAGGCGCCGCACGGTGCCCGTCGCCACGTCGAGCACGTAGATCTCCGGGTTGCCGTCCTTCGAGAGCGTCAGCGCCACCTGCCGGCCGTCGGGGCTCCAGGCGGGGGAGGTGTTGATCCCCAGGAAACCGGCGAGCAGCTGGATGGGCCGGCGCTCGAAGGCGAAGAGGCGGTAGAGATACGGGTACCCCCGCATGTAGGAGGTGAAGGCCAGGGAGCGGGCGTCCGGGCTCCAGACCGGCGAGAGATTGATCGAGTCGTTGCCGGTGAGGCGCACCCGCCCCGCGCCGTCGTAGTCCATGGCGAAGAGCTCTTTGGTCTGGACGTTGCCGCTCGCGTACGCGATCTTAGTGTCGGCGATGCCCGGCTCTCCCGTGAACTGGTACACCACTTCGTCGGCGATCTTGTGGGCCAGCCGGCGGCCATCGGCGGCGGGGAGGTCGAAGCGCTTGGTGGCGATGAGCCGCTGCTCGGGGTTCGTCAGGTCGTAGAGCCTCATCTCGGCTTCCGCGCGATCCCCCTTCAGGGTCAAGAGCCCGTGGAGGGTGGCGTGGGCGCCGCGGGCGGCGGACTCCGTCAGCACCTGCTTCAGCGCCTGCGGGTCGTCGGCGGGAAGCGGCGGCTCCCCCGACACGACGCTGAAGAGCGCCGAGAACTTCAGGTCGGCGCCCGCCACGTCCGGAATTTTCTTGACGAGCCCTTGGGTGTCCCGGCCGGCCACGAGCGTGAACTCGGGGATGACGATGTTGAGCTTCTTGGCCCCGCCGGCCATGACGTTCAGGAATACGTCCACCGCCTGGGAGTCCGCGGGCCGGGGGGCGGCCAGGAGGCCCGCCAGCGCCACGGCGCCCGCGGCGACCAGGGCGAGCGCGAGCGTGGGACGGCGCATCACGGCATCAGCTCGACTTGAAGTCAAACCCGAAATGCACGCGGAGCGACCTGCCGGGGAATCCCTCCGGCAGCGGGGGGAACGGGCTCGCCTCGACGACGGCCCGGAGCGCCGACTGGTCGTACCACGAGTTGCCCGAGCTCTGCTCGACCTTGGAGCCCGTCACCTGTCCGTCGCGGGCGATCTCGAAGAGGACCACGACCCTGAGGCCGGGCCCGGTCGTTCGGGTCGGCTGCACCCACTTCTCGGTCACCTTGCGCTGGACCTGCTGGAGGTACCACGTGAACGGGAAGTTGGAGACCTCGAGGGCGAGCGAGGCGACGCCGGCCGGAGAGCCGTCGGGACGTCCGAGGGGGACCGGCGGGACGGCGGTCCGGGCCTCCACGGCAGGGCTCAGGTTCTCGCTCCGCGACGGGGCGGCAGCAGGGGCAGAGCGGCGCTCAGCGGCGGCCATCAGGGGCGGCAGTTCCTTTTCCCCCGGTCGGGGCAGGGCCACAGGCCGGCTGGCGCTGGCGGCGCGGGGCTGGGGCAGGGACGGCTCCGCGGGCTTGGGCGCCGCGGGGGCCTCCTTGGCGACGGGCTCGGGCGCCGGACGCTGGGGCTCTGAGATGACCGGGCGGGACGGCAGGCTCGGCACCGTGCTCCGGCTGGTCGGGGAGCCCATGATGGAGACGGCCGGCACCAGGTTCACGACGTAGACCTTGGACGCGTTCCACTGGTTCCACACGCCGGCCAGGAGCAGGAGCGCGGCGGCGGTCAGGACGTGGCCGGCGGCGGACACCGTCACCCCGAACAGGGGGAAGGACCCCCCGCGGAGTGCCAGACCCGGTCGGCGCCTCCAGGGGTACATCGGATGCTCCAGGACCGCGCTGCTGATGCTCAGCGCTCCCGGGTGGAGGGCTCGGTCACCATCCCCAGCTTCTCCACACCGGCCCGGCGGACCCGGTCCATCGTCTCCACGACGAAGCCATAGGACAGCGTCTGGTCGGCCTTGAGGTAGAGGGTTTTGTCGGAGCGGTTCTTGAAGATGTCCCGGAGCTGCGCGTCGAGCCCCGCTAGCGGGACCGGCCGCTCGTTCAGGTAGATCACCTGGTCCTTGGACAGCGTCAGCACCAGGCGCTCCTCGACCGCGGTGGGCTTGGAGCTGGTCTTGGGGAGGTTCACGTCGATCCCGCGGTACATCATGGGGGCCGTGAGCATGAAGATCAGCAGGAGGACGAGAACGACGTCCACCAGGGGAATGATGTTGATCTCCGACAGCGAGGCGCCGATGCGCCGGCCGCGCTCGCCGCCGACCGGATCGAGATTAAAGGCCATTTTTCGCCTGCCTCGCGGCCTTCGGGGCCGGGCGGTGGAAGAGGTTCAGGAGGTCCAGGCTGAACCCCTCCATCTCGACGGCCCAGTGCTTCACGCGGTTCACGAAGAAGTTGTACGCGATGACCGCCGGGATGGCGGCGCCGAGGCCGGCCGCCGTGGCGATGAGCGCTTCCGAGATGCCGGGCGCCACTACGGCGAGGCTGGCCGAACCCTGGGCACCGATCCCGCGGAACGACTCCATGATGCCCCAGACCGTGCCGAACAGCCCGATGAACGGGGAGGCGCTGGCCGTCGTGGCCAGGAAGGGCAGGTAGCGCTCCATCCGGGAGATCTCTCCCGACGCGCAGCGCCGCATGGCGCGCTCCACGGCCTCCAGCCGCTCGACCGGCAGCCCCTCTTCGGGATCGTCGAGGAGCTGGTCCACCATCTCGGGGAGCGGGGTGGTCCCCCCGGCCTCCTGATAGGCGGAAGAGTAGAGCTGGGCCAGCGGGCTCTCGCGGTGCTTGCGGGCCGCCCCGTACACGACGGAGAACCGGCGGCCTTCGCGGAACGCCCGGAGGAACCGCATGCTCTCCAGGCGGATCCGGCGGAACTGCCACCACTTCTCGATGATCAGAGCCCAGCAGACGATCGAGAAGATGGCGAGGACGACGAGGACGAACTTCGCGACGGGGCCGGCGTTGAGGACCAGATCCAGAACGCCGACGGTCATTCCGTTGTTCGGCACGCAAGACTCCTTTTCGCCTGAGAGTGGGGAATCTTTTCCAACTATACCGAATGGCCGCGAAGGGTGTCAAACACTTTTGCCCCGGAAATCGCGGTTTTCGTTGACAGCGCGGGGCTCCGGGCCGTATAAGGAGACCGTGCGGGCCCCAACCGTCCTTTTGACGCTCCTCGCCGTCCTCGTATTCGCCCCGCGGAGCCAGGCGCAGGATGCTCATCTCGCGGTGCAGCAGTTCGTGGCCCGGCTCGCCGAGATCACCGTCACCGACATGGTGGTGACCCAGACCCTGACGCTCTACGATCCCAAGGACTCCCACCAGCAGGTCAGGGGGGAGCGAAAGCTCTGGATAAAGGTTCCCGCCCGCCTGCGCGAGGAGACCAAGGTCGAGGATTTGCGCTTGCTGCGGGTGATGAATGGCGATCGCCTCGTGGTGGAGCGCGGCGGGAAGGTCTTCGAGGCCCCGCCCCGGGAGCGGGAGCGCCAGCGCGTCCACACCCTCTTTCCGCTGCCCCGGATCGCCGCCGATCTCCTGCGCGAGTGGGCGAGCCTGGGGGTCCGCACCGAGGTGGCGACGGCCGTGCGGGTGGGCGGTCGGACCGTCACGATGATCGGGGCGGTTGAAGGGGATCGTACCAGCCCGGCCGTGTGGTTCGACCCCGAGTACGGCGTGGTGCGGATCATCACACGCGTGGAAGGCCCGGACGGCGCGAAGGTGGGGGACGTGGCGTTCTCTGAGCACCGCAAGGTGTCGGCCGGGTTCTTCTACCCGTTTCGCCAGGAACTCTTCCTCGACAGCAAACTCCTCGAGGTCGCCTCCGTGCGCAGCGTGGAGGTCAACACGGGCCTGTCGGATTCGCTCTTCGATCCCGACGCGCTGCTCAAGGGGACGTCCCGCTGATGTTCGCCTCCCCCGGTCCCATCTTCGTCCAGATCGGCCCGCTGGCCATCCGCTGGTACGGCGTGCTCATGGCTTGCGCCATGGCCGTGGGGCTCTGGCTGGCCTACCGCGACGCCCGCCGGCGGGGGGTGGACCCGGAGGAGCTCCTCAAGGCCTCGGAGCTGGCCCTCCTGGGCGGGCTCGTGGGGGCGCGGCTCTATTACGTCGCCTTCAACTGGGACTACTACAGCCGCGCGCTGCCGAAGATCATCGCGGTGTGGGAGGGCGGCCTCGCCATCCACGGCGGGTTCCTCGGGGGGCTGCTCCTCGGGGGCGGCTACGCCTGGTGGAAGCGCCTGCCGCTGCCCCGCTACCTCGACATCGTCGGCCCGAGCCTGGCGCTGGGGCAGGGGATCGGCCGCTGGGGCAACTTCTTCAACGAGGAGGCGTTCGGCACGCCGACGGCGCTCCCCTGGAAGCTCTACATCTCCCCGCCGCACCGCCCGCTCGTGTATGCCCAGGCGGAGTCCTTCCACCCGACGTTTCTCTACGAATCGCTCTGGGATTTCCTGGTCTTCGCCCTCCTCGTCTGGGTGTTCCGCGCTCGGGTCGCGCGCGCGCCTTCGTGCCTCTTCTGGATCTACGTGGGGCTCTACTCCGTGGGGCGGCTGATCGTTGAGGGGTTCAGGACCGACAGCCTCATGCTCGGCTCGATCCGGGTGGCCCAGCTGGCCAGCGGGATCGGGATCGTTCTGGCGATCGTGCTGGTTCCCATTCTCCTGAAAAGATCTCGTCCAGCCTGACGTGCATTTTGTTTTTCTCGGGACCTCTGGCGCAATCCCTGGCGCGCAGCGGGACACGACGTCCCTCGCGTTCGTCGGTCGCTCGGAGATCCTCCTGGTGGACGTGGGCGGCAGCCCCGTCCAGAAGCTCCGCGCCGCCGGCATCGACCCGCTGCGGCTGAGCCACGTCCTCATCACCCACATCCACCCCGACCACGCCTACGGCCTGCCGGCGCTGGTCCAGAACCTGATCCTCCTGGGACGCACCGCGCCCCTCCCCCTCTTCTGCCGCCTCGAGCACGTGGATGCGTTGACAGATCTGCTGGATCTCTTCGCCTTGAGGACCCGCAAGGGCAGCTTCCCCGTTCCCATCCACGGCGTGGAGCCGCGGGAAGGGATCGAGGTCCTGAGGACCGAGTCGTTCGTGGTGTCGGCCTCGCCGAACGCCCACGGGAACATGCCCAACCTGGCGCTGTGGTTCGACGTCCCAGAGCGGCGCTGCGCAGTGGTGTACTCGTCGGATACCGAGCCGTGCGAGGAGGTGGTGAGGCTCGCCAAGGGAGCCGACACGCTCATCCACGAGGCGACCTTTCCCCAGCGCGACCGCGGCCGGTTCGGGCACCACTCAACGGCGGCTGAGGCGGGCCAGGTCGCCGACCGGGCGGGAGTCCGGCGCTTGATCCTCTGCCACATCGAAGCGGACTATCACGGGGAGCTCCCGGCCCTGGCCGCCGAGGCGCGCGCCCACTTCAAGGGGACGGTGGAGATCGCGGAGGAGTTCCGCCCCTATCCCATTTAGACGCCCCTCACCTCTTCTCCTCTCCCCCCTCACCCTGCCCTCTCCCCCTCGGGGGGGAGAGGATGAAGGTGAGGGGATCATGAGTGGGGTGAGGGGTCAGGCGCGAGCGGACGAGGGCTCGGAGGGAGTCGTAGTCGAAGGCGGTCCCCTGGCGGGTCGGCACCTCCGCCTCGGTCTTGAGGCCGGTCTCGCTGACGATGACGCAGATGGTCTGGCCGGGATCCACCTGTTTCTTGGCGAGGAGCCGTCCCAGCACCGCGAGCGTCGCGACCCCCGTCGGCCCGGCCCAGATCCCCTCGGTGCGGGCCAGGGTCTTCTGGGCCTCCAGAATCTCCTCGTCCTCCGCGTCGCCCGCGACGCCGCCGCCCTCGCGCAGGAGCCGGAGGGTCCACTCGCCCTTCTTTCCCGGATTCCCCGCGGCCAGCCCCTCGGCGACCGTGTAGCCGATCTTGAGGGGCTTGAGCGGGGCGCCGTCACGCCACGCCCGGGAGATGGCGTTGGCCCGGGTGGCCTGGGCGGCTACTATGAGGGGCGCTTTGTCGATCCAGCCCAGCCGCGCCAGCTCCCGGAAACCGCGCGAGGTGGCGATGAAGGTCTCTCCGACGGCAACCGGGGCCACGATCACGTCGGGGGCGCGAAAGCCGTTCTGCTCCCAGATCTCGTAGGCGAGGGTCTTCTTGCCTTCCTGCTTGAAGGCGTTCCG
>JBBTEL010000257.1:0-1043 GCA_038042325.1 Candidatus Methylomirabilota bacterium
AGCAGGTGGGCGACGTCGTGGGGATGCAGGCCGCGGACGTTGAACGCGACCACGGCCCCCTTGATCTCGGGGTTCCGCGGCCCGTAGATGGTGACATCCCCGTTCTTCGCGAGGAGATCCAGCGTCAGGCGGGTGAGTGCTTGTTCGTGGGAGGCGACGGCCTCCATGCCGACCTCGGACAGGTATTCCACCGCCGCCCCGAGGCCGACGATCGGCGCGATGGGCGGGGTCCCGGGTTCGAAGCGCCAGGGCAGATCGTTCCACTGGGCGTGGTCGATCCACACCTCCTTGATCATCTCGCCGCCGCCCCAGGCGGGCTCCAGCGTCTCGAGCACTTCTCGGCATCCGTAGAGCACGCCGACCCCGGTCGGGCCGAGCATCTTGTGCCCCGAGAAGGCGTAGAAGTCCGCCCCAAGGTTCTGGACGTTGACCGGCAAGTGGGGAACCGCCTGGGCGCCGTCCACCAGCACGAGCGCTCCCGTGGCGTGAGCGCGGTTGACGATCTCGCCGACAGGGTTGATGGTACCGAGGACATTGGAGACGTGGGCCACCGCGACGACCCGCGTCCGGGGCGTCAGGAGGGCGCAGAAGGCCTCGAGGTCGAGAAAGCCTTCGCCGATCACGGGCACCGCCTTCAGGACTGCCCCGCGGTCCCGGCACAGGATCTGCCAGGGAATCAGGTTCGAGTGATGCTCCATCTCGGTGACGATGACCTCGTCACCAGACTTGATGGTTCGCCCGACGGTTTGAGCCACCAGGTTGATCGCCTCAGTCGTTCCGCGGGTGAAGATGATTTCTTCCCGCTCAGCGGCACCGATGAATTCGCGCACCCCGTCCCGGGACGCCTCCAGGAGCGCCGTAGCCTCCTCCCCCAGCGTGTGGATCGAGCGGTGGACGTTGGCGTGGGTGGTCTCGTAATAGCGGCGAACGGCGTCGATCACCTGGCGCGGCTTCTGGCTCGACGCCGCGGAATCCAGGTACACGAGGGGTTTCCCGTTGATCTTCCGCTCGAGGATCGGGAAGTCAGCTCGGCAGCGGTCGGC
>JBBTEL010000258.1:0-4411 GCA_038042325.1 Candidatus Methylomirabilota bacterium
GGGTCGGTGGTGGGCGACTGGCAGACGTAACGCTGGCAGACGTACGCCGTCGCCTTGCCTCCGAGGAGAGGACGCGATTCGAGAAGCGGGATGCCGGCTCGGGCGGTCGGCTCGCCGTCGGCGCAGCCGACGACGACGCGATTGGGGAGATACCGGCCGAACACCTGGGCCAAGAGCGGCTCGAGGCCGTTCTTCCCGGGCGGCCACACGAGAGCGACTTCGTTCACCGGGCCCAGGTGGAAGTCCAGGGCGCAGAGGAAGCGACCGAAGCCCGTCGGGTATCGGCTCATCAGATCGGCTATCGGTCGCAGGGCGCGAAGGGCGTGCGACTCGTAGCGCTCCTCCCCGGTCAAGACGGCCAGCCTGACGAGCACCTCCACGGTCACCGAGCTGCCGCACGGCACCGCGTTGTCGAAGAGATTCCGAGGGCGGACGACCAGCTGCTCGTGGTCCGCGCCGGTATCGAAGAAGGCCTCCTTCTCTTTGTCCCAGAAGAGGCGGAGGATCTCGTCGGCGAGCCCGCGGGCCTCGTCGAGCCAGCGGTGATCGAAGGTGGCCTCGTAGACTGCCAGGCAGGCGTCCGCAGTCATCGCGTAGTCTTCGAGGTAGCCAAGGAGCTTCGCCTCGCCATCTTTCCAGGAGCGGAGCAAGCGCCCGTCCTTTCGCATGACTGAAAGGATGAAGGCGATGTTCTTCACGGCGGCCTGGGTGTAGTCGGGGCGGCCGAGCGCCCGCCCCGCCTCGGCGAAGGCACGGCACGCGAGCCCGTTCCAAGCCGCCAGCACCTTGTCGTCCCTGCCGGGGTGGACCCGCCGCTCCCTCACCTCGTAAAGCCGCTTCCGGGCCTTTGCGATCACTCCGGCCGGGTGCTCCTCAGATGGCTCGCGCGGCACCCAGAGGATGTTCTTCCCCTCGAAGTTCGGGCCGTCGTCTACGCCCCAGTAGCGGAGCGCCACACGGGCCAGCTCATCGTCGCCCAGCGCAGCGCGGATCTCCTCGGGGGTCCAGACGAAGAACTTCCCCTCCTCCCCTTCGGAGTCGGCGTCCTGGGAGGAGTAGAACCCGCCTTCGAGGTGGGTCATCTCGCGCAGAATGTAGTCGAGCGTCTCCTCGGCGACGCGGCGGTACTCCTGATCCCCGGTCGCGAGCCACGCGTGGAGGTAGAGGCGGGCCAGCTGCCCGTTGTCGTAAAGCATCTTCTCGAAGTGCGGGATGAGCCACTGGCCGTCCACCGAGTAGCGGTGGAAGCCGCCGCCCAGCTGGTCGTACATCCCGCCGCGCGCCATGCGCGTGAGGGTCAGCTTCAGCATCTCGAGCGCTGTGGGATTCCCCGTGCGGCGCCAAAAGCGAAGGATGAAATCCCAGATCATCGGCTGGGGGAACTTGGGGGCGCGCCCAATGCCACCGTCGCGCTCGTCGAACTCCCCCGAGATGCCCTGGAAGGCTTCGAGCAGGATGTCATGGGTGAGGAGCGTGGCGGAGGTCCGGAGGCGCTCGCCCTGGGCCATCTGCTCCACGAGCTGGCGCCCCGACTGCAAGACTTCCGCCTTCCGGTTCTGGTATGCGTCGGCGACGGACCGGAGGAGGCGGGGGAAAGCCGGCATGCCGTGGCGCTCGACGGGTGGGAAGTATGTTCCGCCGTAGAACGGGACACCGTCTGGCGACAGGAAGACCGTCATCGGCCAGCCGCCGTGGCCGGTCATGGCCTGGACGGCCTGCATGTAGATCTGGTCCACGTCCGGCCGCTCCTCGCGGTCCACCTTGATGTTGACGAACAACTCGTTCATCAGCCGGGCGATCTCGGGGTCCTCGAAGGACTCCCGCTCCATCACGTGGCACCAGTGGCAGGCCGAGTAGCCCACTGAAAGGAGGATCGGCTTGTCCTCGGCCCGGGCCTGCGCGAAGGCCTCCTCTCCCCACGGATACCAGTCCACGGGGTTCCCCTTGTGCTGGAGGAGGTACGGGCTGGTCTCCTTGGCGAGACGATTCATGGCCGGATGGAGCCGCGGCGGTAGAAGGGCAGCGCTGTGATCCGGGCCGCGAGCGTCAGGTCGTTATCTTTCACCGTCACGGCGGTCCCCGGCTCGAGATGCTCCCGCCGGACGAACCCGAGGGCGATGGGCCGGTCGAGGGCGAACGAGTGGACCGCGCTGGTAACGCGTCCCGCATCCTTGCCGTCCGCCTCGATGACGGCGCCGGGCCTCGGCACTCGGTCGCCGTCGAAGGTGAGCCCGGTGAGCGCTCGGTTGACGTGGCCCCGGTACTTGATGCGGGCCACGATCTCCTGGCCGATGTAGCACCCCTTGGTGTAGCTCACGTACGGCTCGGAGAGAATCTCCGGGAGCAGGACGGTCTCGTCCACGTCGTGTCCGTACCACGGCACGCCGGCCTCCACCCTCAAGACATCGAGCGCCGTCACGCCGACCGGCCTCAGGCCGACGGGTTTCCCCGCGTCGAGAGTGGCTCGCCAGACCTGCTCTCCCGCTGAAGCGGGAACGTAGAGCCACGCTTCGGATTCCCCGGTCTCCCCGCTTCCTGTGACCACCCGGATCGCGACGTCTCCGGCCTTGCGCTCGGCATGAGCCCAGGGCGTGGAGAGCGGCGGCTCGCCGGTGAGCCGCTCGACCACGGCCGCGGTATTGGGCCCCGCCGCCATGAAGAGCATCGTCTCGGCGCTCACGTCCTTGAAGTACGCCTTCTCGGAGATCAGGTACTTGTCCAGCGTCTGGAGGGTCTTCGCCGCGAGCCCCGAACCCAGCGTGAGGAGAAGACGCTCCTCGAGCACCAGCACCGTCAGCAGCGCCTGAACCTTGCCGTGAGCGTCAAGGAACGCCGCGAGGCACCCCTGCCCCGGGACCAGCGCCTTCACGTCGTTCGACAGCATCCCCTGGAGAAAGCTCACCCGGTCGCGCCCTGTCACTTCTACCACTTCGGACACGGACCGGTCGCAGAAACCGGCCGCCGTCCGGACCGCGCGGTACTCCGCCTCGGGATCGCCGTAGGAGAAGGGGAGCTCCCAGCCGCAGGGCGACGCGAAGACGGCGCCGATCTCGGCATGGAGGGCGTGAAGGGGAAGACGGTTAGCCACGGACTTCATTGTCAGGGGGCTCCGGGATGATGTCAACTTGCCAGCCCGAGGCGAAATGGTCATGATAGAGAGGCAGGCCGCCATGGACATACCAGGAGATGACATCCTCTGGCTCGCCCGTCAGGCCGTTGAGCACTACGTCAGGCAGGGGGACTTGCTCGCGCCCCCGACCGACCCGCCTCCCCTGCTGAAGGACCCCGGCGCCGCGTTCGTGACCCTCCGGCTCCGTCAAGCCCTCCGGGGCTGCATCGGCACGCTCGGACCCACCAAGCCCACGCTGGCCCACGAGATCATCACCAACGCCGTCGCCGCGGCGTCCAGCGACCCGCGCTTCCCGCCGGTGGCCTCTAGCGAGCTGGCGGTGCTTCTCTACGAGGTGGACATCCTGGGGGCGCTGGAGCCCGTTCCCGACGAGGGCCATCTCGACCCCGAGCAGTACGGCGTCGTGGTCGAGGCGGGTCGGCGTCGGGGCGTGCTCCTGCCTGCCATCGAAGGCGTCAGCTCGCCCCGCCAGCAAGTGGCCATCGCCAGGGCCAAGGCCTCGATCCGGCCCAACCAGACGGTGAACCTCTACCGTTTCACGGTCACGCGCTTCAGGGAAATGGAGTGAGGGCCGGGAGCGTTCGACGGCGCTTCCAGCGGCGGCTCCTCACCTGGTACCGGCGTCACGGCCGCGATCTCCCGTGGCGAAAGACCCGCGACCCGTACTCCATCCTCGTCTCGGAGATCATGCTCCAGCAGACCCAGGTGGAGCGGGTGATCCCCAAATACCGCGAGTTCCTCACGCGCTACCCCACGCTCGAAGCGCTGGCCCGGGCGCCCGTCAAAGAGGTCAAGCGGACCTGGTACCCTCTCGGCTATAACATCCGCCCCGTCCACCTCCTCGGGATCGCCAAGGAGACGG
The DNA here is from genome assembly GCA_038042325.1 of Candidatus Methylomirabilota bacterium. GTDB lineage: Bacteria > Methylomirabilota > Methylomirabilia > Rokubacteriales > CSP1-6 > CSP1-6. The sequence continues at coordinate 3,993 of JBBTEL010000258.1, forward strand.
TGGCGCGCTACAACGGCCGGCTGCCTTCCGACGAGAAGGTCCTCCGCCGGTTCAAGGGAATCGGCCGTTACACCGCCGGCGCTCTCCGCTCCTTCGCGTTCAGGAAGGACGCCCCGATCCTCGACACCAACGTGCGCCGGGTGCTCGGACGGGTCTTCCTGGGTCCGCGACGGATGAAAGCTCTCCGCGGCCAGAAGGCCCTCTGGGATCTTTCGGCGGCGCTCGTCCCGCGGGGTGAGGCCTACGACTTCAACCAGGCCCTGATGGACTTCGGCGCCACCTGGTGCACGCCCCGCAACCCGCGCTGCCTCCCCTGCCCCATGAAGGCCTTCTGCAAGACCTACCCCCTCACCCTACCCTCCCCAATGCCCCTCACCTCTTCTCCTCTCCCCCTCACCCTGCCCTCTCCCCCTCGGGGG
>JBBTEL010000259.1:0-2846 GCA_038042325.1 Candidatus Methylomirabilota bacterium
CCCCCCGGCATCAGCACCGTCACGGGCCCGTGGTCGCAGAGCCCGTTCTTCACCGCCGCGGAGGCGGCCCCGCAGGCCGAGGAGCCCGAGGCGAGCGTGTAGCCGGCCCCCCGCTCCCAGATCAAGATCTGGAGCCGGTCGCGGCCCAGCACCTTGGCGAACTGGACGTTGGTCCGGTTGGGGAACGACGGATGGCGCTCGATCAGCGGGCCGAGGTGCTTGACCTCGGCCTCGTCCAACCGGTCGGTGAAGACGACGCAGTGCGGGTTCCCGACGGAGACGGCCGTTACCTTGAGGAAGTGGTCGTCCACCTGGAGCGGCACGCCAACCACCTCGCGGTCGGGGCCGTTCATCGGGATGTCGGGGGCGCGGAACGTCGCCCGGCCCATCTCCACGGTCACGGAGGCCACCCGCCCGCCGGCCAGGTGGCACCGGCACTCGGCGATCCCTCCCTTCGTCTCCACCGTGAAGGTCGTCTTCGTGGTGCGACCGTGGTCGTAGAGGTACTTGGCGAAAATCCGGAGCCCGTTGCCGGATTTTTCGGCCTCGCTGCCGTCCGGGTTGAAGATGCGGAGGCCGAAGTCGGCGTTGGGTGACTCGACCAGGAGGAGCACGCCGTCCGAGCCGATCCCCAGGTTTCGGTGGCAGAGGCGCTGGATGGCCGGCGGTGTGAGGGGAAAGTCCAGGTCCTTCCCTTCCAGGACCAGGTAGTCGTTGCCGAGCCCGTGGCCCTTGACGAAGGGGATCACAGCGCGGCTCTCGGCGCTCGGGAAGTGAGCCAATCCCTCACGCGCTCAGCGGGTCGCCTGACGTCGGACGGCAGCCGGTGCCCCCACTTCCCCACGAATCGCGCCAGCGCCTCTTGCCGGCGCGCCAGATCATCAGCGAGCGGCAGCTCCGCGGCGGAGGAGGCCCGCGTGCCCCCGCCCCGGTGAACGAAGGGGGCGTTGACCACCACGCAGCGCCTTCCAGTCTCCCTCACCGCGAACGACAGGTCCCGGTCATAGCCGTGGAAGAAGCCGTATCCCTCGTCGAAGCCTCCAAGCTGCTCGAGGAGGCTCCGCTTGAGACAGAGGCAGACGCCGTCCACCACCGCCACCTCGACCTCGGGCTCCCGCATCGCCGGCCCGTCCACCAGGCAGTGCACGATCGTTCGCCCCACGTACCGGCCGTCGCGCCTCACCCGCCTCGCCCCGTACAGGCCCACGAGCCCCACCCCGCGATCCCCCTCCAGCGCCGCGACGAGCCGCTCGAGCCAGCGCGGGTCCCGCATCTCGGTGTCGTTGTGCAGGAAGCAGACGAGCTCGCTCCCGGCGAGCCGCCACCCCTGGTTCAAGGCGCGAATGAGGCCCAGGTTCTCCCCGTTCCGCTGCAAGCGGAGGGGAATGGGATACGGGAACGCGCGGAGGAATTCGGCGGTGCCGTCGGTCGAGCCGTTGTCCACCACGACGAGGTCGAAGGGGATGGTGGTCGGCCGGAGGCTCTCGAGACACGCCCGGGTCAGGGGGAGCTGGTTGAAGACCGCCATCACCAGGCTCACCCGGCTCATCGGGCTCGCCTAGCGTTGATTGATGGGAACGTACGTCGCCTGCGTGGGACCGGTGTACTCCGCCCGGGGCCGGATAAGCCGGTTATGGGCGTGCTGCTCGAGAACGTGGGCGGCCCAGCCCGCGATCCGGCTCAGGGCGAAGATCGGCGTGAACTGATCGGCGGGGATCCCCATGATGGCGTAGGCGGCGCCCGAGTAAAGGTCCACGTTGGGGTAGATGTGCTTCTCCGCCGTCACGACTCGCGCCACGGTATCGAGGATTCCCACATACGACGTGTTCCCCGCCTGACGGCCCAGCTCGGCCGCCAGCCGCCGGAGGTGCTTGGCCCGCGGATCCTCCACGCGGTATACCCGGTGGCCGAACCCCATGATGCGCACCTTATCCGCCAAGGCCTTCCGGATCCAGGTCTCGGCCCGCGCGGGCTCCTTGATCTGATCCACCATCAGCATGACCTGCTCGTTGGCGCCGCCGTGGAGCGGGCCCTTCAGCGCGCCGATGGCCGACGTCACCGCGGAGTGCAGGTCGGAGAGGGTCGCGGCCGTCACGCGGGCGGCGAAGGTGGAGGCGTTGTACTCGTGATCGGCGTGAAGGATGAGGGCGACGTCGAAGGTCTTCGCCTCGAGCTCGGTGGGCTTCCGCCCCGACAGCAGGTAGAGGAAGTTGGCCGCCAGGCCGAGGCGCGAGTTCGGGGCCACGGGCTCCTTGCCCCGGCGGATCCGCTCCCAGGCGGCGACGAGGGTGGGCATCTGGGCCGCCAGGCGGATCGCCTTGCGGAGCGTCGCCTCGCGGGAGTTGTCCCGCTCGTCTGGATCGAAGGCGGAGAGCGCCGAAACCCCCGTGCGCAGGACCTCCATGGGGATCGTCTTCCGCGGGAGATTTTTCAGGATCCCGACCAGGCGGGCGGGGAGACGCCGCGACGAGGCCAGAGCCTTGACGTGGGCGTCGAGCTCCTTCCGGGTCGGCAGGGCGCCGTACCAGAGGAGGTAGACGACCTCCTCGAACGTGGAGTGGACGACGAGGTCGTCGATGTCGTAGCCGCGATAGAGAAGCCGTCCCTGCTGACCGTCGATGAAGCAGATCTCAGAAGTGGAGATGACGACGTCTTCCAGGCCGGCCCTGATGAGGTTGGTCATGGGCTGGATTTTGCCACAGCCCCTGTCGTTCTTCAAGGCTTCCACCGCCTGCGACGCGGAGATAGACTCTCCGCATGGAACTCGGACAGGTCGTGGGTTTCTACGACCGGCATCCGATCAACGAGCGGCAGATCCTGGACACCCTCGCCCGCCGGGGGAAGGA
>JBBTEL010000260.1:0-14808 GCA_038042325.1 Candidatus Methylomirabilota bacterium
ATCCTGGCCGACCGCCGAGACCGCTCGACGGCCGAGGCGGCAAAGCTCAATGACCGCGAAGGCAGGTCTACCCGACCGCCGAGGACGCTCGACGGCCGAGGCGGCAAGCTCAACGCGTGGGAAGGAGTACTCGGCCCCCCGCTACTACGAAGTCGCCTTCGACCTGAACCGGAAGGCCGAGGTTGACTTCCTGGAGCACTGCTTCAAGCGGTATAGCCGCCATCGTGTGCGGCGCGTCCTGGACATCGCCTGCGGCACCGGCCCTCACCTCTTCCGCCTGGCCCGCCGGGGCTACCGGATGGTCGGGCTCGACCTGTCCCGGGACAACATCGCCTACCTCCGCGACCGGGCCGCCGCTCTGGGCTTCCCCGTCTCCCTCCACGTGGCCGACATGAGCCGCTTCGCGCTGCCCGAGCCCGTGGACGCGGCCATCTGCATGCAGGATTCCCAGGGCCACCTCCTGACCAACGAGCAGATCCTGAGCCACCTCGGGGCCGTCGCCCGCGCCGTCAGGGCCGGTGGCCTTTACATCTTCGACCGCTTCATCCCCTCCTCGTGGACCGATCCCGCCCGGCGCTGGTCCTGGACCCGGCGGCGGGGAACGCTCACCGTGCGCGCAACCTTCGCCGCGCTCGAAGCCGTCAACCCGGTGACCCAGGTCTTCAGGGAGGACATGGACTTCGAGGTGGTCGAGAACGGGGCGATGCGGCGCTACCACCAGCAGCACCTCTCCCGGATGGTCTTCCCCCAAGAACTGAAGGCGCTGGTGGCGCTGGCGGGCGGATTCGAGTTCGTCCAGTGGTTCTACGGCTTCAAGCCCCACCAGGTGCTCGACCGGGCCAAGCACCCGCTGATGATGATCGTTGTCCTCCGCCGGCGCTGAGCGAGTGCAGTGACCCCGGCCGACGGGTCCTGTCTCCGGGGCCAGCCCCACCGTGCTCACTCCCGCGACCGGTGAGTTGCCTGGCCACAAGCGCGAGCGAAGGCGAGCTACCTTTGCGGGCACCCAGCCCTTGCGGCTGGGTCGTCGCTCCGCGCGGCGGGGCTCCCCGTCCCCGGCGCCACCCGTCGTCCGGGGTCATGGCTGAGCGCTCGGTCTCCGGCAAGCTGATCCTGAAGCGCGGGAAGGACGGCCGGGTCAGGGCCGGCCACCCGTGGATCTACCGCGGCGAGGTCGCCGAGGTCGTCGGCGCCTGGAAGGCCGGCGAGGCCGTGAGCGTCCTCGACGGCCAGGGCCGCTTCCTCGGCCGCGGCTTCTACAACCCCCGCCCCTCCCTGGTCTGCCGTCTCCTCACCCGTCGTGACGAGCCCGTGGACGGCGCCTTCTTCCGGCGCCGGGTCGAGGCGGCCCTCGCCCTCCGGCGGGAAGCCGGGCTCGCCTCCGACGCCTTCAGGGTCGTCTGGAGCGAGGCCGACGGGCTCCCGGGCCTCGTCGTTGACCGCTACGCCACCGTCGCCGTGATCCGCTGCCTCACCCTGGGGATGACCCGTTGCCGGCCGTGGATCGTCGAGGCCCTCCGGAGCCTCGAAGGAATCACCCACTACTACGGTCACGACGAGGAGGTGGCCGGCAGGCTGGAAGGGTTCGAGCCGCTCCAGGGGTGGATCGGCGAGGCGGGGCCGGCGGAAGTGGAGATCCGGGAAGAGCCGTGCCGGTTCCTGGTGGCGATCGAGGGGGGCCAGAAGACGGGCTTCTACCTGGACCAGCGCGAAAACCGGGCGCTCGTGGCCGGCCTGGCGTCCGCAAAGACGTTCCTCGACGTCTTCTGCTATACGGGAGCCTTCGCCTGCCAGGGGCTCGTCGCCGGCGCCACGCGCGCCGTGGCCATCGAATCGTCGCCGGAAGCCTTGGCACTCGCCCGGAGGAACCTAGAACTGAACGGCGTGACGGACCGGGCGGAACTCAGAGAGGGGAACGCCTTCGATCTCCTCCGGGCGACGGAGCGCAGGGGCGAGCGCTTCGACCTGATCGTGCTGGACCCGCCGCCCTTCACGCGGACCAAGACGGCGCTCGAGGCGGCGGCGCGGGGCTACAAGGAGATCAACCTGCGGGCGCTCCGTCTCTTGAACCCCGGCGGGATCCTCGCCACCTTCTCCTGCTCCCATCACGTCTCGCCGGCCCAGTTCGAGCAGATCGTCCGGGCGGCGGCGGCCGACGCCGGCGTCATCGTCCGGGTGCGCGCCGCCCTCACCCAGAGCCGCGACCACCCGATCCTCCTCACCGTCCCGGAAACCCGCTACCTGAAGGGGCTCCTGCTGGAAGTTGTGTAAGCCCCCTCACCCCGCCCTCTCCCCCAGCGGGGGAGAGGAAACTCCCGTAAGTCAATTACTCACGCCTGACCCCACGGAGGAGGGCGGAGACGTCGTCGAAGGTGAAGGGCTTGGGGAGCGTCAGCGCCCCGGCCTCGCGGATCAGATCCAGCAGCTCGGGCGAGCGCGCGTTGCCGCTCATGAACGCCATGCTGTGAGCCGCCGGCGACCGGCGCTCTCTCAGGGCCTCCCACAGCTGCCGGCCGCTCATCCCGGGCATCTTGAGGTCCACGATCAGGAGATCGTAGCTCGACTTCTCCACGCGGGTCAGCGCGTCGCGGCCGTCCCTCGCCACCTCGGCCTCGTGGCCGAGCCGGCGGAGCAGGCCGGAGAGAACCCCAGCCACGCCGGCCTCATCCTCGACCACCAGCACCTTGAGGGCCTTGGGTGGGAGAGCCGGAGCCGTCCCGGGCTCAGCGGGGGGAACGCCGACGGGGAGCTCCAGGATGAATGCCGCCCCGCCCTCGGGGCGGTTCTCGGCCCAGAGGCGGCCGCCGTGCTCCGCGACGATCCGGTAGGAGACGCTGAGCCCGAGGCCGGTGCCGACGCCCGGCGGCTTGGTGGTGAAGAAGGGGTCGAAGAGCCGCGGCAGGTGCTCCGGGGAAATCCCGGGGCCGTTGTCGAGGATCTCCACCCTGACGCCGGCCTCGAGGGGGCGCACGCGGGCGATGAGGGTGCCGCGATCGTGGGCTTCCTTCATGGCCTGGTGGGCGTTCTGGACCAGGTTGAGGAAGACCTGCTGGAGCTGGTTCTCGTCGGCCCAGACCTGCGAGGCCGGCTCGAACTCGGTCACCACGCGGATGTCGTCGGTGCTGAGCTGGTAGCCCTTGAGGTCGAGGACGCGCCGGAGCTGGTCGGCCACCGCGCAGAGGGTGCGCTGGGGCGGGTAGCGACCGGCGAAGAGGAGCAGGCTCTGGACGATCCGGGCCGCGCGCACCGTCTCGTCCGAGATGACCTGGAAGTGCTCCTTCACCTCCGTGCCCAGGTTGCTCAGGAGGAGGAGCTGGATCTCGCCCAGGATCGTCGTCAGGGGGTTGTTGATCTCGTGGGCGACGCCCGCCGCCAGCTCGCCGACGGCCGAGAGCTTCTCGGCATGGATCAGCTCGGCCTGGGTACGGCGGAGCTCCTCCAGCTGGCACCGGAGCTCGGAGTAGAGCCGGGCGTTATCGAGCGCCAGGCCGATCTGGTCGGCCGCCGCCTCTAGGAGGATCACCTCCTCCTCGGAGAACGGGTCCGGCGTCTGCCTGCCGAGCGAGAGCGTTCCGAGGATCCGGTCCCGCGCTCGGATGGGGACGGAGACGAAGCCCTTGATCCCCTCCGCCTCCACCACGGGGCGCGCGGCCGGCAGGAGGTCAGGCGAGGTCTGCACGTTGTCCACCACCAGGGTGCGGCCCTGGGCCGCCGCGTGGCCGATCAACCCCTCGCCGAAGGGAAGCGTCAGGTTCACGTCGCGGAGCCGGGGGGAGAGGCCCCGGTGACCCCGGAGGATGAGCGAGTGGCCGTCGGGAGTGAGGAGGTGGAAGGAGGCGAGCTCGTGCCCCGTCACCTCGGTGAGGGCCGCGAGCGATTTCTCCAGGACCTCCTCGAAGTCAAGGGAGCGGCTGACCGCCGCCGCGACGGTGCGGAGGATGGCCAGATGGCGGCCGACCGGGCCTTCAGTGGAACGGTTCGTCATGTAGACGTAGACCGGGCGACCCAGTCGTGGACGAGGCCGAGCGCCGCGTCCAGCTTGGAGGGATCCTTGCCGCCGGCCTGGGCCAAGTCCGGCCGGCCGCCGCCGCCGCCGCCCACGGCGCGGGCGACTTCCTGGATCAGCTTACCCGCGTTGAAGCGTAGGGTGAGATCCTTTGAGACCGCGGCCACCAGATTCACCTTGTCGTCCTTCACGCTCCCGAGACAGATCACCCCGGACCCGAGCCGGTCACGGACCGAGTCAACGACGGCGCGGAGCCCCTCTTGGTCGAGCCCGTCCACGCGCGCCGCCACCACCGCGACGCCGCCGATCTGGCGGGCCGCGGCCACCAGGTCCTGGGCCCGGCTCTTGGCCAGGCGGCCTTCCATGGACTCGAGCTGCTTTTCCAGCAATCGCTGCCCGTCGAGCAGCTTCTGGAGGCGCTGGGGCAGTTCGAGCGGGGGGATCTTGAGTAGCCCGGCCGCTTCCCGGAGTGCCGACTCCTCCCGCCCCACGTAGTGGAGGGCCGCGTCCCCGGTCACCGCGGTCAGGCGGCGGACCCCGGCGGCCACGGCCCCCTCGGAGACCACCTTGAAGAGGCCGATCTGGCCCGTCTGGTCCAGGTGGGTGCCGCCGCACAGCTCGGTGGAAAAATCGCCGATCTTGATCACCCGGACGCGTTGGCCGTACTTCTCGCCGAAGAGCGCCAGGGCGCCCATCTTGAGCCCCTGCTCCAGATCGGTCTGGATCGGGTCCACACGGAGGTTGTCCCGCACCTTCTCGTTGACCATTTCCTCGACCTGCTCCAGCTCCCGGTCCCTGATCTGGCTCGGGTGCGTGACGTCGAAGCGCAGATGATCGGGCGCCACCAGCGAGCCCGCCTGGGTGACGTGGGTCCCGAGCACCTTTCTGAGCGCGGCGTGGAGGAGATGGGTCCCCGTGTGATGGAGGCGGAGCCCCTGGCGGCGGGGCGACTCCACCGAGACGGCCACGTCCTCCCCTTCGTGCAGGCCGCCACGCGTCACCTCCACGCGGTGTACGTAGAGTCCGGTCCCATGCTTGACCGTGTCAACAATCTTCGCCTGACCCTCTCGCCCGGTGATTGATCCGGTGTCGCCCTGCTGCCCGCCGGACTCCGCGTAGCACGGTGAACGGTCAAGGATGATCTCGACCTTATCACCCTCGGTGACCTCCGTCTTCCGCCGGCCGCGAACGACCATCGCAAGAATCTTGGCCGGCGCCGTAAGCGTGTCGTAACCGAGAAAGTCGGTCTCGGGGAGGGCGTTTACGAAGGAGATGAGCTCTTGCGCAGGTGCCAATGAGCCAGAGTAAAACGGATAGCCCCCGAAATACTCAGAGATCGGCAGCGCCCCGAACGTCGCCCCGGCGCGGGCGCGCTCCCGCTGCCGCTCCATCTCGGCCTCGTAGGCGTCTAGGCTCGCCTGGGGCACGGACCAGCCGGCCTCCTGGAAGACCTCCTGCGCCAGGTCGAGCGGGAAGCCATAGGTGTCGTAGAGGGTGAAGAGGAACCGGCCGTCCGCCACCCGCTCCTTCGCCCCCCGGTTGGCCTCCAGGTATTCGCGGATCTTGGCGACGCCCGTGTCCAGGGTCTCGGCGAAGCGCTCCTCCTCGGTCTTCACGACCTCCTGGATCCGGGACTGCTCCCTCGGGAGCTCGGGATAGGCCCCGGCCATCACGCTCACGACCCACTCCACCGCCTTCCAGAGAAACGGCTCGTAGAGGCCGAGCAGGCGCCCGTGCCGCATGGCGCGGCGCATGATCCGGCGCAGCACGTAGCCGCGCCACTCGTTGGACGGGTACACCCCGTCGGCGATCAGGAACGTCGTCGCCCGGGCGTGGTCGGCGATCACGCGGAGAGAGATGTCGTCGGCCTCCGAGGCCCCGTAGGTCTTCCGGGCGAGCTTGGCGGCCCCTTCGAGGATGGGCCAGAGGAGGTCCGTCTCGAAGTTGGAGGTCTTGCCCTGCATGATCGCCGCGATCCGCTCGAGGCCCATCCCCGTGTCGATGGAGGGCTTGGGGAGCGGCGTCATGGTCCCGGCGGCGTCCCGGTTGAACTGCATGAACACCAGGTTCCAGACCTCGAGCCACCGGTCGCACTCGCAGGCCGGGCCGAGGCAGCGCCGCCCCGCTTTCACCTCGGCGCACGGGAGGTGATCGCCCTGGTGGTAGTGGATCTCCGAGCAGGGGCCGCACGGCCCCGTCTCCCCCATGGCCCAGAAGTTGTCGGCCTCGCCCAGGCGGAGGATCCGGTCGGGCTTGAGGCCCGCCACCTTCTGCCAGAGGCTCAAGGCCTCGTCGTCGTCGGTGAAGACGGTGGCCCAGAGCCGGTCCCGGGGCAGGCCCATCTCCTTCGTCAGGAACTCCCAGGCGAAGGCGACGGCCTCGGCCTTGAAGTAGTCGCCGAAGGAGAAGTTGCCCAGCATCTCGAAGAAGGTGTGGTGGCGGACCGTCCGCCCGACGTGCTCAAGGTCGTTGTGCTTGCCGCCGGCCCGCACGCACTTCTGGCAGGTGGTCGCGCGCGCGTACTCGCGCCGCTCCTCGCCGAGGAAGACGCCCTTGAACTGGACCATCCCCGCGTTCGTGAAGAGGAGCGTCGGATCCTGGGCGGGAACGAGCGGCGAAGACGGAACGATCCTATGGCCGTTCGTGGCGAAGTAGTCCAGAAAGCGCTGCCGGATCTCGTTGCCGGTCATGTGATCATCGTATCGTACCACGCCGGGCGCACCCCTCTGAGGCTACTCAGGCCCTCCGCTCCCTGTTTCGATCTCATCGCCCGCCTTTCTGGGCGCGAAGCTTGGCATAAGCGATCGCCCGCCCGGTCAACGATGCGATAAAGTTCCCAAAGCTGAGCTCAGGCGAGGGTTCCCGGAATTTCCCTTTTAGCCCAGTTACGCTGTCCGACAGCAGAAAGCATGCAGCGTCATAGAGACGCTCGCGCACCAGCCTTTGGCAGAACAGCTCGTACCGTTTCGCATACGATGCTTCTCGAAACTCCTCAAACACTGGAAAATGCGGCTCCGAAACAGCAACTGGGCTCGTGGAACGTGGCACTTCCTCCAACAGCATGAAGTAGCCGAGCCAAGGACGCGGAGACTTTCTGAAGGCGCCCTCACGGTAGGCCGTCCAAAGGTCTGTGGCGCTGCCCAATGCCTCCTCGGTTCGATTGTTGTAATTGTTGCCGAACGACGGACCCACCTGCGACTTGAACTCGATCGAAGCCAAGAGATGACCTTCAACGACTACAAGAAGATCCCACTCCTTCGTTGGCCTGAAGAAGCCCGGCAGCTCAACGTGCTTCCTGCGGAAGATCGTTCCATCAGGAATCCCACTCTCAATAAGCAAATCGCTCACCAGCTTGATGAATCCGTCAAGCTGCGCGCCGCCGGTAACAGCACTCCTGCTGCCCTGATCACGCTTACCGCTGGCCGCGCCTTGCTTCCTCTCCTGTTGCTGTCGGGTCTTCCAGAACTGACGGACTGCGGACGCCACTCTCGATTCGAGATCGCTCATACACAGGGTCTATTCGATCTCACCACGTTGATCGTCGTCTTAGCGAAGAGATCCGCGGTAGCACCACTGAGCCGCTGATACGCCAGATCGAAATAGTGTGAATCCACCTCGAAGCCTACGCTGTTCCGGCCCCACCTCGACGCAGCAAGGTTCGTGGTCCCCGTCCCCATAAATGGATCCAACACCGTGTCGCCCACGAAGCTGAACATTCGAATAAGTCTCTCGGCGAGCTCAAGGGGGTACGGTGCTGGGTGTTGCTTCGTAGAAGCACCGGTCAGACCAGTCCAGATTTGCTGAAACCACTTCTGGTGGTTCTCAGCCGAAATGACGCTCATCACCCGGGTAGCAACCGAGGGACTGCGGTAACCGCCCGGCTTCCGCTCCATGAGGATAAATTCGATATCGTTCTTGATGACTGCATTCGGTTCGTAGGGCTTTCCAAGAAAGCCAGAGCCATTCTCTACTTCGTAAGCCGCGTTGGCGATCTTGCTCCAAATGATCGGGGCGAGGTTGTCATAGCCCATTTTGCGACAGCGCTCTTGAATTGAGGAGTGAAGAGGCACGACGGTATGCCGCCCGTCGTTTTCGCGCCGCGACAGGCAAACGTCCCCTACCACGCAGATCAGGCGACCGCCTGGCACGAGGACCCGGAAGCAGTGCTTCCAAATCTTGTCGAGTTCCGCCAGAAACTCCTCGTAGTCACCAATAAGACCTAACTGCCCCTTAGAGCGGGGATATTCCTTGAGGGTCCAGTAGGGAGGGGAAGTGACCACTAGGTGGACACTTTCTGGCTTCAGGGAGGACATCTCGCGAGCGTCGTGCAAGCAAAGGTCGTGAGTCGTAGAGATCTCGCGAACTGCCGCCTCGATCAGAGCCGTCAGCCTGGGATCCCTAGCGATTCGCGGCAGATCAGTCTGGGGGTTCCCCAGCCTGCCTATTTCGCTCGGGACGAAAGCAGCAACGTCGGTTTTCGTATTGACGAGGGCACTCTTCGCGCTTTGAGCTCGCGCTGTAGTTCGGGGCCGACCCTTCAAGTACCCCCGCCTCAATCCTCAGTCTCGACTTTCAAAAGGCGGCGGAGGACGCGCCCCACCACGTCGGCCGGATATCCCCGGCGCAGCAGGTAATCCCTGAGCCGCGCGGGCGCCCGCTCCGCCTTCTTCCGCCGGAGCGCCGGCAGCCGGCGCCTGGCCGCCTCCAGGGCGCGCTCGTCCTCGCCCGCGTCCCGGAAGGCGTCGCGGATCGCGGCGTCGGCGAGCGGGCGCGGCACGCCCTTCTGCCCCAGCTCGCTCTTGAGTCTCAGGCTCCCCAGGCGGCGGCGGCTCGCGCGCCCCTCCGCCCACTGCCGGGCGAAGGCCCGATCGTCCACATACCCCTGAGCCTCCAGATCCGCCACGACGGCCTGAGCCACCTCGAGGGGAGCGCCCCGCCGGCGGAGCCGCGCGGTCAGATCGCGGCGGCTCCAGGGCTTTCGGGAGAGGAGATCGTAGGCGACCCGCTTGGCCGCCCGCGCGTCGAGACTCTTACTACGGGGTGGCACGGACGGCCGGCTACTTGTCCTTCTTGAAGAAGGTGGACCCGCCGGCCGTGGGGGCCCCCGGGACCGGGCGCGCCCCGGGCTTGCCGGGATCCTCCGAGCCGACCTCCCAGGTCATCTCGGCCGCCGAGAAGATGCCGCGGATCTTGAGCGCGAAGTCGTCCGGGTTGGTCGCCGCTTCCATCGCCGTCTCGAGGCTGATCATGTCGTCCCGGTACAGGGCCAGGAGCGACTGGTCGAAGGTCTGCATCCCGTACTGGGATTGGCCGGCGGCGATGGTCACCGGAATCTGCGGCGTCTTCTCCTGGTCACGGATGGAGTCCCGGATGACGCCGGTGGCCACCATCACCTCCACGGCGGGCACCCGGCCCTTGCCGCCCGCCTTGATCACGAGCCGCTGGGAGATGATGCCCTGCATGACCCCGGAGAGCTGGGCGCGGATCTGGTCCTCCTGGTGCGGCGGGAAGGTCCCGATGAGACGGTTCACGGTCTCGGTGGCGTTCAGCGTGTGGAGGGTGGACAGGACGAGGTGGCCGGTCTCGGCCGCGTGCAGGGCCACCGCCATGGTCTCGGCGTCGCGCATCTCGCCCACCAGGATCACGTCCGGGTCCTCGCGGAGGGCGGCGCGCAGCGCCTGGGCGAAGCTCGCGGTGTCCTGCCCGACCTCGCGCTGGTCCACCACGCAGGTCTTGTCCTCGTGGACGAACTCGATCGGGTCCTCGATCGTGATGATATGATCGTTGCGGTAGCGGTTCATGTAGTCGATCATCGCGGCCAGCGTCGTGGATTTGCCCGAGCCCGTCACGCCGGTCACGAGGATCATCCCGCGCCGATCCATCGCGAGTTTCTCGAGCACCTTGGGCAGGTGCAGCTCCTCGAAGGCGGGGATCTTGTGCGGGATCGCCCGGAGCGAGGCGTGAACCTCTCCCTTGGCGAGGAAGAGGTTGACGCGGAAGCGGCCGCTGCCCTTCACCGTGTAGGCCAGGTCCTGCTCCTTCCCCTCTTCCAGGAGCGCGGTGAGCCGCTGGGGCTTCAGGAGCCGCTTGGACAAGTCCAGCATGTAGTCCTGGGTGATGACGTCCCAGTCCTGCTGGAGCTCGAGCGCCCCGTGGATCCGGAGGATCGGGTGGGCGCGGGGCTTCAGGTGGACGTCGGAGGCGCCGCGCCCCACGGCCTGGCTCAGGATTTCCTCAAACTCCATCGTCTTCCTCCCGGCTGTTAATGGGGCGCCGCCACCGCTTTCAATCCGAGGGCGGAGCGCACCTTGGCCTCGAGGTCGGCCAGCACCTTTGGGTTCTCCTTCAGGAACTTCTTGGCGTTCTCCCGGCCCTGGCCGATCCGCTCGTTCTTGAAGGTGAACCAGGTGCCGGACTTCTCCACCAGCCCCTGCTCCACCGCCAGGTCGAGCACGCTCCCTTCCTTCGAGATCCCCTCGCCGTAGATCATGTCGAACTCGGCCTCGCGGAACGGCGGGGAGAGCTTGTTCTTGACCACCTTCACCTTCGTCCGCGCTCCGATCGACTCCGTGCCGGACTTGATCGCCTCCTGCCGCCGGATGTCCAGGCGGATCGAGGCGTAGAACTTCAGCGCCCTGCCGCCCGGCGTGACCTCAGGGTTTCCGAACATGACTCCGATTTTCTCGCGGATCTGGTTGATGAAGATCACCGAGGTCCCGGAGCGCGAGATGGCGGCCGTCAGCTTCCGGAGGGCCTGGGACATGAGCCGGGCCTGGAGGCCCGGCAGCGAGTCGCCCATGTCGCCATCGAGTTCGGCGCGCGGCACCAGCGCCGCGACCGAATCCACGACGATCACGTCCACGGCGTTCGAGCGGACGAGGGTCTCGGTGATCTCCAGCGCCTGCTCGCCGGTGTCGGGCTGGGAGATCAGCAGCTCGTCGGTGTTGACCCCGAGGTTCTTGGAGTACGCGGCATCGAGCGCGTGCTCGGCGTCCACGAAGGCGGCGATCCCGCCGAGGCGCTGGGCCTCGGCGATGATGTGGAGCCCGAGGGTCGTCTTCCCGGACGATTCCGGGCCGAAGATCTCGGTCACGCGGCCGCGGGGGATTCCGCCGATGCCGAGGGCGACGTCGAGCGCGATCGAACCCGTGGGGATGACCGGCACTTCGTCGAACGCGCCGCGGGCACCCAGGCGCATGACGGCGCCCTTGCCGAACTGCCTCTCGATCTGCGAGATTGCCAGCTCAAGCGCCTGACGGCGGTCGCTCTTCACCTCAGCCATGCTTTTTTCTCCCTCGCGAGCCGATCCGTGAATAGGGTAAAAAGCCGATGGAACAAGGAGTTACACCATTGTATGTGGGGAGGCCGGGGAAAGTCAATTCTAGGCATCGCGGTGCGCCTGTTATGGCGGGAGCGCGGAGCAATGTCAATGCCCAGAATGCGATACGGCGGGAAGCCCGCGGCGGTCTGTCAGGGAGGCGGGAGCTCGTTCAGGTCCCCCACCAGGATCGATTGGGGCGGGACCCCGGCCCGGAGCGCCTCGAGGAGCCTCTGGAGCCGAATCAGCCGCTCGCTCGACGGGGGGTGGTCGGAGATGAACGCGTACGACCGCCCCGTGTGCAGTTCCACCGCGAAGCGCTCCCACAGGGCGATCGCCACGGCGGGATCGTAACCGGCCGCGTGCAGGTACACGAACCCGACGACGTCCGCCTCGCGCTCCATGTCCCAGTCCACCTTGGTCAGGGCGCCCCTGATGACATTCGCGACGACCTTTTCGACGACCGTCGAGACGAGCCGCTGGCTCCCCGGGACGACGATCGCCGCTATCACGCTCAGGACGATGGTCGGCACCGCCAGTCCCAATTTCGGCACGGCGTGGTTCCTCGTGATGTGGGCCAGCTCGTGGGTGACCACCACGGCGAGCTCGTCGTCCGAGCGGAGGAACCGGAGCATGCCGGTCGTGAGCGTAACCGCCGCGGGGGCCGAATAGGCGTTCACGACGTCGTCCCGGACGATCTTGAACGCCACGTTCCACGGCAGATACTCCGGCTCCAGCAGGGCCGCCACCACCAGCTCACCGCGGCGGATCAGCACCGGGATCGGGCGGTTCACCTCCAGCTCGTCGAGCGCAGCCAGATCCTGGGCGGTCGAGATGGTCAGGGGGCCGATGCGCTCCAGGTAATCTCCGGCTTCGATCCCTCCCCGCTCGGCGGGCCCGCCCGGCACCACCCCGAGCACCACCACCCCTTCGCGCTTTCCCACGCCGAGGGCGTCCGCCAGGGTCTCCGTCGCGTCATCCACGACCAGACCGAGATACGGGACGCGCTGGTCCGGGCCCGCATCCGGCAAGGCCCGGAGCAGCCGTGCCCCCACCGCTTCCAGCCGGAGGCCCTGGGCGATCAGATAGCGCGCCGAGCGCGCGCGAAGGACTTTCTCGAGGACCTCGACGTCGGAAGACGAGACGCGCGGACTGGTCGTGGCGCACGCGGACAGCACGAGCGCCGCGAGGGCAAGCAGACTCTGAGCGCGGAGGGCCTGAGGCATTGCTGCTTCTCCGAGGGTCGGACGATGGGGCTACTTGTCTTTGATCGCGGCCTGGACCTTAGGGATCATCTCGGGCGGCATCGTCGTCACGCCGTGGTCTTTCTTGGCGTGCTCCGCCGCCTTCGCCATGACTTCGGCCACGTCCTTCCCCTCGACGACGGCGTTGCACCCGGGCATCAAATCAGCGCACCTGATGATTTTTGCCATGGCTTGCCTCCTCTTGAAAACACTCCTCCCGAGGACCGGGCGTTTCGGATGTGTGGGGAGACTCTAAGCCCGCGGGTGGGGGGTGTCAACCGGAAAAACGGCCCTTCAGGCGAGCGGAAACGCGGCGAGCTCCGTATAGCGTGAGCCCGCCGGGGAGAGGTCGCTCCCCATGAGGGAAAGCGCGCGCACCTCGAGCCGGCCGAAGTCCGTCCGCGCGTCGCGCGCCATGGCCTCCTGGAGCCCGGCGAGCCCGCGCGGCTCGCGCACCCGGCCGACCGTGAGGTGGGGCGAGAACGGCCGATCTTCGCGGGGGAACCCGCGCCGGCCGAGCGCCGCCTCCACCCGGGCCTGGAGCGCCTGGGCGGCCTGGCCGCCCTCGGCGACACCGACCCAGAGGACGCGCGGCCGCGCCATCCCCGGGAACGCTCCCAGGCCTTGAAAGCGCAACGAAAACGGGATAGCGCCCGTCACCGCTTCCGTGAGCCCGTCCTTCACCTGCTCCAGGGCGTCCGGGAGCAGCTCGCCCAGGAATTTCAGCGTCAGGTGGACGTTCGGCGCCGCGACCCAGCCGACGCGGGGCGCCAGCGGCCGGAGGCGGGCGACCTCGGCGGCGACGGCGGCCCGCACCTCGTCGTTCAGGAGAATCGCCACGAACGAGCGGATCCGCTCCATCAGTCTCGGCGCGGCTTCTCCCTCAGCAGCCAGCGCCGGAGCAGGTCCAGCGCCATCTGGGCCGACTGCCACTTGATGGACTCCCGCCCGCCCGTGAAGCGAAATTTTCGCGCCTCCACGCCGCCGGGATGCGCCAGCGTGACGAACACCGTCCCCACGGGCTTCGCGGCTGTGCCGCCCTCCGGGCCCGCGATGCCGGTGATCGCCAGCCCGAGCGGCGTGTTACTGGCCCGGCAGATCCCGCGGGCCATGGCTTCGGCGACCGGCCCGCTCACCGCGCCGTGGGCCACCAGGAGCGCGCGGGGGACTCCGAGCAGATCCTCCTTGGCCTGATTGCTGTAGGTCACGACCCCGCGGTCGAAGTAGGCGGAGGACCCCGACACGTTGGTGATCCGATGCGCGAGAAGGCCGCCGGTGCACGACTCCACCACCGAGAGCGTCAGGCGCCGCTCGACGAGCAGTTTCCCGACCACGCCCTCGAGCGTCTCCTGATCCCGCCCGTACCAGTCCACCCCGAGCGCCTCCAGCACCGGAGCCTCCACCTCTCTGAGCGCCGCCTCTGCGAGGGGAAACGACGCCGCCCGCGCGGAGAGCCGCACCCAGACCTCCCCGTCCACGGGCACGCAGCTCACCGCCACCTCCCCCTCGGTGCCGAGCCACGGGCCGATGCGCTCTTCGACGTCCGACGGCGCGAGCCCGGCGGTCTTGAGCGTCCGCACCAGGACTCCCTCCCGGCCCAGACGCTCGTGGGCGTACGGCATGAGGTGATGGGACAGCAGGTCGGCGAGCGCGGGCGAGGCCGCCGGAAGCACGACGACGGCCGAGTGCTCGGTTTCCAGGACCCATCCGGGCTCCCCGCGCTCCACCGACCAGAGGACCGCGCCCTGGGGCAGGAGCGCCAGCCGCTCCTCCCGGCGCGGCATCGGGCGCTCCCGGCGGGCGTGGACGGCCTCCAGCGTCGCCAGGAGCCGTTCGTTCAGAATGAGCCGCGCGCCGGTGACGCGGGCCAGCACCCGGCGGACGATCTCGCCCGCCGAGCCTCCCCCGCCGCCCAGAATCACGATCAGCCCGTAGGCGCCGACGCCCGCGCGCAGCGCCGCCTCCACCGCGGCGTCGTCCTCGTCCACGACCTGGCGCGAGGCCACCGGAAGCCCGTGGGCCAGGAGCGCCTGGGCGACCTGCTGGCCCGCCTCGTCGCCCGGGCCGGCCAGCTGTCCCGCGCTCACGCTCAGGATCAGCACCCCGCTCATTTCCCCTGCGGATGGCTCATTCGACCAGGTGGTTTGCGCGAAGACGCAGCGTCTGGGGGATCGCGAGGCCGAGGGCCTTCGCGGCCTTCAGTAGGGTCGAGGACTGGCGCAAAGCTCCGTAGGCTCCCC
>JBBTEL010000261.1:0-1344 GCA_038042325.1 Candidatus Methylomirabilota bacterium
CGATGTCGCGCCCGTATCCGTTGATGGCGGCCAGGGCCGCCAGCTGGAGCCCGAGGCCGAGGATCGCGTTGGCGGTCTGGCTCAGCACCGCGGCGCCCACCACGTTCCCGCGCTCGGCCTGCTTGCCGGCCGCCACCGCGACGCCAATGCTCGCGGCGATGGCGAGCACGTTGAGCGCGATCATCTTGTTGGTGGCGTCCCGCTGGAAGCGGAGCGCGTCCCGGTTGGTGACGTGGGTCAGCTCGTGGCCGAGGACCGTGGCGAGCTGCGCCTCGTTCTCGACGCGCGCGAGGAGCCCGGTATGGACGTACACCCGCCCGTTCGGCATCGCGAAGGCGTTAAGACTGGGGTCCCGGAACACCGTGAAGCGGAAGCCGGGGCCGCCGGCCTGCTTCACCTCCTCGGGCAGGAGCCGGTCGCCGATCCGGCCCAGGTATTCCTCGAGCAGCGGGTCGTCATAGACTTTCCCCGACTTCTCGAGCTTGGCCTCTTCCTTTTCGGCGTCCGCCCAGATCCGGCGCTCGTCCGCCTCGAGCTGAAACGGCCGCCCGGCGCCGATCGGCGGCACCTTGGTGCTCGCGCACCCGGCGAGCAGGGCCGTCACGAGGGCGCATGCGACGCATCGGAAGAAGGGGTGACGGAGGCTCATCGGCCCGAATTATACCACCGGGCAAGAATTTCCTGGGGGGCGCCCCGCCCCCCGTGGTAGGCTCACGCTGAACCCTTAGAAGGGAGGATCAAGCATGCGGTACCTGAGCATTGCCGTCATTCTGCTTACCATCGGGGGCTGCGCCTCGACGCCGCCGCGGCCGGTGCAGAGCGGCTTCGAGGACATTCCGGTTCCCAAAGGCCTCGCCTTCAAGGCCGACAGGTCCACGATCATCGAATCCCCGAGCGTCAAGGCCGCGCGGCAGGTGTACGCCGGGCGGGTCGAGCCGGAAAGCCTCTCCACCGCTTTCAGGACGTCGCTCGAGGCCAATGGCTGGCGCCACATCAGCTCCACGAGCGCCCCCGGCCATGGGACGACCCAGGTCTACGAGAAGGGCGGCAACTCGCTCCAGGTCCTGATCTACGAAGGCTGGTGGAACACCCTGGTGGAGGTCACGACCACCCGCGTCCTCCCCGCTCCCGGCGCCACCGGGACCACGACCCGCTAGCCCTTCCCCGCTTTGGATTCCCTCTCCCCACGGTGGGGAGAGGGCAGGTACCCGCCAACGGCCCGTGATCCTGGCACCGAGTCACCGGGGCAGAGAGTCGGCGAGGCCGGTGGCGGCGGCGCGGTCCACGATCCAGTGGAGCGTGCCGCGCTCGGGCCGCACCATGGAGGCCGGCGCCGCGTGCGAA
>JBBTEL010000262.1:0-10292 GCA_038042325.1 Candidatus Methylomirabilota bacterium
ATGGGACTGGGCGGGAAAGTCGCGATCATCGGGACCGGGATCATCAAGTTCGGCGAGAACTTCCACCAGAGCCTCACCGATATGGTGTTCGAGGCGGTCTCTCAGGCCCTGGCCGACGCCAAGATCGAATCGAAGCAGCTCCAGGCGGGCTGGCTCGGCTGCTATGAGCCGATGCTCTACGGCTTCGAGGGGAACTCCGGCACCTTCGTCTCCGATCCGCTGAATCTCTTCCCCATCCCCGTCACGCGCGTGGCTGCCTACTGCGCCACCGGGATCGAGGCGGTGAGGAACGCCGCGCTCGCCGTGGCCTCCGGTGAGTACGACCTGGTCCTGGCGGTGGGGGCGGAGAAGATGCGCGAGGTCCCGTCGCGGGGAAGCCTCGTGGCCCAGGCGGTGAACCGGGGACACCCGGTGCTCTCAAAGGGGCGGACCGCGCCGGGGATGTTCGCGCTGCTGGCCACCCGCTACATGAAGGAGTACGGCGCGACAGAGGACGCGCTGGCGGCCGTGGCGCTGAAGAACCACTACCACGGCTCGCTCAACCCCAAGGCCCACTTCCAGAAGGAGATCACCGCCGAGCAGTACCAGAAGCAGCCCAAGGTGGCGGAGCCGCTCGGGCTGTTCGACTGCTGCCCGACGACCGACGGCGCCGCCGCGGCCATCCTCACGCGCGCGGACCTGGCGCCCAAGTTCACCGACGCCTACACGATCATCCGCGGTATCGCCTATGCGGTGACCGCCGGCTACTGGAACACCCAGTTCGACCCGTCCTGGAGCTTCACGTCCTTCCGCTCCACGCGCGAGGCGGCCCAGGCGGCCTACCGGATGGCAGGGGTGACGAACCCCGCCAAGGAGATCAACGTCGCCGAGTGCCACGACTGCTTCACGATCACCGAGATCGTGAACTACGAGGATCTAGGCTTCGCCAAGCCGGGTGAGGGCTGGAAGTTCGCCACCGGCGGCGTCACCAGGCTCGGCAGCGATCTCCCCGTCAACACCTCCGGCGGGCTCAAGTCGTGCGGCCACCCCATCGGCGCGTCGGGCGTCCGGATGATCGCAAACATCCACGACCAGCTCCTGGGACGCGCGGGCAAGATGCAGGTCAAGGGCGCCCGGATGGGGCTCGCCCACAACCTGGGCGGCCCGGGCGCGGTGTCCGCGGTCGCGGTTCTCTCCCAGCCTTAACCTCCCTCGCGCCTCGTGCGCCTGGCGCTCCTCCTCTCGGGCATCTGTCTCTTCGCGTGGGGAGGCCCCGGTCTCGCCGGCGCACAGGTGTGTGGGTCCTCCGGCCTCGGCAGACCCCCACGCGAGGTGCCAACGGCTCTCGTCTTCTCGGGGGGCGGCGCCAAGGGAGCGTACGAGGCGGGAATCGCCGCGGCCTTTGTCGCCAGGGGCGTGCCCATCAAGCTGGTCGCCGGAACCTCTGCCGGGGCGCTCAACGCGACGCTGATCGCCGGCGGCCAGCTGGACCTGCTGGAGGAGGTGTGGCGGAGCATCACCCGCGAGCAGGTCTACCGGCTCCGGCCGTCCGTGTTCTTCGCGGGATTCCTGCCGGGATGGCTGACGCTCTGGGCGGTCAATTCCACGGGCTCGCTCTTCGACCCGAGCCCCCTCCGGGAGCTCATCGAGGCGCGGGTGGACCTCGAGCGGGTGCGCCGCTCGCCGGTGCGGCTCGTGATCGTGACGGCGGACCTCGCCGCCCGGCAGAAGCGGATCTTCGATAACCAGTCGGTCTCCGTGGACGCCCTGATGGCCAGCGTGGCGGTGCCGGGCGCGTTCCCCCCCGCGTCCGTGGACGGAGCGCTGCTCTTCGATGGCGGGTTGACGGGGCGGGCGCCGGTGCTGGACGCGCTGGAGTCCGGGGTGGACGTGGAGCGGGCGGTGGTGGTCATGAGCTATGCGGAGGCCGAGCGCGGCGAGCCGCCGACCACGATCCGCCGCGCGGTGGAGGCGGCCTTCGAGATGGGAATGACCTCCCAGATCCGGCGCGACGTGGAGCTGGCCCGGCTGCGGCACCCCGGCGTGGAGATCCGGCTGCTCGCGCCCAGCGCCCCCCTGGACCTGCGCCCGCTGGACTTCGATCCCGCCGAGCTGGCGCGCGCGTGGGAGCAGGGGAAGGCCGATGGCTTGGCGTGTTTGTCCGAGTTAGGCGAATGACCGGAGGAGGCGATCCATGTCCGAGCTTACCAAGCGCTACGTCGTCATGTCCCTGGCGACGGAGGCGCCGTTCGACCTGAGGGACCCAGACGGCCCGTTCGTGCTGAAGCCCTGGAAGGATCCCGCGGCACTGTGCGCGCTCGAGACGTACCGGGACCACTGCTACCCCGAGCTAGCGCGGGACCTGGACGCCTGGATCCGAACCATCAAGGCGGGGCCCGCGGTGCGCGGCGGCGTGGGGAAGCGCAACGAGCCCTTTGCGAAAGCGGCGCTGCCGGCCGCGGCGCCACGGCCCAGGCCGGGGGCGATGGCTAAGCCGAAAGCCAAGGCCGCCCGGAAGAAGGGGAAGAGGCGCTAGGGGTGCAGAGCGAGATCGAGCGGGTGGCGGAACTGATCTGCCGGTCCCAGCGCCTCGTCGTGTTCACGGGCGCGGGGGTCAGCACCGAATCCGGGATCCCCGATTTCCGAAGCCCCGGCGGCGTGTGGGACCGCTTCGACCCCGAAGAGTTCACCTACCAGAACTTCGTGGGGAGCGAGGAGGGGCGCCGGAAGTACTGGCAGCTCGGCCGCCACATCTACCCCGTCATCAAGAACGCCGAGCCCAACCCGGCCCACTACGCGATCGCCGATCTCCACCGGCTGGGGCGCCTGGACTGCGTCATCACCCAGAACATCGACAATCTCCACCAGCGGGCGGGCGTCCCGGCGGACAAGGTGATCGAGCTCCACGGCAACGCCACCCGTGCCCGCTGTCTCAGCTGCGGGCGCTCGTACACGCGGGAGGAGGTCCACGACTGGCTGGAGCGCGGGGTGGAGATCCCGATGTGCCCGCCCCCCTGCGGCGGGATCATCAAGCCCCACACGATCATGTTCGGGGAGGCCATGCCGGTCAGCGAGACGCGCCAAGCTGAGCTCAGAGCCAGGCAGTCAGACGTCTTCGTCGTCGTCGGCTCGTCGCTGGTGGTCCATCCCGCGGCGATGATGCCCCTCTACGCCAAGCAGGCCGGCGCGGCCCTCGTCATCGTCAACCTCTCCGAGACGCCCCACGACGACTACGCCGACGTCCTGATTCCCGGCAAGGCTGGTGCCGTCATGGAGCAAATTGTCGAGCGGGTGAGGCAGCGCCTCGCCTGACGAAGGGAGCAGACGCGATGCCCATTGCCCTGGCAACCGCTGTCGAACGGCTGATTGAGGCCCGAGCTACACGCCGCCTGATCGCACCCTTCTCGGAGACCGACCCCGGCCTCACCATTGAGCACGCCTACGCGATCCAGGATGCCCTCTGGGCCGAGCTCGATCGGCGCGGGGAGCGGCCGATTGGCTGGAAGCTTGGCGCCACGAGCCCGTCGGGCCAAGCCGTCATGGGAGTGAAGGAGCCAGCCAGCGGCTTCCTCTTTCCGGCTCAGTACCCGAGCGGCGCTGAGGTACCGCTGAGCGCGTTTGCCGGCCTGGGAGTCGAAGTCGAGGTCGCCTTCAGGATGCGGACCAAGCTCGTCGGGCCCGGCGTGACCGCCGCCACCGCCGCGCTGGCGGTGGAAGGGGCGGTGGCGGCCCTCGAGCTGGCGGATTTCCTCATGTCCGGCACGCCCCGCGCGGCCGATTTCATCGCCAACAACCTCATCGCCAAAGCCATCGTGCTCGGGAGTCCCCTGACGCCACTCCGCGGGTTCGACCTGGCGGTGGAGGGGGTCGTGTACGAGCACAACGGAGAGATCGTTGGCACTCACACGGCGGCGGAAGTGATGGGCAATCCGCTGAACGCCCTCGCCTGGCTCGCCAACCACCTGGAAACCCGGGGCCTCAGCCTGAGGCCCGGGGATGTGGTCATGACGGGCTCTATCTCCAAGGTCCTGCGCCCGAAGGCCGGCGACACGATCCGCGCCCGGTTCACGCGCCTGGGCTCGGTGACCGCGAAGTTCGTCTAGTGAATCCCTCTCCCCCTCGGGGAGAGGGCAGGGTGAGGGGGACGAGATGAGACTTGCCAACCACGTGGCGGTCATCACTGGCGGTGGTCGCGGCATCGGCCGCGCCATCGCCCTGGCGTTCGCCCGGGAGGGCACCCACCTCTTGCTCGTCTCGGACGTCGAGGCCGAAGTCCAGGCCGTGGCGGCTGAGGCGCGGGGGCTCGGCCAGAAGGCGCTCGCGATGAAGGCCAACGTGACCTCCTCCGACGAAATGGCGGAGAGTGCGCGCCGGGCCGTGTCGGAGCTGGGCCGCCTCGATATCCTCGTGACGTGCGCCGGGACCGACGGGCCCGGCCTTCTGCTGGAGCAGGACGAGGCGGAGTGGCGGCGGGTGATCGACGTGAACCTGTTCGGGACCTACCTGGCGATCCGGGCGGCGCTTCCGGCCATGATGGCCCAGCGCGCAGGCCGGATCATCACGATCGCCTCGGTCTTCGGCAAGCACGGGGGCCACGGCTTCGTCACCGCGTACGTGACATCCAAGCACGGCGTCATCGGGTTGTCGCGCTCCCTCGCGGCCGAGCTCGGGTCTCTCGGCTATCCAGAGATCACCGTTAACGCCGTCTGCCCCGGCTATGTCCGCGCCGGGATGTGGCTAGGGCCCCAACCAATGAAGGGCGGGGAGCTTCCGGGGCCTGAGATCTTCGAGCGCTACCTCAAGCACCGGGTGCCCCAGCGCCGGATGCTGGAGGCGGAGGAAGTGGCCAATCTCGCCGTGTTCCTCGCCCTGCCCGAGACCCGGGGCATGACCGGCCAGGCGCTGAACATCGACGGCGGCTTCCTCATGTCCTGACCCCCATTCCCCCTCCCCCCAGGGGAGAGGGGGAGGGTGAGGGGGGGGTCGCTTTACTCGGTCTCAAGTTTCCGATATGCTCACCAACGTCATGCTGGCAAGGCTCTCTCTCCACACCCCGCTCTGTGATCTCCTGGGGATCCGGTATCCCATCTGCCAGGCAGGGATGGGCTTCGTCGCCCGCGCCGAGCTGGCGGCCGCGGTGTGCGAGGCCGGGGGATTGGGCGTCATCGCGGCGGTCTACCACACGCCCGACCAGCTGAGGAAAGCGATCCGCCAGGTCCGGGACGCCACGGACAAACCCTTCGGCGTGGACATCCTGTTTGCGGCGGTCCGGAGCACGGGGAGAGAGGCCGAGCAGTTCAGCGACGACGTCAAGGGCTGGGTGGAGGTGACGCTGGAGGAGCGCGTGCCGGTGCTGATCGCCGGGCTTGGGAATCCGGGGCCGGTGACCGCCGAGGCGCATCGGCGCGGGATGAAAGTGATGGCGCTCTGCGGGAACGTGAAGCAGGCCAGGGACCACGCGGCCAACGGGGTGGATGTGGTGATCGCCCAGGGACACGAGGCCGGGGGGCATACGGGGCGGGTGGCAGGGCTCGTGCTGATTCCGGCGGTGGTGGATGCCGTCTCTCCGACTCTGGTGGCCGCAGCGGGAGGGATCGCCGACGGCCGCGGCCTGGTGGCGGCGCTGGCGCTCGGCGCGGTCGGGGTGTGGATGGGCACGCGCTTCATCGCGACGCCGGAGGCGTACAGCCATCAGAACTACAAGGATCGGATCATCCAGATCGACGAGGAAGGGACCGTGGTAACGCGAGCCGCGACCGGCAAACCGTGCCGGCTCATCCGGAACGCGTTCACGAAGTCCTGGGAGGGGCGCGAGCACGAGATCCAGCCGTTCCCCGCCCAGATCTACGTCGTGGGCCGCGAGGCCACCATCCGTGCCCGGGAGCTGGGGGACGTAGAGCACGGGAGCGCGGCCTGCGGGCAGTCGGCGGGCCTGATCCGCGCGATCAAGCCCGCCCGACAGGTGATCGAGGAGATCATGGCTGAGGCCGAGGCTGTCCTGGCCCGGCTGACGGGATAACTAGAGGAGGATTAGCATGAACTGGCGCGTGATCGTCGCGGGGACGGTAATGCTGGGTCTGGCGCTGGCGGGGCAGGCGGAGGCCCAGAAGAAGAGGCTGGCCATGGGGTGCACCGCCAACGCCTCCAGTCACTTCGCCTACTGCGTGGGGCAGGCCAAGGCCATCAACAGCGTCGTGGCGGACGTGGACGTGACTGTGGTCGAGACCGGCGCCACGGTGGACAACCTGAAGCGCATGCTCAAGAACACCATCGACTATGGCCTGATCACCAGCGACCAGGTGTACCTCGCCCATAAGGGAGAGAGCACATTCAAGGACACCCCGTTCGCCGATATCCGCAACCTCTGGTACTACACGGTGTCGGCTGTGTACATCAGCGTGCGGGAGGAGACGGGGATCAAGACGATCGCCGACCTGACAGGCAAGAAGTTCAGCCCCGGCTTCCGTGGGACCGCCACGGAGAAGATGACGGAAGCGACGCTGACTCACCTGGGGATCAAGCCTGAATGGGTGCGGGGAGGCGCGTCGGACCTCGTGGACGCGATCAAGGATAAGCGGATCGTCGGCTACGCCAAAGCGGCCGACGGCTTCAGGCTGGATGCGTCGATGATGGACATCGCGGCCACGACGCCGATCCGCATCCTGCCCTTCACCGACGAGCATGTGAAGAAGGTCAAAGAGCAGTATCCCTACTTCCCATGGCTCCGGGTGCCGGCCGGCTCCATCAAGGGGATGGGGGAATTCTGGACCGAGGGGGTGGTCGTCGGGTTCGCGGCCCCCAAGTCCCTTCCCAACGACCTGGCGTACAAGCTCGTGAAGGCGGTGATGGAGGACAAGGAGCACCAGAAGGGGGCGTTCAAGGGGCTCGCCGAGGACATGGCCAAGGTCACGCTGGAGCTGTCGCTTTCCCCGCTTCACGCTGGGGCGATCAAGTACTACCGGGAGAAGGGGCTGAAGATTCCGGACAATCTGGTCCCCCCCGAGGCTCGCTAGCGCCGTGCCGATAACCGTCGCACGACCCGCTTCGCGGGTGCCCGCCGGGGATCGCCTTCGGCGACTGATCAGCGCTCGGTCGTCGCCACTCCTTTGCGGGCACCCAGTCCCGCCGCAGGCGGGCTGGGTCGTTACGTCTCCGGTGCCCTCCTCCCTCGGGCCTTGGGCTGCTCGGTTCTCGGCCCGGCGCGAGGGCTAGCACGGCGTGGCCGAAGTCGAGGCGGCCCAGCTTCCCGAAGGCGTCAAGACCGACGAGGCGGAAGCCCGGACGCTCCGCGGGTGGATCAGTGGGGTTGTCCGTCTCGTCGCGATCGCCTTTGCCCTCTTTCACATCTGGACGGCCGCCCCGTTCGTCGGCGCCTACCCCGACCTGATCCAGCGCTCGATCCACCTCTCCTTCGCCTTCGTCCTCTGCTTCCTGCTCTATCCGGCGCGACCGGGCCAGTCTCCCGCGCGCCGGGCTTCGCTCTTCGATTGGGTTTTCGTCGCCCTCGCCCTCGTCGGGTTCGCCTACATCGTCGTCCACTACAACTGGATCATGGAGAACCCCTCCGACTCAACCCGCACCGCGATTGTGCTCGGGACCATCGTCACGCTCCTCACGCTGGAGGCGGCGCGCCGGACCATTGGTCTGACCTTTACCGTCCTTGGAGCCCTGGGAGTCGCGTATGCCTTGTTCGGGACCTGGATCCCGGGGACCTGGGGCCACCGGGGATTCTCCTGGATCTCCATCCAGGAATTGCTCTACCTCTCCACCCAGGGGATCCTCGGCACGGTCACCGGCATCTCGGCCACGCTGGTCGCCATCTTCCTCGTCTTCGGCAGCGTGCTCCAGCGCACCGGTGGCGGGGAAACCTTCGTGGATCTGGCCAAGCTCATCGCGGGTCGCTCTTACGGCGGGCCGGCCAAGGTGTCCGTCTTCTCCTCGGCGTTTTTCGGGACGATCTCGGGCTCCGCCGTCGCCAACGTGGTGGTGGATGGGATCTTCAACATCCCGCTGATGAAGCGGCTCAAGTACAAGCCCGAGTTCGCGGCGGCGGTGGAGGCGACGGCGTCCACGGGCGGCCAGATCATGCCGCCGGTCATGGGGGCCGGAGCCTTCATCATGGCCGAGCTCCTCCAGATCCAGTACGTCCAGGTGGCCATCGCCGCGGCTCTCCCTGCCATCCTGTACTACCTCGGCTGCGGGGCGGCGATTCACTTCGAGGCGCGCCGCCTCAGACTCGAGACCATCCCGGCCGCGCTTCTCCCCCGGGCGCGCGAGGTGTTCGCCTGGCGCCGCTCCGCCGCCCTCTTTGTGCCAGTGATCCTCCTCACGTACTTCCTCCTCCAGGGCTATACCGCCGGGACCTCGACCTTCTGGTCCATCGCGGCGTCGTTCGTGATCTACCTCGCGTCGGCGACGTCGAGGCAGGACTTCCGGATGCGCTACTGGGGGATCGTGCAGGCCCTCGAGGCCGGGGGGAAGAGCATCGTCCTGATCGCGACGCTGATCGCGGCGGCGGGGATCCTGATCGGGATGATCAACCTGACCGGCATCGGGATCAAGCTCTCGGAGTTCATCATCGGGGCCAGCGGCCAGAGCCTGTTTGCGGCCCTCTTCTTCGCGATGCTCGTCTGCATCATCCTGGGGATGGGCCTCCCGACCACCGCGGCCTATGTCCTGGCCGCCTCCGTCGTGGCCCCCGCGCTGGTCAAGCTCGGCGCGATCCCGCTGGCGGCCCACCTCTACGTCTTCTACTTCGCGATCATCTCGGCGATCACGCCACCGGTCTGCGCCGCCGTGTACGTGGCGGCGGCCATTGCGCGCGCCAACTGGGTGAAGACGGCGCTTATCGCCACGCGGCTCGGGCTGGCTGGATTCGTCGTGCCGTACATGTTCATCTTCGCCCCGGCTCTCCTCTGGCGGGGGGAGTGGCTTGAGATCGGTTGGGCCACCGTCACCGCCTGCGTGGGGGTGATCGCCCTGGCGGCGGGGACCATGGGCTTCTTCGTGCGGCCGGCCAACTGGCTGGAGCGGCTCGCCCTGGTCGCTGCCGCGTTGCTTCTGATCAAGCCCGGGATCTACACCGACACGGCCGGGTTCGCGCTGCTCGGAGCTGTCTGGGCGGTCCAGCGGCTCAGACCGGTCGCAGAGGTCCAACCCGCGAGCTGAACACCGCACTCATCCGACTGGAGGTATCCGATGCCCCCTGTGCTCTACGAGCAGAAGGACAAGATCGTGACGATCACCCTGAACCGGCCGGACGCCATGAACTCCGTGGACCCGGAGACCCAGGAGGCGTTGATCGAGGCCTGGACCCGCTTTCGCGACGACGACTCCGCGTGGGTCGCGATCCTGACCGGGGCGGGGGAGAAAGCGTTCTCGGCCGGGGCGGATCTGAAAAAACTGATCCCCCGGACGTTCGGGCCCGGGCAGCGGCGGGACCGGGAGGCGGGGCTCGGCGGGATTACGCGGGGCCTTGAGATATGGAAACCCATGATCGCGGCCGTCAACGGCCACTGCCTGGCCGGCGGTCTCGAGCTGGCGCTGG
Source organism: Candidatus Methylomirabilota bacterium (assembly GCA_038042325.1). Lineage (GTDB taxonomy): Bacteria > Methylomirabilota > Methylomirabilia > Rokubacteriales > CSP1-6 > CSP1-6. The sequence goes on from JBBTEL010000262.1 coordinate 9,527, forward strand.
CCTGCGACCTCCGACTGGCCTCGCCCAACGCAACCTTCGGGCTCACCGAGGTGCGCTGGGCGATCATGCCGGGCGCGGGTGGGACCCAGCGGCTCCCCCGCGCCGTGCCCCTGGCGAAGGCCCTGGAGATGATCCTGATGGCCCAGACCATCGACGCCGCCGAGGCGTACCGGATCGGTCTCGTGAACAAGGTGGTCCCGCTCCCCGAGCTGATGCCGACGGCCGTCCAGTGGGCCCAGACGCTCTGCGAGCGCGGCCCGCTGGCGGTGCGCGCTGCCAAGGAAGCGGTGATCCGTGGTCTCACCATGCCCGTGGCCGACGGCCTCCGCCTGGAGGCCTTCCTCTCCGCCACGCTCCGGCAGACCGAGGACGCGGTGGAGGGGCCCAAGGCGTTCGCCGAGAAGCGGAAGCCCGAGTTCAAGGCGCGATAGGTGGATCTGGAAGCAGTTCGCAAGAAAGTCGCAGCGGCGTTGGCAGATCGCCGCCGAAGGGTGGTGGATTCGGAGAGCTTGATCCCCGCGGCGGTGCTCCTCCTCCTAACGAACCGGCGCGGGCCGCACGTCGTCTTCGCCAAGCGGACCGAGGACGTGACGCACCACAAGGGCCAGTTCTCCTTCCCGGGCGGGATCGTGGAGACCTGGGACGGCTCGCGCCTGGAGACCGCGCTCCGGGAAGCCCAGGAGGAGATCGGCCTGCCGCCGTCGGCCGTGGACATCCTCGGGACGCTGGACGACACGGAGACCCGGGCCACCCAGTTCGTGATCAC
>JBBTEL010000263.1:0-6784 GCA_038042325.1 Candidatus Methylomirabilota bacterium
GCATCGACTCGGCCTTCCGGCGCAACCGCGCCAAGCTGATCATCCTGGGCTCGGCGATCAGCCTGCTGGGCGGCGTCGTGGACATCGTCCGGTTTGCGCTGAAGCTGGAGCGGCTCTATCCGCTGGGGATTCCGGCCAACGCGATCTTCGCTCTCCTCCTGGGGGTGTCCATCGTCCGGTACCGCCTCGTCAATGTGGGGATCATCGCCAAGCGGGTCGCCATCTTCGGCGGGCTGCTGGCCGCGTCCATTCCGCTCGTGATCGCGCTGGGGACCTTCGCCGAGCGGACGTGGGAGCTGCGCTACTCCCTCTCGCTGCGGGACGACCTGGTGCTCGCCTTCCTCCTGGCGGTGTTGCTGACGCCGCTGGTCCGCGCCGTCGAGGGGTGGCTGAACCGCCTCATCTACCGCAAGCGCTACGGGTTCTACGAGACCCTCTCGGACCTCCGGAAGCGGATGGGATCGCTGCTCGACGTCACGCGGCTGGCCGACACGCTGGTCCAGACCCTGGTCGATCGGATCCCCCTCACCCACGGGGTCCTCTACCTCTTCGACCCCGGGACGGGGGAGTACCAGGTTCAGCGGCTCGTGTCCGCGGGGGCCATCGAGGGCAAATGGCGGCCCCTGCGCGTGGACGGGCCGATCATCCGCTGGCTCCGGGACAACGACATCCTGGTCCGCGAGGAGATCCCGCTCCGCCGCCGGATGGCCGAGGCCCTGGGCGACGCTGAGGCGGATCTCGACGCCATGCAGGTGGCTCTGCTGCTGCCTCTGAAGTCGGAGGGACAGCTGATCGGCGTGCTGGCCCTGGGCGAGAAGCTCTCGGGCGAGATCTTCGACGCCGAGGAGCTGGAGCTCCTCCGGGTGCTGGCCAGCCAGGCGACGGTCGCGCTCCAGACGAGTCAGCTCTACGAGCAGCTCAAGCGCAGCAACGAGCAGCTCGTGGAGGCGAACAGCCTCAAGTCCCAGTTCATGGCCCAGTTCTCCCACGAGCTGCGCACGCCGCTGAACGCGATCATCGGGTTCTCCAAGGTCATGCTCAAGACCTCGGGCGGCGCGCTCAACAAGGATCAGGAGGAGGATCTGGCGGCCATCCACTCCAATGGCCTGCACCTGCTGGGTCTCATCAACGACGTGCTCGACTTCTCCAAGATCGAGTCGGGGACGATGGAGCTGGAGAAGGTCCCCGTGGCAATCGATGAGCTGATCGAGGAGTGCGTGAGGACGACGCTGCCGCTGATCCGCGGCCGGAACCTGACGGTCCGCCGGGAGATCGAGCCAGCGCTCCCGCCGCTCAAGGCCGACCGGACCAAGATCCGCCAGGTGCTGCTCAATCTGCTGTCGAACGCGGTGAAGTTTACCCCGGAGGGCACGGTCACCGTCCGGGCGAACGCCAAGGCGGACCGGCTGGTGGTCAGCGTCCAGGACACCGGCGTCGGGATCCGCGAGGAGGATCAGCCGAAGCTCTTCCGCGCCTTCCAGCAGCTGAACGGCGGGAAGATCCATCTCCCCCTCGGGGGCACCGGCCTCGGGCTCATGATCTCCAAGTCCTTCGTGGAGCTGCACGGCGGGGAGATCTGGGTGGAGAGCCGCGAGGGGCAGGGCTCCACGTTCTCCTTCACGCTGCCGCTGGAGCCGGCCCACGCCCATGAGGTCCACCATGGCTGAGCCCGTCGGCGCGGGGAAGGCGGTGAAGATCCTCCACATCGAGGACAACGCGGACAATCGGCGTCTCGTCCGCCGGCTCCTGGTGGCCGAGGGGTACCAGCTCCTCGAGGCCGAGGATGGCATCGAGGGTATCGACAAGGCGGTCCGGGAGGAGCCCGACCTCATCCTGCTGGACATCGGGCTGCCCCGCTTCGACGGCTACGAGGCCGCGGCGGCGCTCCGGGCCTTCCCCTCGCTCGCCACCACGCTGATCGTGGCGCTCACGGCCTACACGAACCCCGGCGACCGGGAGCGGATCCTCACCGCCGGGTGCAACGGCTACATCGCCAAGCCGATCGACGTGGACGGCTTCGCGGGAACGGTCGCCGAGTTCCTGCGGGGCAAGCGGGAACAGGTCGAGCCCGCCCAGCAAACCGGGTACCTGCGTGAGCTGAACCAGAAGCTCGTCCAGCGCCTCTTCAAGAAGATCCAGGAGATGGAGAAGGCCAACCGGGACCTGACCGCGCGGAGCGCCCAGCTGGAGAGCCTCCACCGGATCGGCGAGCAGATCACCTCCCAGTTGAGCCTGGAGACGCTTGCCGGGGAGCTCCTGCCCTCGCTCGCCTCCGCGCTCGGCTTCTCGGCGCTGGAGGTCTCTCTGGTGCACCCCGACACGGGACGGCTCGAGGTCTGGCCGCTGCCGGAGCCGGGGAAGCCCGCGATGGCAGGGCGGGAGGGGCGCATGCTGGAGGTCCCCACGGCCATCCAGGGCCGCGTGACCGGCCGGCTCCGGGCGTGGGTGGCGTCGCGCGACCTCTCCCCCGCGGACGCTGAGCAGATTCTCCGGATCGTCGCCAGCCAGGTCGCCGTCGCGGCGGAGAACGCCCGGCTTTACGAGGGGCTGAGGCGGCAGATGGAGGACCTGCGGCAGACTCAAGCGCAGCTGGTGCAATCGGCGAAGCTCGCCGCGATTGGAGAGCTGGCCGCGAACGTGGCCCACGAGATCAACAACCCCATGACGAGCATCCTCGGCTACGCGACCCTGATGCTCGACGAGGGGGTGGACGCGACCACGGTCATCGAGTACCTGAAGACGATCCAGAGCGAGGCGCTGCGGATCCGGGAGACCGTGCGCGCGCTCCTCGACTTCTCGCGCCAGCGCGACTTCATCACGGAGCACGTGGACATCTCCCAGACGATCAAGGACACCCTGGCCCTGGTGCGCCGGCACGCCGCCCTGTCGAACATCGCCGTCGAGGAGAAGTACGATCCCAACCTGTCGCCGGTGGAGGTGGACGTCCCCCAGTGCAAGCAGGTGTTCCTCAACCTGATCACCAACGCCCTCGACGCCATGCCCCACGGCGGCACGCTCACCGTGACGACGGCGCGCGACGGGGACTTCGTCCGGATCGATTTCGCGGACACCGGCGGCGGGATCCCGGAGGCTAACCTCGCCCGGATCTTCGACCCCTTCTTCACCACGAAGCCCGCCGTGAAGGGGACCGGCCTCGGGCTGTCGGTGAGCCTGGGGATCACCCAGTCCCACGGTGGCACCATCGACGTCAAGAGCGAGATGGGCAAGGGAAGTGTCTTCTCGGTGAAGCTCCCCATCCCCACCAAGCCCCCGTCGTTTACCTGATCGAACCACCCGTCCGCCCTGTTCGCGACGGCCTGAGGGTCCTGTCGCGGACGAACCGCGAGGCGCCCGAGACGCTATTTCCCAGCGGCGAGAAGACCGGCAACCTGGGGGCGTAATTTCTCGATGACTGTCTGATAGGAAGGGAGCCCGGGAACTACCGGACCAAGCCATTGCTCCCAGGTCTTTTCCACGAGGGAGAGCATGGCTTCCGGGAAGAAGTCTTCGGGTCCCGTAAAGGTCACCTCCCGGATCGAGCATTTCGCGCGCAGGAACGCCCCGAACCCCGAAGTTTCGAGGGAGTTTCCATAGGCACCGAGAATCCGCCAGAGATCGTAGTAATCCCGGGCGCGGGAACGAACCCAACCCCGGTTCTCTAGAGCCCTTGCATGTTGGAGGATGGCCCGAAGTTTCTCCGCAACGATCTCTTCCAAGGAATAGACCAGTACCTGCGCTTCCAATGGTTCGTCGTAGCCGTGGAGCACAGGCCGGCGGGTGTACGGCTTGAGCAATGTTTCATCTACCGCCACCTCGACCATGACACGCGTCTGGGGTCGTCGATGCCAAGGGAATTGTGCCCGGATATCGAAGGCCTCCTGACCTCCCGGATGCGAATCGCGCTCTACGTGACGCTCGCATAGGATCTCGACCGGAGCGTAGGGTTCCAGGAGCTTCACCGCATCGGAGCAGGCTTCCTTCAGGGCGTCTTCCATCGCCGAGTGGGTCGGAGCACCGATCGCCGTGAAGTCCAAGTCCTCCGAGAATCTGTAATCGCCGAAGTAGCACTTCTTGAGTGCCGTCCCGCCCTTGAACACCAGGGTGTCCCGCACCGCTTCCACGTGAGCGATCCCCGCAAGCATCCACGAGAGGAGGTAGTCCCGTTCCAGGACCTCCCAGGGAAGTCCCAGCCGCTTGCGCGCCTCCTGCAGTCGGATGCGCAAAGGCTTCACGCCTTTACCCTCCCGGGGAGATTGACCTGGATCATCCACCGTGCATCGCATGGCCCCCGGCGAGGACCGGTGGGATCGAGTACTCTGTATCCCTTGATCGGAACCGCGCGGAGGCGTTCAAACCGGGCCGGATCAACCCCCTGATGTTCCAGAACCCACCCGAGCCGCTTGGCCGTGGCCGCGTCAAGCTTCAGGGCGTAGTCGATGATCCGCTCCAGATCGAGCTTCGGTCCTCGCACGGAGAAGGCGTGCAGGACCTCGGCGAAGTCACCGCAGTAGTATGGAGCGCTGAGGCCATCCATGAGCGTGCGCTCCGGGTCTGTGATCTTGATCCGCGCCTCACTCACCCAGACCTCTTCGATCCCAAAGAAGCGCTGTGGCTTGACTTGGACAAACTGGTAGACCGTCTCTCCCACCGGAAATCCCTTCTCGGACCGGCTTGCCTTCGACCCGCGTAAACGGGGCACCGACCTAGCGGTCGTCAGCACGAACACCCGACGGGGGGTCTGTTCGGTCAGGCCGTGATAACTGAGGGCCGACCAGTGGCTGATGGCCGCTGGCTTGACGAGAGCCATCGCGATCTCGAATTCGTGAACGGGCAGGGTTCCGGGAACTGACGCTGAAAGGGAGTAAAGCCCCTTGCGGAGGCGGACGATCCAGCCCGATCGCGTCAGATGGTGAAGTGCTTGGCGAAGATAGGCGGGTGAGAGACCCACAGCGGGGGCGACCTCCCGGGCCCGCTCAGTGGTGAAGATGCGGTCGCCGGCTTCGGCCAGCTTCCTGACCAGCTCCGTTCCTGCGGAGGTGTGGGTTAGACGGTTCCTTGCCATTGTTCGTTGTCGTCGAACTATCGACAAAAGAAAGCGAAGGTATTTAGAAACATTACAGCATATGTTCGTTCCTGTCAAACAACCGCAATCTACAGTCTATTCGACTTGACCATGGGGCGCCCACCCACGTCTTCGGTGCGGGTACCCGGCCGCGTCACCCGCGGGCCTGCGTCATTCCGGTCGGCTCACCTCAGCGGCTCGCGCCAGATGTTGCGGCAGCGGGTTTCGGCGACGAAGAAGGTCAGGACCAGCGACGCCAGGGCCATGGCCAGGCAGAACACGAAGGCGGCTTCCCAGGCCGACGCCGGGTAGATGCGCGCCCCGCCCGCGATCAGTCCCTCCCATCGCGCGTTCAGGATGAGGCCCGTGAGCCACTGGACCAGCGCGAACACCAGGAAGACGGGCAGATTGCAGAAGCCGATCGTGATCCCCACCCGCGCGGGGTCGTTCACCTCCCGGACGCAGACGAAGACCAGCACGAGTCCGGAGGAGGCGAAGCCCATGAGGAGGAGCACGGCCGCCAGCGCGCCGAGGGGCAGGCGCATCTCGCCCGGCAGCGCCAGCAGCACCCAGCAGGCGGCGTAGACCCCGGTGAAGGCGATAAAGGGGAGCCGGCGCAGGCCGAGCCAGCGGTCGGAGAGCCACCCGACGAGCGGGGCTCCCACCACGATCCCGACGGCGAGCAGCGAGGTGTAGGTCGAGGCTTCGACGCGCCCCAGGCCGTACACCTGGGTGAGGTAGGGAACTCCCCAGAGGCCGAGGAAGGCGATCAGGCTCGAGTACACGCCGGCGGCGGCGAGCACCGGCGGCCAGGAGCGCGGGTTGGAAAAGATGCCCGGGATGCCTCTCACGGTCTCGCCGAGCGACGGCAGCGCCCCCGCCGCCGGTCCCGGGTTCACGGGGACCAGGCCCATGGCCTCGGGCCGGTCCCTGACGAAGAGCACCGCCGCCACCGCCAGGAGCAGCGTCAGGGTCCCGATCACCACGAAGCTCTGCCGCCAGCCGAGCATCTCCACGAGCAGGGCCAGCGGGGAGGAGCCACGAGGGCCCCCACATTGCCGACCGTCTGGCTCCAGCCCGAGATCGTGGCGAACTCCTGGGGGCGGAACCACTCGGCGGCGAGCCGGAGCGACGCGATGAGGATCACGGAGGCTCCCAGCCCCACGAGGAGCCGCCCGAGCCACGCGACGCTGAATTGGGGGGCCAGGCCGAAGAGGACCGCGCCGATCCCCATGGTGCCGGATCCCAGTGCGAGGGTCCAGCGGGGGCCCAGGGTATCGGCGAAGCTCCCCGCGGGGAGCGCCATGAAGGCGAAGACGTAGGGATAGATCGCGCTCAGGTTTCCCAGGGAGGCAGCGGAGATCGAAAAGGCCCGCATCAGATCCCCCGCGACCACGGCGGGGGCGATGCGGTGGAAGTAGCCGAAGAAGTAGATGGCCGCCGGCACGATCAGGATCAGCCAGCGGATCCTTAGCGTCCGGTTGAGCTGAAGCGATCCCGGATCCAGGCGACGATCTCCTGGGTGGAGGAGTCCACCCCCCACAGCTCGGCCACTCCCATCGCCTTCAGCGCCCGCATTTCCTTTGGGAGCATCGTGCCCCCGCCGATCACGGCGATGTGCTCGGCGCCCTGCTGGCGCAGCAGCTCGAGGATCCGGGGGAAGACGAGCATGTGGGTCCCCGACAGGACGCTGAGGCCGATGACGTCCACGTCCTCCTGGAC
>JBBTEL010000264.1:0-6862 GCA_038042325.1 Candidatus Methylomirabilota bacterium
TCGGTGATGTAGAGGTAGCCGTCCGAGTCCAGGTAGCCGATGTCGCCCGTGTGGAGCCACCCCCCACGGAGCGTGTCGGCCGTGGCCTCGGGCTTCCGCCAGTACCCCTTCATCACCAGGTCGCCACGGACCACGATCTCCCCCATTTGCCCGGCGGGGACGTCACGCTCCTTGTCGTCTACGATCCGGACCCGGACCCCCGTCGTCTCGCGCCCCGCCGAGGCCAGGCGGGCGAGCTTCACGGGGTCCTCCCCCGCCAGGTGCTCCTCCTTGGGGAGGCTCGTGCAGGCCATGGGGGCCTCGCCCTGGCCGAAGAGCTGGACAAAGATCGGGCCGAACGTGCGTACCGCCTCAAGGAGCTGCTCCACGTACATCGGCGCGCCGCCGTAGAAGATCGTGTGGAGGCTCGAGAGGTCATACTTGGCCTTGTCGGGGCTCGCCAGGAGGACGTTGATCATCGTCGGGACGAGGAACAGCGTGGTGGCCCGGTAACGCTGGATCGCCTCAAAGATCTTCGGCGGGTCGAACGCGCGCGTCGCGGGGAAGGCGCTGGCGGCGCCGACGGCGATGTGGTGGAAGATGGAGCATCCTGAACCGTGGGTGATGGGGGCGGCGTGCAGGAGGACGTCGTCGGGGAGCGCAGGGTTGATGCAGAGGAGGAACTGCTCCGCCATCGTGAGGAGATTCCGGTGGGTGAGCATGGCCCCTTTCGGGTGCCCCGTCGTGCCGGACGTGTAGAAGAGCCATGCGAGGTCGTCGGGCTCGATCGTCGGGTCCGGCGGCGTCTCCCGCTGGCCGTCCAGAATCTTGTCGTAGGCGAGGTCGCCCTGGCTCCCGCGCCCGACGCAGATGAAATGCTTAACGCTCGTCAGGTTCCCCCGGATCTGGGCCAGGTGCTCCCGGAACTCCTCTCCATAGATCAGCGCGAAGGCGCCCGAGTCGTTGAGCATGTACTCGTGCTCGCTCGGGTGGAGCCGGATGTTCATCGGGACCACGGCCATCCCCGCCTTCATCGGAGCCAGGAGCGTCTCGAGCCCCTGGTAGCAGTTGGGGAGCAGCATCGCCACGCGGTCCCCCGGCTGGCCGCCGAGCGCGAGGAGGGCGTGGGCGAGCCGGTTCACGCGGGCCTCGGCCTCGCGGAAGGTAATGGTCAGGTCCCCCTCGATCCAGGCGGGGCGGTCGGGGTGGCGCCGAGCCGCGCGCGTCAAGAAGTGGCCGATGTGCACGGGTCCCCTCCGCTCAGCGGCCCGGGAAGCGGGCCGGGCGTTTCTCCAGGAAGGCGCGGATCCCTTCCTTTGCATCATCGGCGCGGTAGGCCTCCGCATAGCAGCGTGCCTCCTCGCTGAGGCCTTGGGCGAGGGGGAGCGCCAGGCCCCGGACGACGGTCTCCTTGACCTTGGCGAGGGCGACGGGGGATTTCGCGGCGAGCCTCCGGGCCACCGCCGTCGCCTCGGCGATGAGCATATCGTCGGGCACCACGCGGTTCACGAGGCCCATGGCCAGCGCCTCGTCGGCCGAGATCTGGTCGCCGAGCATCAGCATCTGGAGCGCGCGCGTCCTGCCCACGAGGCGCGGCAGGCGCTGGGTCCCGCCCCAGCCGGAGACGACGCCCAGGTTCACCTCGGGCTGGCCGAAGCGGGCGGACTCGGCCGCGATTCGAAGATCGCACGCCATGGAGAGCTCCAGGCCGCCGCCGAGGCAGACGCCGTTGATGGCCGCGAGAATCGGCTTGGGGATCTCGCCCACCCGTGTGAAGAGTCCCTGCCCGAGAGCGATGAAGGCCGCGCAGCCGACGGCGTCGAGCCCCTCCAGCTCCCGGATGTCGGCGCCGCCGCTGAACATGCCGGGCAGCCGGCTCGTGACGATGATGACGCGAACGGCGGGATCGGCAGCGGCCTGCTGGAGGCCGGCCTCCAGCTCGCTCATGAAGGCCCGGCTCATGGCGTTGACCGGCGGCCGCTCCATCGTGAGGACGGCGAGGCGATCGGCGACGGCGAGCGAAACGAGCGCGGCGGCCATACGGCGCCGCCTATGATAGCACCGTCACTCGGCGACGCGCCACTGGGCCGGGTGACGGACCTGGAAGAGCTCGATCAGGATGTTGTCGGGCGCGGCGATCATCACGTACCGGAACTCCGGGTAGTCACGGATCGGGTTCCGGAACTGGTAGCCCCTGGCTCGCATCCGAGCCACCAGGGCATCGAGGTCGTCCGTCTCCATCCCGAGGTGGTGGATGTTGCCTGGCCGGGGGAGCCGCGGCGACTGATCGTACACGTGGATGAACCCGCGGCCGACGGCGAGCCGGACATTCCGGGCGCCCGCAGCCTCCGCGTCCCAGACGATTTCTGCGTCGAACATCTCCTGGAAGAATCGGACGGTCGCGGACAAGTCGGACGCGAAGATGTGGGCATGGTCAAAGCTGACGCGCGTGGGCATGCCCGGCGCCACCTATGATAGCACGCCGGCCGTTTCGAGCGCGGGCTTGGCCACGACCCGCGCCACCTCAAGTGGCGCGGGTGCCCGCAGAGGTGGCTCGCCTTTGCTCGCGCATTGCCCCAAGGGGGAAGGGGGGCGGAGCCCCCCTCCGAGTTCTAGAAGCGGCGGCGGCCGGCGAGGGACTGCTTGCGGAGGCGGAGGGCCGGGGGGGTGACTTCCACGAGCTCGTCCTCACGGATCCACTCGAGCGCCTGCTCGAGGCTCATGAGGCGCGGCGGGGTGAGGCGGATCCCCTCGTCCGACGTGGACGAGCGCATGTTGGTGAGCTTCTTCTCCTTGGTGATGTTGACGTCGAGGTCATTGTCGCGGGCGTGCTCGCCCACGATCATCCCCTCGTACACCTGGTCCCCGGGCCGCACGAAGAGCTCACCGCGCGGCTGGAGGTGGTCGATGGCGTAGGCGGTGGCCCGGCCCACCCGGTCGGACACGAGCGCCCCGGTCCCCCGGTGAGGGATCTCGCCCTGCCAGGGCTCCCAGCCGTCGAAGAGGTGGTTCAAGAGGCCCGCGCCCTTCGTGTCGGTCAGGAACTCAGAGCGGTAGCCGATCAGGCCGCGGGCGGGGATCCGGTACTCGAGGCGGACCCGGCCGGTGCCGTGGTTCACCATCTTGAGCATGTGCCCTTTGCGCGTCCCCACCTTCTGAGTCACTGCGCCGATGAACTCCTCCGGGCAGTCCACGACCAGGAGCTCCATGGGCTCGAGGACCGTCCCGTTCTCCTCCCGGGTGATGATCTGGGGTTTGCCCGCCTCCATCTCGTACCCTTCGCGGCGCATCATCTCGATCAGGATCGCCAGCTGGAGCTCGCCGCGGCCCGAGACCGTGAACGTGTCTGGGGAGTCCGTCTCCTCGACGCGGATTCCGACGTTGACGCGCGCCTCCTTGAACAGGCGCTCCCTCAGGTGGCGGGAAGTGACGAATTTCCCCTCGCGCCCGGCGAAGGGGGAGGCGTTGGCCGAAAAGCGCATGGCGACGGTAGGCTCGTCCACGCGGATCAGTGGGAGCGCGACGGGATTGTCGGCGTCGGCCACGGTCTCGCCGATCTCCATGGTCTCGATCCCCGCCACGGCCACGATCTCCCCGGGCCCCGCCTCAGGAATATCCACCCGCTTGAGGCCTTCATACCCGTAGAGGACCGTGACTTTGGCGTATTCAACCGTGCCGTCCCGCCGCACGATGGCGACACGGTCGGCGTGGTGGATCGTGCCGTTGACGATGCGGCCGATGAGAAGCCGCCCCACGTAGTCGTCCCAGTCGAGGCTGGCCACCCGGAGCTGGAGCCCCACGTCGGGATCGAAGCGGGGCGGCGGGATCGCGGCGACGAGGGTCTCGAAGAGGGGTACGAGCGTGCGGGAGTCGTCTTCGGGGTTCAGCTTGGCGATGCCGCGCTTGGCGTCGGTGTAGAGGACCGCGAAGTCCAGCTGGTCTGGGCGGGCATCCAGGTCGATGAACAGGTCGTAGATCTCGTCGAGCACCTCGGCCGGCCGCGCGTCCCGGCGGTCGATCTTGTTGATGACCACCACGGGCGGCAGCCCCGCCTCCAGCGCTTTTTTCAAAACAAAGCGGGTCTGGGGGAGCGGCCCTTCGGCGGCGTCCACGAGGAGGAGGACGCCGTCCACCAGCGTGAGCGTGCGCTCCACTTCGCCCCCGAAGTCGGCGTGGCCCGGCGTGTCCACGATGTTGATCTTGATTCCCCGGTACGTGACGGCCGTGTTCTTGGCCATGATCGTGATCCCCTTCTCGCGCTCGAGATCGATGGAGTCCAGGATGCGCTCGGGGACCGATTCGTTCTCGCGGAAGATGCCGGACTGCCACAGCATGGCATCCACGAGGGTCGTCTTGCCGTGATCCACGTGGGCGATGATCGCGACGTTGCGGATGTCGGGACGGGAGGTCAGCGGGGCCACGTGACCGCCCCAATCTGGACGTACCCGGCGAGCTGCACGACGATGCCGGCGATGAAGGAGAGGAACCCGAAAGCCACGGCCGCGCGCCACCACCCGGGCTTTACTCGAAGATGGACGCCGTCGCTCTTCAGGGTCCAGTAGCTGGCGGCGGCCAGGAGGAGCACCCCGCCGAGCAGGCAGAGCGCATACCCGGGAAAGACGTAGCGGACGAACGGCATCAGGGACTCGGTCGACCACACGGGCATGAGCGCTGCCACCTCCCGATCACAAAAATGGCGCGAAATCGCGCCCCTGTACTCTACCACGCGGGTGGTCGAGCGGCAAGGAACCGGGATATAATGGGCGCCACCATCTCCATCTCTTCCAAGGAGGCGAACGGTGCTCAAGCGCTTCGTAGCTCTCGCAGTCACTCTCACCTGGGTCCTCGGCGGCGTCGCGGGAGTGCATGCGCAAGGGGGGAAAAAGGTGAAGCAGACCGCCGTCATCACGCTGGAGAAGGGCGGGGAGATCCGGATCGAGTTTTTCCCCGAAGACGCGCCGAAGACCGTGGAGAACTTCGTCACGCTGGCCAAGAAGGGGTTCTACGACGGGCTCACCTTCCATCGGGTCGAGCCGGGATTTGTGGTCCAAGGGGGGGACCCCAAGGGCGACGGCAGCGGCGGCCCGGGCTACAAGATCAAGGCCGAGTTCAACAAGCAGAAGCACCTGCGCGGCAGCGTGGCGATGGCCCGCTCCCAGCAACCGGACTCCGCGGGGAGCCAGTTCTACATCTGCTTCAAGCCCGCTCCCTTTCTGGACGGCCAGTACACGGTCTTCGGCCAGGTGGTGTCCGGCATGGAGCACGTGGACAAGATCAAGGTCGGCGACAAGATGAAGTCGGTGAAGATCATCGAGACCGCGCAGTAGAATGGCGTGGTCGCTCCTGATCAGACATGGCACGGTCGTTGACGGGAGCGGCGCCCCGGGCTACGCGGCCGACGTCGCCGTCGAGGGGGGTCTGATCGCCGCGATCGGTCCTGGGCTCCGTAGCGAAGCGCAGCGGACGATCGACGCCGCGGGCTTCACGGTGGCGCCGGGCTTCATCGACATCCACTCCCACTCCGACCTCTTTTATCTCGGCTGCCCCGCCGCCGAGTCGAAGCTCCGCCAAGGGGTGACGACGGAAGTCGTGGGGATGTGCTCGTTCTCGCCGGCGCCGGTCCATCCCGCGCGGAAGGCGGTGACGGCGGCGTGGATCGGCGAGATCGGGAGCCGGCTGGCGGTCGAATGGCAGACGTTCGGCCAGTATCTGGAGCGGCTGAGGCAGGCGAAGCCCTCCATCAACATCGTCCACTTCGTCGGCCACGGGGCGCTACGCCTGGCCGCCCTCGGCCCGGAGAACCGCCCCCCCTCGGCCGGCGAGCAGCGGGCGATGGAGCGCCTGCTCGACGAGGCCCTGGAGGCGGGCGCATTCGGGTTTTCCACGGGGCTCGTCTATCCCCCCAGCGCCTACGCCGCCACCGCGGAGCTGGTCGCGCTCGCCAAGTCCATGGCTCGCCGCGGCGGCCTCTACTTCTCCCACATCCGGGGGGAGGCGGCGACGCTGGAGGCGGCCATTGACGAGGCGATCCAGATCGGCGAAGGGGCGGGGGTCTCCGTCCAGATCGCCCACATCAAGGCCTCAGGGCGCGAAAACTGGAACAAGATGGACGCCGCGCTCAGGAAGGTCAGCGACGCGCGCGCCCGCGGCGTGGACGTCCACGCCGACGTCTATCCGTACACGGCGGGGAGCACCAAGATGGCCAACCTCCTCCCCGCGTGGGTCCACGACGGGGGCAATGCCCGGCTGCTCGAGCGGCTCGCCGACGGCGCCGCCCGGCGGAGGCTCATCGAGGAGTGCGCGGCCGGCCGCGAGGCCTGGCGGAGCGTGAACGGGACCCTCGGCTGGGGCGACATCAGGGTCGCCACGTGCTCTAAGCGCGAGCTGGAAGGGCTCCGCCTCTCCGAGCTGGCCGAGCGCATGAGGAAGCCGGCGGCGGCGGCCATGCTGGATCTCCTGGTCGAGGAGGAAGGGCAGGTGGCCATGGTGGTCTTCTCCCAGGCCGAGGAGAACGTGGCGAAGGCGCTCGCGCACCCGCACGTCATGATCGGCTCGGACTCGATCGGCCTTTCGGCCGGCCCGGGGCCGCATCGGGGCAAGCCCCATCCCCGGATGTACGGGACCTTTCCACGCGTGCTGGGCCACTACACACGGGAGCGGCGGCTCCTCTCGTGGGAGACGGCGATCAACAAGATGACCGGGATGCCGGCGGCGAAGCTGCGCCTGAACGATCGGGGCCTCCTCCGAACGGGCTGGGCTGCTGACCTGACGCTGTTCGACCCGAAGACGGTAAAGGACGAGGCGACCTACGCCGATCCCCACCGCCACCCCGCCGGCGTCCCCTACGTGATCGTCAACGGCCAGGTTGTGGTGGACAACGGCG
>JBBTEL010000265.1:0-12421 GCA_038042325.1 Candidatus Methylomirabilota bacterium
GGACACGAGCCGGAGGGGGTCACCATCTGCTCATTCCCTGATACAGCGCGGATGATGGCGGAGTCAAGCGCGACGTTGGGGACGGGCTGTTGACTCCCCCTCACCCTGCCCTCTCCCCCCGTGGGGGAGAGGATGAAGGTGAGGGGGGTAACCGGTCCAGGAACTTCCGCCAGGCCTCCCAGTACTCGCGACCGCCCACGAGGTAGGTGTCGTTGTGACGGGCGCGGGCGATGGTGTAGAATGCCTTCGGCTCGGATGCCGCCTCCCAGAGGCGGCGTCCGTGTTCATAGGGAACGACCTCGTCGGCGTCGCCGTGGAGGATCAGGAGAGGGGCCCGGAGCCGGCGGATCTTCGCGAGCGAGTCGAAGCGGCTCTTGAAGAGGAACCCGCTCCCCGGCAGCGTCCGGTTCGCCATCGCCTGGACCGACAGGAACGGCGATTCGAGGATCAGCCCGGGCGGCGGATGGGCGAGGGCCAGCTCGAGGGCTACGGCGCCGCCCAGCGACCGGCCGAAGTAGACGATCCGCTCGGAGGGGACGCCCAGGTTGCGGACCAGCGCCTCGCGGGCTGCCCGCGCGTCCAGGTACAGTCCCGCCTCCGTCGGACTGCCATCACTCCGCCCGTAGCCCCGGTAGTCGAAGATGAACACGCCGATGCCGAGTCGCTGGTGGATGTCGCGAATGTTGTCCAGCCGGTGGCTGATGTTGCCGGCGTTGCCGTGGGACCAGAGGAGGGTCGTGGGCCGCGTCCCGGGAATCAGCCAGCCGTGAAGGCGGACGCCGTCGTCGGCCTGGAACCACACGTCCTGGTACGCGAGCCCCAGGCTCGCGGGCGTGCCGGCCAGCTCGCGCACGGGAAAGTAAATGAAGGCGCGGTCCACCCTCTCCCGGCACCCCCAGGTCAGAAGCGCGACCGCCAGGAAAAGGAGCGCGAGCTTCATGCTCAGCCATTGTAGCGCATGAGCGACCCGGGCCGCGGCGTGCTGTGGGGGGTCGCGCTGGTGGCGGCGGTGCTCTTCTTCATGAGCCTGGGCCAGGCGCCCTTCGTGGATCCCTCCGAGGGCATGCACGCGGAGATCGCCCGCGAGATGGGGCTCGGCGGGGACTGGGTCACCCCTCACTTCAACGGCGTCCGCTACTTCGATAAACCGCCGTTGCTCTACTGGCTTCAAGCCCTGGCCTTCAGGCTCGCGGGCCTGTCGGAATGGACGGCCCGTTTCTGGTCGGCCCTGGCGGCCCTGGGCGTGGCGCTCCTCACCGCGCGCCTCGGGATCGTCCTGGGGTCCCCGCGCCTGGGGTTGATTGCGGGGCTCGTCCTCGCCGCGAACCTCGAGCTCTTCCTCTTTGCCCGCTACGTGAAGCCCGACCTCCTCTTCATCTTCCTGATCCTGGTGGCGTTCACTGGCTTCATCCTGGCGTACCGGGGGGCGGGCCGGTGGGCGCTGCTCTTCACCTACGCGGCCCTCGGCTTGGCGGTGCTCGCCAAGGACATTCTGGGCGCCGTGGGGCCCGCGCTGGCTATTGCGCTCTTCTTCTTGCTGACCCGGGAACGACAGGTGAGCGCGCAGTGGGTTCCGTGGGCCGGCCTCGGCCTGTTTCTGATCATCGCCGTGCCTTGGTACCTGGCCGTCGAATTCCAGAACCGCGGGTTCCTCTGGTACACCGTCGTGGACAACCACCTTCTGAACTTCACCCGGCAGCGGCTCTTTCCCGACGAGGACATCCCGCTGACGCCCCAGGAGTTCCTCGGGGTGACGGCCATCGGGTTTTTCCCGTGGAGCCTCATGGTGCCGTGGGCGGTCGCGCGGGCGCTCCGGCGCCCTTGGGACACGGTGGAGGCGCGGATCTGGCTGCTGCTGGGACTCTGGAGCGTCCTCGTCGTGGGCTTTTTCACGCTGTCCCCCGTCAAGTTCCCGCACTACGCGCTGCCGGCCTTCCCGGCCCTGGCGCTCCTGGTCGCCAAGCTCTGGGAGGACGTCCTGGATCGGGCGCCGGGCGCCCCCTCGGCGCGAGCGCTGCTGATCCTGCCCATGATCGTCCTGGCGGGCCTCGCCGCCGTCGGGTTCGTCGCGTGGCGCGGAGAGGTGCGGCTCCCATCGGGAACGCTCTCGCTGGTTGACGTGGCCACGCGGAACCTCGAGGCGCGGGGGCAGAGCGCTCCCTTTCCGTCCTATGGCCAGCTCCAGCCGCTGTTCGGGACACTGACGCTCATCTTCGGAGCGGGGGCTCTGGGCCTCGCGGTGGCGGTGTGGCGGAGGCTTCCCCGCGTCGGCCTGGGCATGCTCCTGGCGGTCATGCTGGCCTTCCTGCCCGTGACCGTGGAGGGCCTCGCGCTCTTTTCGAAGAGCCGGTCGGTCAAGGTGATGGCGGAGGTGGTGCTGGCCCGCGCGGGGGCGACGGACGTCGTCGTCCACGAGGGCCCCCTCGAGAACAGCGGGTCGCTTCTCCTCTACCTGGGACGGCCGGTGAAGGTGGTGGATGGCATACAGTCCACCCTGGCCTTCGGCGCCACGTTCCCGGAGGCGCGCGAGGTGTTCTGGGACCGGGAGCGGCTCCGGGAGCGCTGGGGCGGGCGCGAGCGGCTCTTCCTCGTCTCGGTGGTGAACCCCGAGAAGAGCGTCGTCCGCGACCTCGACCGCGCGAGCGTGCACCTGCTCCTGCAGAACGGCGGCCGCTGGCTTTACTCGAACAAGCCCTGACTCTGTTATCCTCTTTGGCGTGACGGGCTCTCCCTATCGTCTCAAGGCGGATCCGTACAGCAGCCATTCGGTGATCCTCCGCCACCTGCCGGCGGGGCAGGGGAAGAAGGTGCTGGACGTGGGAGCCGCCGGGGGCTACCTGGCCGAGATCCTGACGGGGCGCGGCTTCGAGGTGACGTGCCTGGAGCGCGATCCGGGGCTGGCGGCCGCCGCCGCCGGGAAGTGCCGCCGCGTCCTCGTCGCCGATCTGGAGCGCGAGCTGCCGCCGCTCGACGGGCCCTTCGACGTCATCGTGTGCGGGGACATCCTGGAGCACCTGAGCGATCCCGGGCGGATCCTCGCGGCGCTCACGCACCATCTCGCCGGCGATGGCCGCATCATCATCTCCGTGCCGAACGTCGCCCATCTCTGGGTGCGCCTCCAGCTCCTCCTCGGGCGCTTCGACTACGCCGATCGCGGGATCCTCGACCGGACCCACGTGCGCTTCTTCACGCGCCAGAGCTTCCTCCGGCTCCTGGCCGAGTCCAAGCTCGCCGTGGTCGCGCTGATTCCGACGCCCGTGCCGCTCCCCCTCCTGGTGCCGGAGCGGCTCCACGGCGCCTGGCTCAGGGGCCTCCACGCCCTCAACGCCCTCACGGCGCGCTGCTGGAAGAGCCTCTTCGCCTACCAGTTCGTCGCCGTCGCGCGGCGAGGGGGCGCGCCGTGACGCCGAAGGTCGTGGTGGTCATGCCCGCCTACAATGCCGGGCGCACCCTCCGGCTGACGTACGAGGAGCTGCCGAAGGACTCGGTGAACCTCGTCATCCTCGTGGACGACGGCTCCACCGACGAGACCCTCGAGGTCGCCCGCGGGCTGAACCTTGAGATCTTCGTCCACAACCGGAACTACGGCTACGGGGCGAACCAGAAGACCTGCTACGCGGAAGCGCTCAAGGCGGGGGCCGACATCGTCGTCATGGTCCACCCGGACTACCAGTACGACCCGACCCTGCTCCCCCAGATCATCGAACCTATCGTGAAGGGCGAAGCCGATCTCGTGCTGGGATCGCGGCTCATGGGGGGCTCGGCGATCCGCCAGGGGATGCCCTGGTGGAAGTACCTGGGCAACCGGGCCCTGAGCCGCCTGGAGAACCTGGTGTTCGGTCTCTCCCTCTCCGAGTTCCACACCGGGTACCGGGCCTTCCGCCGCGAGGTGCTCGAAACGGTGAACTACGCCATGAACTCCGACGGGTTCGTCTTCGACCAGCAGATCATCGCCCAGATGGTGGCCGCGCGGTTCCGGATCGCCGAGATCGCGGTGCCCGTCCGCTACTTCCCCGAGGCCTCGTCGGCCGGCTTCGTGGATTCGGTGGTCTACGGGCTCCGGATCCTTCTTCTCCTCGCGCGCTTTGCGCTCTACCGGTCGGGGCTCTACCGCTCCCGTCGCTTCCAGAGCCTCCGCGCCCGGTACTCGCGTCTCACCCCCGAGGACGACCGATCGCCGTGATCCGGGTCCTCGACGGCCTGGCCCTCGTCCTGGCGGCCCTCGTCGTCTCCGATCTCCTCCTCTGGTGGTGGCGCCCCGAGGAGCTCTTCCTCCCCCTGCTCCTGGTGGTCGCCGTGCGCGCGCTCCTCCGCCCCTTCGCCCTGCCGGCCTGGAGCCCGGCCCGCATCGTCGCCGCCGGGGTGGCCGTCTACGCCGTGGTCTTCTCCTTCATCACCGTGACCCGCCACTGGGCCTTCCGCACCCACGCCCTGGACCTGGGCTACTACGTCCAGGTTCTCTGGAGCATGAGCCGGGGGCTCGGCCCCTACGTGAGCCTCCCCGAGATGCACGCCTGGGGCGATCACTTCTCGCCCACGCTGTATCTCCTGGTCCCGCTCTTCGCCCTCTTCCCCGGCGCGGTCGTTCTCCTGATCGCCCAGTCGGTGGCGTTCAGCCTGGGGGCGCTTCCCCTCTTCGCCCTGGCCCGCCGCCGCCTCGGCAGCGACCCCCCTGCGGCCGCCTTCGCCCTCCTCTACCTGGTGAGCCCGACGCTTCACGGGATCAACATCCGGGACTTCCACATCGCGGCCTTCGCGATTCCCCTCCTGCTCGCGGCGGTGTACTGCTTCGAGAGCGGGCGGACGGGCTGGTTCCTGGTCTCCGTGATCCTCACCCTGGGCACCCGCGAGGACGCGGCGCTGGCGGTGATGGGCCTGGGGCTCTGGATCGCGCAGGCCCGGCGCCGCTGGCTCTGGGGGCTCGGGCTGGCGGCGGGGAGCCTCGCGCTGCTGTTCTTCGACATCCGGGTCCTCATGCCCTATTTCCGCGGCGAGCCCTATTCCCACCTCGGTCGCTACGCCCACCTGGGGAAGTCGCTGGGAGAAATCCTCCTCAACATGGTCCTGCACCCGCTGACGACCCTGGGCTTCATGGTCAGCGTCGAGAAGCTGCGCTACCTGCTCGCCCTGCTCGTCCCCCTGGGGTTCCTGCCGCTGCTCGCGCCGTGGGATCTCATCCCCGCCCTGCCGACGCTGGCCCACAACCTGGTCAGCCAGGACCCGGTGCTCTTCTCCCACCGCACCCAGTACAACTCCTTTATCCTTCCGTTCCTGCTTCTGGCGGCGGTCTCGGGCTACGCGCGGCTGTCCCCGCGCCTGTCGCTCGCCGGCCGCCCGGCGCGGGGGCTCGTCCTGGGCCTGGCGTTCCTCGCGAGCCTCGCGCTGACCTCCCGCACCCTGAACGATCTCGCCGTCAAGCAGTGGTGGCCCGGCGAGCGCCAGCGGGCGGCCCATGCTGTGCTCGCGCAGATTCCGCCCGCCGCCTCCGTCTCGGCCTGGGACCGGTTCGTCGCCCACGTGGCCACGCGCCCGAAGGTGTTCGTCTTTCCCGTGGGGATCGAGCAGAGCGAGTACGTGCTGCTCGATGCGACGACCGTCCCAGGGCGGGATCCAAACCTCGGCCTGGACCGCCGGGGGAAGGAGGTCACGCTCACCGTGTCGGGCCGGGACGGGCCGGCGCAGTACCGGTACGAGGTCGTTCGCGAGGCGGAAGGGTACCTGCTGCTGCGTCGCTTGCGGAGCTGAGGGAAGCGGTCAGGCGGCGAGGAAGGCGGTGCGGCAGAAGACGGGGTAGACCTTGGCGACGGCCTCACGGATCGGGCCGCGGAGGGCGGCCAGGTCCTCGTCCGTGGGAAGCGGAGTGACAGTTCCCTCGCGCTGGGCCACCAGGGGGAATCCGGTGGCCTGCTGGACCTGCTCGCGCGAGACTCCGGGGTGAACGGATTCGAGCTCCAGCCGCTTCGTCTCGCGGTTGAAGGCGAGCACCGCGAGCGGCGTCACCACCTTCCAGGGGCCGCCGGGACGAAAGACGCGCGGCGGGCTTGATCCCGGGCTCGTCACGCAGTCCACTCGTTCGACGAACGTCCGCCGCGTGTGGTCGCCGCGGAAGAGGATCACCCGGCGGGCGAGGTAGTAGAGCATGGCCGAGCCGGCGCCGCCGGGGAGGCGGATGGCCGGATGGTCGTGGTCGCCGATCGCGATCAGGTTCAGGTTGCCGAACTGGTCGATCTGGCCTCCCGAGAGGAAGAACAGGTCGAACTTCCCCCGCTGGGCGAAGTCGTAGAACTCCTTAGACCCGTTGTGGAAGGGCCAGTAGTCCTCGTGGTTGATGATGATCACGGTGGCCCGCGGGGCGTGGCGGGCGCGTGCGAGGAGCACGCCGGCGGCCGGAATGGGGGAGAGGGTGCCGACGGCCACGGTTTCGCCGTCCCGCACCTCGCGGGCGATGATCGCGGCCATGAACTCCTCGGGCGTATAGTTCACGCGGGGACGCCGAGGCCGACCTCAGCGAGGTAGGCGGCGTGGTCCTTCAGGTCGAAGACGTATCGCTGGAGATAGTCGCGGAACGCGGTGTCGCTGCGGGCCAGCCTCAGGTATTCCTCGAGGTGGGCCGCGTCGATGCCGTAGCGTCCGCGGCAGGCCGTCGGGTGCGCTCCGCCCGGGATGTGAACGAGCGCGCTCACGTAGATCGCCGACAGCCTGACGCCGTACGGCGCGCGGCGGAGCGTGTCGGGGTCCACGATCTCCTCGGTCGAGGCCACCACGACGCGGGAGGCCTGGGCCAGGAGGAAGTCGTCCTCCTTCTCGTCGAGGAGGAGGTTTCCCTCGGCGTCGGCCTGGAGCGCGTGGATCAGTGACACGTCGGGGACGATCGCCGGGACGAGGAGGACGTCCTTATCCGAGTACGGGTCAGGGATCACTTTGAACTCCGGCCGGAGCTTCTCGTAGTCGGAGCCGACGTGGCCCGGCACCGGCAGGAACGGCAGCCCCGAGGCTCCAGCCTGGAGCCCGGCGAGGAGGCCGGGTCAGGTGTGGTCCTTGCAAGTCAGGCGGTCGGACTCAGCGTGGCGACGGAAGTTAGGGGCGGGCCCGTACTCGTTGAAGACGATCTGGGCGAACTCCACGGACGCCGCGCAGCCGGCGCCGATCAGCAGGTCGAACGGGACCCCACCGGTGGAGGAGGCCACGAGGTGGAGGTCGCGGGCCCCGCTCCGGATCACTTCGCGGACGAGCGCCATCGGCGCCGCCAGCATGGGGCCGCCCCCGATCCCGAGGGTCATCCCGCTCTGGATGTAGCGGCCGACCTCGTTGAGCCCGATCAGCTTCGCCATCACACGTCGATTGTCCGCCCCGGGCGCAAATGAAGTCAAGGTCAGGCGACGTCGGTCTCGGGCGGGGACTCGGGGGAGAAGACGTGCGAGGAATGGTGGTGGATCATGAGCCAGGCATCGCCCTGGCGCTCGAAGAGATTGGTGGCGAGGAGAGAGGTCACCGAGATATTGCCGCGGACCTGCGAGAGGATGTTCTCGGAGCAGGTGACCCACGCGAGGTTGCCCTCCACCTGGACGGCGACGTCGCTGAGGCTGAAGCGGATCTCCGCCGTGTTCTTGAAGATGGTCTCCCAGGAGGCGCGCACCGTCTCCCAGCCGACCAGGAGCCCCCACCCGGGGTGGATGCAGCGGACGTGTTCGCCCCTGGCCCAGACCGCCTCCATCTCCTGGAGGTCCAGTCCCTCGAACGCGCGGTAGAAGCGCGCGTTGGCCTCCTCGACCTCAGCGATGTCGTCGTCGAGGCTCACGGGCGTCGTCCGGACACGCGATGACGAGGGTGTTTCCCTGGTGGGCGATGGGGAGCGGCGTGAGCGAGGCCCCGGGGCAGGGGCCGGAGATGCAGAGGCCCGTGTCCGGAACGTACACCGCGCCGTGGGTGGCGCAGATCAGGTGCCGGCCGTCCTCGGTGAAGAACTCGTTGGGCCACCAGTCCAGCGTCGTTCCGGTGTGAGCGCAGCGGTTCACGTAGGCGAAGAAGCGGCCCTCGTGATTGACGACGAAGCCCTCCACGTTCCGGTCGCCGCAGCGGAGGCGGAACCTGGCCGACCGGCCCGGAGCGAGGAGGGACGTGGGGCAGCTCCAGCTGGATCCGGGCGCGCTCTCGTCCACGGCGTCGTCCTCCCGAGTGTGAGGGATGATATCATAGGCCGGTCATGCTGGCCGTCGAGGTGCGCGATCTCGCGAAGACATTCCGGAGCGGCTGGTATCCGCGCCGGCTGACCCGCGCGCTCCGGGGGGTGAACCTTTCAATTCCCCGCGGAGTCATTTTCGGCCTCCTCGGCCCCAACGGGGCGGGGAAGACGACTCTGCTGTCGATCCTGGCGACGCTGCTGCTGCCCGACGCCGGGGAGGCGAAAGTCCTCGGCCACGACGTGGTGCGGGAGGCCCGGGCCATTCGCCCGCGGCTCAACATGGCCAGCGGCAACTCCAGCTTCATCTGGAGCCTCCGGGCGCCGGAGATCCTCGCCTTTTACGGCCGCCTCTACGGGCTTCACGGCAAGGCCCTGGCGCGGAAGGTGGACGAGCTGGTGGCGCTCTGCGAGCTGGAGGAGCACCGCAAGGTGCCCTACCAGGAGCTCTCGACGGGGCTCAAGCAGCGCTTGGCGCTGGCCAAGTCGCTGGTGAACGATCCGGAGCTGCTCTTCCTCGACGAGCCCACGCTCGGCCTCGATCCCGACATCTCCGTGAGGATGCGGGCCCAGATCGCCGGGCTGCGCCGGGAGCGCGGGACGACCATCCTGCTCACGACCCATTACATGCGCGAGGCGGAGGAGCTGTGCGACGAGATCGCCTTCATCAAGAACGGCGAGATTCCCGCCCGCGGCACGGCGGACGCCCTCAAACGGCAGATCAGGATCGGGGATGTGATCGCCCTGCGCCTGGATCCCGCCTCGGGCGAGGGCCTGGCTGAGCTGCCCGGCGTTCTCCGCTGTGTGTTCCAGGACGGGCGGGTGGAGTGCACGGTGGATTCCGCGGAGAAGCGTCTGGCGCAGATCCTGAGCTGGCTCCACGAGCAGGGCGTCGTGGTCCGGGACGTGGACGTGCACGAACCCGACCTGGAGGAGGTCTTCGTTGAGCTGGCGAGGTGAGGCGGGGCGGGTGTACGCCTTCGCCAAGCGCAACGTATTGATGGCCGCCCGGAACGTCTTCTTCGTCTTCGAGCTGGCCTTCTGGCCGTCGGTAGGTGTGCTGTCGATCGGGTTGATGACGCGCTTCCTGGAGCTGACGCCGGAGATGACCGCGTTCCTCCTGGTCGGCACCATGGCGCTCTCGACGGTCCAGGTCTGCCAGCTGGACGTGTCCTATGCGCTCCTCTTCGATGTCTGGTCGAAGTCCGTCAAGCATCAGTTCCTGGCTCCGGTGGAGATCCGCCACATGGCGCTCGGGTCGTGGCTGGTGGGGATCGGGCGCGGGCTCACGGTGTTCGGGCTCCAGGCGCTCCTCTCCTGGTGGGCGTTCGACTTCGACTTCTTCGAGCCGGGAGTCCTCGCGCTGGGGGCGTTCCTCCTGGGGTGCTTCCTCACCTCGGCCATCGTGGGGCTCCTGGTCTGCTCGCTGGTGCTGCTGTTCGGCACGCGGGCCGAGGTCTCGGCGTGGGCGACGGTAAATTTGGTCATGGTCTTCTGCGGCATCTATTATCCAACCTCCATCCTGCCGGCGCCGGCCTCCTCGCTCGCTGCCCTTTTCCCTCTCACCTACGTCCTGGACGCGTTTCGTTCCCACTACGGCTTCGCGCCGGAGTTCAGCCACCCACTCCTCATGGGATTCATCCTGTCGGCGCTCTATATTGGCTTGGCTCACTGGGCGCTGGCCGCCGCCGTCACCCGCTGCCGCCGCACCGGCCTCCTCCTCAAGCTGTCGGAGTAGCGGCCATGCGGAGCCCGTGGGCCCGGGAATACGTCCGGCGGCCCAAGGATTATATCTGGGGGACGGAGCCGTCGTCGCTCGCCCGGGAGGTGAGCGACCTGCTGCCGCCCGCGGCGCGTGTGCTCGACCTCGGGTGTGGGGAAGGGCGGGACAGCGTCTTCTTCGCCTCCCGCGGCTTCGAGGTGACCGGGGTGGACGCCTCCCTGGCGGGGCTCCGCAAGGCGGAGCGGCTCGCGCGGGAACGGGAGCTCGAAGTGCGCTGGCTCCACGGCGACATGGCCCACCTGCCGTTCGACGGGGCCTTCGACCTGGTCTATTCCTGCGGGGCCATCCATTACGTGCCCCGCCGCGAGCGGGCCCGGCTTGTTCCCCGGCTCAAGGCGCTGACGCCGCCGGGCGGGTATCACGCCTGCGTCGTGTTCACCGACCGGGCCGTGTACCGGGAGAAGGGCGAGGTGATCGACTACTTCGTGCGGGGAGAGCTGGCCGACGCGTACGCCAACTGGCGGATCCTCCGGCGGGAGGCGCGGATGATTCCCTGCGCCCAGGACGGGACGCGGCATCGCCACAGCGTCGAGGTGCTCGTCGCCAAAGCCGCGGGTGCGGAGTATATTCCGGACGACCAGGCTCCGCTCTGGGAGTGACGGCCATGCGGGAGCGATTCGGAAGACTTCTCGTCATCCTCCTGGTTTTTCTGCTCGTCTTTCCCGCCGCCGCCGCCGCGGTCGAGCTCAAGACCAATCGGTCGAAGGCCCTCGTCCCGCTGGACGAGATCGTGCCCGGCGGGCCGCCCCCCGACGGGATCCCGGCGGTCGATCATCCCAAGTTCGTGACCCCCAAAGAGGCGGATGCCTGGCTTCACGCCAGGGAGCCCGTGCTTGCTCTGGAGGTGAACGGCGACGCGCGGGCGTACCCGCTCCAGATTCTGATGTTTCACGAGATCGTCAACGACACGGTCGGGGGGCGGGCGGTGAGCGTCACCTACTGCCCGCTCTGCAACTCGGGGATCGTCTTCGACCGCCGAATGGGCGACACGACCTACGACTTCGGCACCTCGGGAATGCTCTACAAGTCGGATCTGGTCATG
Source organism: Candidatus Methylomirabilota bacterium (assembly GCA_038042325.1). Taxonomy (GTDB): domain Bacteria; phylum Methylomirabilota; class Methylomirabilia; order Rokubacteriales; family CSP1-6; genus CSP1-6. Next base: position 11,005 of record JBBTEL010000265.1, read on the forward strand.
TACGACCGCCAGACCCATTCCCTCTGGTCCCAGATGGAGGGACGGGCCATCGTGGGAGACCTGGCCGGCGCCCGGCTGGCCATGCTCCCCGCCAACACGCTGGCCTACGGCGAGTGGAAGCGGCTCCACCTGAACGGCAAGGTACTCTCCAAGGACACGGGCCACGGGCGCAGGTACGGCCGGAACCCCTACGAGGGCTACGACGAGCCGACCAGCCACCCCTTCCTCTTCTTTGATAGGATTGACAGGCGCCTTTCGCCGAAGGAACGGGTGGCGGGGGTGCTGATCGGGGACCGGGCGCGGGCATACCCGTTCGGGCTCCTGGCGATGCGGAAGGTCGTGGCCGACACCCTCGCGGGCCAGCCCCTGGTCGTGTTTTATCGCGCGGGGACGCTTTCTGCGCTGGACCACTCGCTTATCGCGCAGGGCAGGGAAATCGGCGCGACGGCGGTGTTCAGTCCCCTGGTGGATGGCAAGGCGCTCAGCTTCGAGGCCACCGATACGGGCTTCAGAGACATGGAGACGAAGAGCCTCTGGTCGCTCCTCGGGCGGTGCTACCAGGGGCCGCTGGCGGGCAGGGCCCTCCGCCCCATTATCCACGTGGACGCTTTCTGGTTCGCGTGGGCGGCTTTTCAGCCCAAGACGGAGATCTACGAATGGACGCCATCCTCTCGGTAATCCTGCTGGGGCTCCTGCTGGGGCTCCAGCACGCGACCGATCCCGATCACGTGGCCGCCGTTGCCACCATCGTGAGCCGGCGCCCCCGCTTCTCATCCGGCGCCCTGATCGGCGCCTTCTGGGGAGTCGGGCACACGCTGACGATCGTGGGAGTGGGCGGTGCCATCATCCTCCTGAACCTGACGATCAGCCACACCGTGGGGCTGTCGCTGGAACTGGCCGTAGCCGTGATGCTGGTGCTGCTAGGCTCGCTCAGGCTGGTCTGGACGTTCAAGGGGCGCGATCACGTCCATCCCGAGCATCTGCAGGGCGCCCACGACCATGCGGCCGGGGCGGCGTTTCACAGTCACACGCACACCCACGACGGGATCGCGCACACCCATCCCCACCTTCACCCGTCGCGGCACCTGCTGGAAGCCCTCCAATCCGTGGGCGTTGCCCAGGCGCTCAGGTCGGTCGGCATCGGGATCGTGCACGGCCTGGCGGGGAGCGCCGCCGTGGCCCTGCTGGTGCTGAGCACGATTCACAATCCGTATTGGGCCGCGGCCTACCTGCTGGTCTTTGGGGCGGGGACGGTTCTGGGGATGATGGGAATCACGGCGGCGATGACGGTTCCCTTCACGCTGACGGTGAACCGCTTCGCTTGGCTCAACCGCGCCCTGGCCGGTGCAACCGGCGCCGTCAGCCTCTGCCTGGGGATCTTTCTGATCTACCAGATCGCCCCTCACCTGATCCTGTC
>JBBTEL010000266.1:0-3983 GCA_038042325.1 Candidatus Methylomirabilota bacterium
GGCGCGGCGGGGGCGGGGGCTGCCGGCGCGGGGGCCGCCGCGGGACGCGGCGGGGCCGGCGCGGGAGCAGGTGGGCCGCCGCAGCCTGCCAGCAGGCCGATCAGGCCGAGCGCGGCGATCCGTGCGGGCCTTCTCATCGCCTGCCTCCAGGCGGGGGCGGTGTAGGCGGCCCGGCTCCGGGCCTCGCTCCCGGTGCCGGCGGGGCCGGCGCTCCCTCCGGCCGGAAGACGTAGGTCGCCAGGGTGAGGTCGGCCCGGATCGTGCCCGTGGGTCTGGAGATCCCGGTGATCTTCATGTCGGTGAGGTTCACGATTCTCGAAAGCCGGGCGATGCGGTCGAGGAACGCGCCCAGCTGATGGTACCCCGCCTCGGCGCTGACGGAGATCGGGACCTCCTGGTACACATCCTTCGTCGCCGGCTCCTTTGGCTGGAACAGGCTCACGGCCAGTCCCGCCTGGTGGGCCAGGTCGGAGACCTGGCGGTAGAGGCCGGGGATCTCCCGTTCCGACGGGAGCCGTTCCTTCGCTCTCTCGAGCCTCGCGCGGAGGGCCTCCGCCTCCTGCTTGAAGCGCGCCAGGCTCGCCGCCAGCGCCCGGCTCTGGAGCATCTCCGTTTCCTTGGCCGCCCGCTGCTGCCTGAGGCCGTCCACCTCCACCATCTTCGGGGAGAGCAGGAGGAAGTACCCGCCGGCGACGAGGACGACGAGGAGGACGACCCCGAAGGTGATCTTCTGGGGCCGCGGGGCTTGGGTGATGGTCTCGAACGCCATGGGCCTAGATGCTGAAGCGGCAGGTGACCTCGAAGGTCACCACGCGCGGGGTCTTGGCCAGGTCCTGCCTGGCGACGATCAGGTCCACGTCCCTGAACTTCCCTGAATTTTTCAGGTTCGACATGAGGTCGGCCACCGCCGTCGTGGAGAACGCCGAGCCGGCGATCTTCAGCACCTGCTCTTTCTCTTCCACCGACGTGAGCCAGATGTCCTGGGGAACTGTGTCCGCCAGGGCGTCCAGGAGGTAGATCGGGCGGGCCTGGTTTCGGGCGATGAGGTCGATGAGCGCCACGCGCCGCTCCAGATCCTCCTTTTCCTTCTTGAACCGCGTGCCCTCGGCGATGGCGGCCTTGTGCCGCGCCGTTTCGGCCTCCAGGTGCGTGATATCGGCCGTGAGCGTCAGGCCCTCCGTGTTCAGCACGTACCAGTACCCCCCGACCAGCACGATCACCACGGCGTAGAGGACGCCGAAGAGCAGGCCGAGGCCCGGCAGGGTGGGCAGCGCGAACCGCCTGCGCGTGCGCGCCGGGAGGAGGTTGATCTTGATCATGCGGGCTTGTCCCCCTCGCGTCGCATCCCGAGCCCGACCGCGACGGCCAGGAGCGGGCCCGCGGCGTAGAGGTCATCGGCGGGGAACCGGTTCGGATCGAACTGGACGTTCTGGAAGGGCTTGACCACCTCCACGGGGATCCCCCAGCTGGAGGAGAGGAACTCGTCGATCCCGGAAAGCTTGGCGCAGCCCCCGGAGAGGACGATGCGGCTGATCCGCTCCGATTCGGCGGTGGACGCGAAATAGTCGAAGGTGCGCTGGATCTCCAGCGACAGCTCGCGGGACACCGCTTCGAGGGACGGCACGAGGTCGTCCCACCGGACCCCCGGGACCTCTTCCCCCTTCTTGGCGGCTTCGGCCCTGTCGAAGGGGATGTTGAGCCGCTGGGAGATCGCCCGCGAGTAGTTGTTCCCGCCGAAGGCGATGTCGCGGGCGAAGATCGAAAAGCCTCCGCGGACGACGTTGGTCTTCATGATCGAGGCGCCGATGTCGATGAGCGCGACCGCCTCCGTCGTCGTCTCCGGACTGTTCATCTCGTACTGGTTCTGGAGGGCGAAGGCGTCCACGTCCACCACGACCGGTGTGAGCCCGGCTTCCTCCACCACCGCCACGTACTCGTTGATCTTGGTCTTCTTGACGGCGACCAGCATCACGTCCATCGTGCCGCCCTGGCCGGGCGACTGTCCCACGACCTGGTGGTCGAGGTAGACGTCGTCGATGGGAAGGTTGATGTGATGCTCGGCCTCCAGCATGATCGCGTCGTCCAGCTCCTTCGCGGTGACCTTGGGGAGCTGGATCTTCTTCATGATGAGCTCGCGGCCCGAGATGCTGAGGACGGCGTCCTTGGTCTTGACCCTCGCCTTGCCCACGACCTCCTTGATCGCGTCCACGACCACCGGGGGGTCCTTGATCATGCCCTCGCCGATGGCGTCTGGCGGAAGCACCACAATCGCGAAAGTCTCGAGCGCGAAGCCCGTCGAGCCCTCCCGCAGCTGGACGAGTTTCACCGCGCTCGATCCCACATCCAGACCGAAGCCGGCCCTCTTCCTCGAAAACAATCCCATCGTCCCTTAGCCCTCTTCCTTTACCCCCGGCCGACCCGGCCGGATCGGCCCCGAACTGAGGATAGCAGAACCCCTTTTAAAATAAGCAGAAATGTCAAATTGCAGTAATTATAGGTAATTCGAATTTTTAAAGTCAACTTTTCTCTGGACATGCCCTTGCCACAACGGGGACGAGAGGGTCGCCCGGGGAGGGGCAAGGGCTAGGGGTTTTCGACGCTGGCATCTCTCCTGGACCCGCGGGCGACAAGGATGCATCGCATGTGCCAGGCCATAAGAACAGAATACTGTACGCTTTCCCTTTCGACCCGGCTGGGGAGACGCTGCGGAGGGTGACAGGTGTCGCGGAGGGTGTTTGGACGCTGACAGGAGCGTCAAGAGGGCCGGAGATGAATCCTCCGGCCCTCTTCGCGGTCCCGCTCGGGACTCTACGGGGTCGTGATGCGCCCGGCGGCGGAAACGTTGATGGTGAGGAAGTTGCCGGCCGGGCCGGTCACCTGGAACTGTCCCCCGGGAGCGGCGGCCCCGAGCGGGGTGAAGGCGGGAGGCCCTGCGATGACGGCGACCCCGACGGTGTTCTGGAGCCGGAACACGAACGCGTTGGGCGACCACTGAGCGCCGGTCCAGAACTGCCCGACCGAGCCGTTCGGATTGCTGCAGTTTGCGGTCTGGCAGATCACCTGGTACCCAGTTCCCACCACCTGCACCGTCACATTACTCCGGCTCGTGATCGCGAGCTGTTTCGCCTGCTGCAGGGCGGTGCGCATCTCCTGGGCGCCCGCCCTCACCGCCGCCGATCGCCAGTAACTCGCAAAGAACGGAATCGCGATCGCGGCCATGATCCCGATGACGGCGACCACCACCAGCAGCTCCAGGAGGCTCCAGCCTCCCCGGTCTAGCCGACGAATCCTCTGAGATACCATTGCAGGATCTCCTTCCCCCAAAACAGACTGACCGCGCCCCCCAGGGCCAGGAACGGCCCAAAGGGGATCGGATCCTTCCCGCCTTTCCGCCCGGCGGCCAGGAGCGCCACGGCGACCGCCGCTCCGACCAGGACCGCCAGGAAGAGGCCGAGGAGCAAAAGCTTCCAGCCGAGAAACGCGCCGAGCATGGCGGCGAGCGTGATATCGCCTCCGCCCATCCCTTCCACCCCCATCACCAGCCGGCTGCCCAGGATGATCGCGCAGATGAGCCCGGCGCCGACCAGGATCCCCAGGAGCGAATCGAGCCACGAGGGCCGGCCCAGGATCACGCTGCCCACAAAGCCGGCCGCGATGACCGGCAGGGTGATCCGGTCCGGGATCAGCTGGTGCTCGAGGTCGATGACCGTGATGACCGTGAGGGCCGAGAGAAAGACCAGGGCAAGGGCGAGTTCCCATTCCAGCCCGAGGTGGACATAGGCGAGGGCGAAGAGCAACGCCGTTCCGAACTCTACGATCGGGTACCGCCACGCGATGGGTGCCTTGCAGTCCCGGCAACGCCCCCGGAGGACCATGAAGCTGAAGACGGGCACGTTGTCGTACCAGCGGATGGGGTGCGCGCAGGCGGGGCAGGCCGAGCCGGGCATCCAGAGGCTTCTCCCATTGGGGAGGCGCGAGGCGCA
>JBBTEL010000267.1:0-5526 GCA_038042325.1 Candidatus Methylomirabilota bacterium
GGGACCCGGGCATCCACGCCGAAGGCGTGGGGGGGCCTGGGTGGCCCCCCTCCGAGGGTAATGAGCCGCATCATCAGGCTGCCCGATCACCTCGTGAACCAGATCGCGGCCGGCGAGGTCGTCGAGCGGCCCGCCTCCGTCCTCAAGGAGCTCCTGGAAAACGCCGTGGACGCCGGCGCCGGGCGGGTGGAGGTGGGCCTGAAGGACTCCGGCCGGCGGCTGATCAGGGTGGTAGACGACGGCATGGGGATGACGCCGGAGGAGATGGAGCTGGCGCTCGAGCGCCACGCCACCTCCAAGATCGCCTCGGAGGCTGACCTCCAGGCGATCCGCTCTCTGGGGTTCCGGGGTGAAGCCCTCCCCGCCATCTGCGCTGTCTCGCGCTTCTCGCTCATGTCACGGGCCCGCGGGTCGGAGCGAGGCGCCATTCTGAAAGGGGAAGGGGGCGAGATTCGGCAACGCGGGGCGGTGGAGTGCTCCGAGGGGACAACGGTGGAGATCGCCGACCTCTTCTTCAACACTCCGGCGCGGCTGAAGTTCCTGAAAAGCCCGCACGCGGAGCTGGCAGCGGCGCTCCGCGTGGCGACCCAGCTGGCCCTCGCCCAGCCCGCGCTCCACCTCCGCTTCACCCACAACGAGCGCTCCGCGCTGACGGCGCCCCGGGCGGCGTCGCTCCGCGACCGGGTCGGCGCGCTCCTGGGCTACGACGTGGCCGGGCGGCTCCTGGAGGTCAAGCGGGAGGAGCGGGGAGTGACGGTCGGGGGCCTCATCGGCCCGCCCGCGCTCGCGCGGGGCAACCGGGACGATATGGTCCTGATCGTGAACGGCCGGCCGGTGCGCGATACCCAGCTCATCCAGACCCTCCTCGAGGCCTACCGCCCGCTCCTCGCGCGAGACCAGTTCCCCATCGCCGTCCTGACGCTGGACCTCCCCCCGGCGGACGTGGACGTCAACGTCCACCCGAGCAAGGCGTGGGTGAGGTTCCGCCAGCCGCGCCTGGTTCAGGAGCTGGTGTTCGCCGCCGTCCAGGACGCGCTCCGGGCTCCCGAGGTGGTGTCCTCGCCCCGGCCTCCCGCCACGGCCGCTCCTCTCGGGGAGGGGGCGGTGCCTGTCCCCGGCGACCAGCCCGCGCTGTTCCAGGAGGCGCCGGCGGGCTACGCGGCGTCGCTCTTCGGGGCCGTCGTGGGGCAGTTGCAGGACACGTTCGTCGTGGCCGCCAACGAGGAGGAAGTGTTCTTCGTGGATCAGCATGTGGCGCACGAGCGCGTGCTCTTCGAGCGCCTCAAGGCCGACCTGGCCGCGGGTCCGCTGCCGTCCCAGGAGCTCCTGTTTCCGCTCACGCTCGAGCTGGCGCCCGCGAGTCGCGCGCTTCTCGAGGAGTGGGCCCCGGCCCTCGCCGAGCTCGGCTTCGACCTCCAGGGGTTCGGGGGCGCGAGCCTCCTTCTCCGCGCGGTGCCGGCGCTGCTCAAGGGCGAGGAGCCCCGCCGGCTCCTCGAGGCGCTCGTGGGCGAGGTCGGCGCGCCCCGCGACTCTGCTCCGCCGCTGGTGGATCGCGCGCTGGCGTTCGTGGCGTGCCGCGCCGCCATCAAGGCTCACGCCCCCCTCGACCGGGAGGAGATGGCGCGCCTCCTGGCGGATCTCTCGCACACCGAGACCCCGTACTTCTGCCCCCACGGCCGTCCCATCGTCTCGCGCCTCTCCCTCCGCGAGATCAAGCGCGAGCTCCGGCGCACCTGGTGAGCCGGATGCTTCCGCCGCTCGCGGTGATCACCGGGCCGACCGGGACGGGCAAGACCGAGGTGGCCGTCCGCCTGGCGTCGCGCCTCCGGGTCGAGGTCGTCAGCGCCGATTCGCGCCAGGTGTACCGGGGGATGGATATCGGCACGGCGAAGCCCACCCGGGACCAGCGGGCGGCCGTGCCTCATCACCTGGTGGACGTGGTCAATCCGGATGAGCGCTACAATGCCGCCCGGTTCAGGAAAGAAGCCCGGGAGGCCATCTCGGCGATTCTGGGGCGCGGGAAGCTCCCCCTGGTCGTCGGAGGCACGGGGCTCTACATCCGCGCGCTGCTGCGCGGCCTCCTGCCGGCGCCGCCGGCCGATCCCGAAGTGAGGCGCGAGCTGAAGGCGCTCCTGGACCGCGAGGGAGTCCGGGCGCTCCACGCGCGGCTGGAGGCCGTGGACCCGGAGGCCGCGAAGCGCATCCATCCCCGCGACCCCGTCAGGATCATCCGCGCGCTCGAGATCCATCGGCTGACCGGAGCGCCCCTGGGACCGCCGACCCACTGGCGCCGGAGCCGTCCGGAATGGACCACGCTGCTCGTCGGGCTCACGCGGCCTCGCCCCTCGCTCTACGCCGCGCTCGACGCGCGCGTGGAGAGGATGGTGGCCCGCGGGCTCGAGGAGGAGACGCGCCGCCTTCTTGACGCCGGGTACAGCCCGGCACTGCCGGCGATCGGCTACCGGCACTTCGTGCGGGTGATTCAGGGCCAGTGGTCCGAGCCCGAGGCGATCCGCCTCATGAAGCGCGACACCCGGCAGTACGCCAAGCGCCAGTGGACCTGGTTTGCCCGCGAGCCGGGGATCCGCTGGGTGGACGTGGAGGCGGCCGGGGGCGTCGAGGGCGCGGCCGAGCAGGTGGAGAAGTGGGTCGTCGAGGAAGGACTCGCCCGGTGAATCGGTCGCGCATGATCGACACCCACGGCAGTCCCGAGCGCGCCGTCCTCGTCACGCGCCGCTCCCCCACCCAGACGCGGTGGGAGGTCCAGGAGTCGCTGGCCGAGCTGGCGCGGCTGACCGCGTCGGCCGGCGCTGTGGTCGTGGGGAACCTCAGCCAGGATGGGCCCTCCCGCTCGCCGCGGCTCTACCTCGGCAAGGGCAAGGTGGAGGAGCTCCGCGCCCTCGGACGCGAGCAGCGCGCCGACGTCGTCATCGCCGACGACAACCTCTCGCCCGCCCAGGAGCGCGACCTCTCGAAGGCCCTGCGCCTCAAGGTGATCGACCGGCGCGCGCTGATCCTCGACATCTTCGCCCAGCGCGCGCGGACCCGCGAGGGCAAGCTCCAGGTCGAGCTGGCCCAGCTCACGTACCAGCTTCCCCGGCTCGTGAGGCGGTGGACCCACCTGGAACGTCTCGGAGGCGGCATCGGCACCCGGGGGCCCGGCGAAACCCAGCTCGAGTCCGACCGGCGCATCATCCGGCGCCGCATCCTTCACATCCAGGGCGAGCTGAAGCGCGTCCAGCGTCACCGCCGCCTCCTCCGCGACCACCGCCGCGGGTCGGGGTGGCCGGTGGTGGCGCTGGTGGGCTACACCAACGCGGGGAAGACCACGCTGCTGAACCGGCTCGCGGGGTCCGAGTTCCGCGTGGCGGACCAGCTCTTCGTCACCCTCGATCCGGCCGCGCGCCTGGTGGCGCTGCCGAACCGCCAGTCGTTCATTCTGACAGACACGGTCGGCTTCATCAGGAAGCTTCCCCCGGAGCTGATCGCCGCGTTCCGGGCGACGCTGGAGGAGCTCGACGACGCCGACGTGCTGCTGCACGTGCTGGATGCGAGCCATCCCACGGCGGGAGAGCAGATGCGGGCGGTGGAGCGGCTCCTGTCCGACCTGGACCTCGGCGACCGCTCCGTCGTCCTGGCGCTGAACAAAGTTGACCGCGTCGAGGAACCGCGCGATCTCGAGCGGCTCGCCCAGGAGTCGGGCGGGATTCCCCTCTCCGCCCAGACGGGCGTCGGGCTCCCCGAGCTGCTCGCCGCCCTCGAGGGGGCGCTCCGCCCCCAGGTTGGCCACGTGACGCTCCGCATCCCCTACGCCGATGGCCCGGCGCTGGCCCTCTGCTACCGGCGGGGCCGCGTCCTCAGGCGGGAGGACGGCGAGGGCGGCGTGCTGCTCGACGTGGCGCTGCCGCGCCCGCTCCTGGGCCAGGTCGCCGCGTATCAGGTCAGGCGCGCCTGACCAGGTGCAATCCTCTCCCCCCTCACCCTACCTTATATGATGCCAACGGAGGCATAGGGTAAGGTGATAAGCATAGCCGGGCAGTCACGGAGCTCGCGGGCTGAGGACCCAACCCTACCGATCCCTGGGAGGATCCGGGAGAGACCGTCCCGCCTCGCGAGAGAACGGAGCCGAGGTTCCATAGGAAGTGGTCCCGCGGAGGACCGATATAAGGCGAACCATCCGTTCACGCTCCGGGGAGCTCGCGAAAGGAGGGCCACGTGAGCCGGTACTACATAGGGGTTGATTGGGCCGACGCCGAGCACGCGGTGTGGGTGGGAGATGAGGCCGGAGCGCAGGTCGCCGCGCTGACGGTCAAGCACACGGCCGAGGGCCTGAGCGAGTTCGGGCGGTGGCTCTATGAGCGCCGGGCCCAGGGCATCGAGCTCTGGGCCGCCATTGAGAAGCCCGAGGGGCGGGTGGTGGATTTCCTGCTGGACCATGGCGTGGTGGTCTACCCGGTCAACCCCAAGGCGCTGGACCGGGCCCGGGATCGGTTTCGGATGAGCGGGGCGAAGAGCGATCCGTTTGATGCGCGGGTGCTGGCGGAGTTCCTGCGGACCGATCACCCGCACCTCCGGCCCCTGGTGCCGAACTCGGAGTCGGCCCAGGAGCTCAAGCTCCTGACCCGGGACTACCAGCGCCAGGTCCGGCTGCAGACCCGGCTGCTCAACCAGCTCACGGCGACGCTGAAGGAGTACTACCCCCGGCCCCTGGAGGTGTTTGAGGACCTGACGGCCGGGCTGGCGCGCGACTTCCTGCGGGCCTATCCGACCCCGCAGGCCGTGGCCGCGCTGACCCTCACGCAGTGGAAGAAGTTCGCCCGGGCCCATGGGCGGAGCGAAGCCCGAACCGCCGAGCTCTGGACCGTGCTGCAGCAGCCCCAGCTGCCCGTTCCTCCCCACGTCGTGCGGGCCAAGGCCCGGCTGGTCCGCGTGCTGGTGGCGCAACTGGGGGCCACGGTGGGCGCGGTGGAGGAGTATCGGGAGGCGGTGGAGGATTTTTTCGCCACGCTGCCGGCGGCTGAGTGGGCCCGGACGCTGCCGGCCGGCAAGAGCGGGACGACGGTCCCCACGCTGTGGGCGGAACTTGGCGACGCCCCCGGGCGCTGGCAGTCGTTCCAGCATCTGCAGGCGCATGCCGGGGCGGTCCCGGTGACGGTGCGGAGCGGCAAGCAGCAGGTCGTCCACTTCCGCTTTGCCTGCAACACCCACCTGCGCTATGCCGTCCACCAGTTGGCCTTTCTCTCGCTGCGCCAGGGCGACTGGGCCCGGGCCTATTACGCGCAATACCGGAAGCGGGGCCACGGGCATCACCAGGCGCTCCGGGCGTTGGGGGCCAAGTGGCTGAAGATCATCTTCGTCATGTGGCAACGTCAAGTCCCCTACGACGAGAACTATCATCTGGCCACTATGGCCCGCCAGCAGCTGCGCCAGGTGGCGTGACCTCAAAACCTCTTGACATCCCCATAGGAAGTCTCTCCCCAGCGGGGAGAGGGCTTCCAATCGACTCCTCTCCCCCATTGGGGGAGA
>JBBTEL010000268.1:0-2836 GCA_038042325.1 Candidatus Methylomirabilota bacterium
CGGCTCTTCTGGCTGAACCCGCTGCTCGGCAATCCCGCCTACCAGCCGCTGACGCGCGGGATGGCCGCGGCGCTGCCGCTCTTGGACCGCTTCGCGCCGGCCCACAACCTCCAGAGCCTCCGCGACCTCGCCACCCACCTCCGCGTCTAAGGACTGTTCTGGAGACGCTGCAGTGCCGGTGAAGCGCATCACGTATGTCAGCCTTCGTCAATTGCTGCGACGCGAGCTGATCTCTGGTGAGGATCCCGGGACGGAGGACCTCCTCCACCGCCTTAGACATATCAAGCGCGCGCGGGGGTTCTCCCGAGACGAGTTTCTGGCAATGTGTCGCTGGAAGAGTCCGCGGGCGATGGGGAAGTGTCGGCGGAATTCAGCCGCGACCATTCGTCGTATATCCCGGGCTGCGCTGGCCACTCGGAGTGAGCGGAAACGCATGAACTTACTCACGAGCCTGCACGGAGTCAGTGTGCCGGTGGCCTCGGCGATCCTGACATTGGTCGACCCCAAACGCTATGGGGTCCTTGATATTCGCGTCTGGCAACTACTATGTGCGATCGACTCTGTGAGAACGAACCCCCGCGGAGTGGGTTTCAACTTCAAGAATTGGTATGACTACTTGCGTCAGCTGCGGTATCACGCGCGGGAGATCGGCGTCTCTGCCAGGACCGTCGAGCGGACCCTTTTCGAATATCACAGGAAAGTACAGCAGGGGAAATTATACGAATGGCCGCGCCGTGGTATAGTTTGAGCGCTATGCACGAGCTCTTCGAGCAGTTCGAACGGCTGAAAAACGTAGAGGAAAAGGTGGCTCTGGCCACGCTCGTCAACACCCGCGGCACGACCCCGCGCAAGGAGGGGGCCAAGATGCTCGTGGGGGCCGGCGGCCGGATCCTGGGCTCGGTGACCATCGGCGGCTGCGTGGACGCCCAGGTGATCGAGGAGGCCGAAGGCGTCCTCGGCGACAATACCCCGAAGCTCCTGGAGCTGAACCTCGGAGACGAAGAGGCGTGGGAGATCGGGCTCACGTGCGGCGGGACCATCGAGGTGTTCGTCGAGCCGCTAAGGCTGGCCCGGACCGACGCCCCGCCGCTGGCCTACTACGAAACCCTCCGCGCTCACGCTGAGCAGGGCGGCTGGGGCGCGCTGATCACGCGGCTGGACCCTCCCAACAATGGGGCGAAGTTGCTCCTGCTCGACACGGGAAAGACGGAAGGGACACTTGGGGATCCATTCCTTGATCGCCGCTTCGCCGCCGAGGCCCGGGAGTGCCTGAGCCGCGGCGTGTCGAAGACGCTCTTCCTCGAGGGGATCCGCTGCTTCGTCGAGACGTTCGGTCCGCCGTCCACGCTCCTCGTGGTCGGCGCCGGCCACGTGGCGATGCCGCTGGTGTCGCTCGCGAAGATCGTCGGCTTCAAGACGATCGTCGTGGACGGCCGCCCGCGCTTCGCCAGCCTCGAGCGCTTCCCCGACGTTGACCGCCTGGAAGTGGGCATTCCTTCCGAGATCGTCGCGTCCATCCCGCTCACTCCCGTGACGGCCCTCGTGCTGGTGGCCCACGATTACAAGTACGATCTGCCGGTGCTCCGCCACGCGCTGGCGAGCAAGGCCGGCTACATCGGGATGCTCGGCAGCACCCGCCGCGGCAACGCGATTCTCACCCTCCTGAGGGAAGAGGGCGTGCCCGAGGATCTGCTGGGCCGGATCCGCGTTCCCATCGGCCTCGACCTCGGCGCCCAGACGGCTCCGGAGATCGCGCTGGCGATCCTGGCAGAGATTCTGGCCGAGCGCGTCGGCGCCACAGGGATGCCGATCAGCCGGAAGGTCAGAGAGGGGAAGCGTTGAAGGCCCACGCGGTCCTGAGGTCTGGGGCGACGGTTGGAGCCTTGATGGGAAAGGTGCTCTGCCACGATGTGCGCGATCGGGCCGACACTCTCGTCGGCCGGAAGGGGGAACGGCTGGACCGGGCGGGGGCCGAGCGAGTGCTCGGTGGTGACTGGGATGAGCTCCACCTCCTGGAGCTGGAGCTGGGTGATCTTCACGAGGAGGAAGCGGGGGCGCGGCTGTCGCAGGCCGTCGTCGGTGACGGTGTCCAGGTCAAGGGCTTTAGCGGCGGCCAGTGGTCGCTGACGGCGACCCGGCGCGGGCTCCTCAGGGTCAACGCGGAGACGCTCTGTCAGGTGAATGCGTGCGAGGGGATTTCCGTCTTCACTCTCTTCCACGGTCAGCCGGTGGAGGCGGGGGAGGTTGTGGCGAAGGCTAAAGTGACCCCGCTCGCCATCGCCTCCGGGACCATGATGGAGGTCGAGCGCCTGGCGCGCGGGGCCGGCGTGTTAGCCGTCACCCCGTTCAAGTCGCTGACGCTCGGCGCCCTGGCTCGCGAGAGCCTGGACGACAAGCAGCGCCAACGGTTCGAAACGGCTCTCAGGGAGAAGATCGACTGGTTCGGCTCTCGACTCCTGCCGATCCGCTACGCGGGCCGAAGCGCGCAGTCCGTAGCCAAGGAGCTTGAGGGACTGAGGGATGAAGGCGCGAACCTCCTCATCGTAGCGGGGGCGAGCGCTCTGGATCCGCTGGATCCGGTCTTCAGCGCCCTGGAGCTCGTGGGGGGGCGGATGGAACGGCACGGCGCCCCCGCGCACCCGGGCAGCCTGCTCTGGATCTCGCGCTGGGGCGAGCGCCAAGTCGTAGGCATGCCCACCTGCGGGATGTTCTCCCAGGCGACGACGTTCGACCTCGTCCTGCCGCGGATCCTCGCGGGCGAGGAGATTGGGAACGCCGAGATCGCCGCGCTCGGTCACGGCGGCCTGCTCTCGCGCGAGATGGCCTTCAGGTTCCC
>JBBTEL010000269.1:0-9978 GCA_038042325.1 Candidatus Methylomirabilota bacterium
GCCTGGCCCGTCAGGTAGTCCGAATCCGCCGACGCCAGGAAGGCCACGAGCCCCGTGACGTCTTCGGGCCGCTCGGGGCGGCCGAGGGGAATGCCGGCCGTCCGGCGCTTCCAGGCTTCCCCCCGCTCCCAGCCTTCGAGCGCCGTCCAGTCCGCGTCCAGCTTGGCCCACATGGGCGTATCCACCACGCCCGGGCAGATGCAGTTCGACGTAATCTTGCTCGCGGCCAGCGCCTGAGCGGCCGTCCGCGTGATGCTCACGACGCCGGCCTTCGAGGCCGCGTAATGAGCCGTCAGCGGCAGCCCGCCCCGGTAGGCGGCGATGGACGCTGTCTGGATCAGCTTGCCTCTGAGCTCCGACCCCGGGATCGGGTCCTGGCGGAGCATGCGGCGCGCCGCGGCCTGGAGCACGAAGAACACGGCGCGCAGGTTGACGCTCATCAGGCGGTCCCAGTCCTCCTCCGTCAGGTCGAGGAGCGGCTTGCCCTGAATCACGCCGGCGTTGTTGAAGAGGACGTCCAGGCGCCCCCAGCGCCGGTACGCCGTATCCACCATGCGGTCGATGTCCGCCCGCCCCGTCACGTCGCATTGGACCGCCACTTGGCCGAGTTCGCCGGCGAGGCGCTCGACGGCAGGCCCGTCGAGGTCGGCGAGCACCAGGCGCGCGCCCTCCGCCGCCAGCCGCCGGGCGCAAGCGGCGCCGATGCCTCCCGCCGCCCCGGTGATGAGGACGATCCGCCCGTCCAGCCTCCCCCCCATCAGTGAATGCCTCCGCGGCTCACCGCCAGCCCGAGATACACGAGGCCCACCCCGAGCAGGAGCATGACCCGGTCGACCCTGACCAGCGTCCTCAGCGCCTGCGTCCCGTCGCGGCCTTCGCCCACGGCCCGGATCAGGCGGGCCGCCACCCCGAAATCCCGGTGCGCCGTCAGCATCAGGAGGACCACCACCAGGAAGAGCTTGAGGGCCAGGAGCTTCAGGACCCCGCTCTCCGTCATGGCCGCCACGGATGGAAGGCGGGTCAGGTTGTGGAGCCCCGTCAGGATCAGGAGCGCCAGCGCCGTCCAGGCCACGCGCCGGGAGCGACGAACGGCCTGGGCGACAGGTTCCGCCGGGCCGCCCCTGGCCAGCAACGGGAGCAGGATGTGGCTCTGGAAGAACAGCCCGCCCAGCCACACGGCGGCCGACACCACGTGGAGCCAGAGCGGGAGCAGCCTCATCGGCCGGGCTGGCCGTCGAGGAGCGCCGCGAGCACCGCGCCGACGTCGGCCAAGTCCGCGAACAGGAAGTCGGGCGCGTGGGCGGCCAGCTCCTCCACGCGGTGCCCGCCGGTCGCCACCGAGACCGCGCGCGCGCCGAAGGCCCGGGCGCAGGCGATGTCCAGCGGCGTATCGCCGATGATCACGACCCGCTCCGGGCTGATCGTGCGTCCGGCGAGAGTCTCGGCCCGCAGCGCGGCGACGGCGGGCAGCCGGGCGCGATCGGCCGCGTCCGAGCCGTAGGCGCCCACGCGGAAGTGAGGCAGCAGGCCGGTGGGCTCGAGCTTGATCTTCGCGCCGGCTTCGATGTTGCCGGTGAGCAGCCCCAGAACCGCGTCGGCCCGCTCGCCCAGACGCCTCACCAGCTCGGCCACTCCCGGCATCAACGCGACCCCGCCTCCTCGCCGGATCTCGTCGCTCAAATCCTGAAGATAACGATCATAGAAGCTCGCGAGGCGTTCCTCGACAAGGGACGCCGGCACCCCGACCGCTCCCATGAGGTCGAGAACGATCTGCGGGTCGGTCTTGCCTCTGAAGTCGTAGGTGGCGATGGGGCCGGTGGCGCCGTACACCGCCTCGAGCGCCCGGCCGATGGCGCGGCGGCCGGCGCCCCGCGCGGACACCAGGGTGCCATCCACATCGAAGAGAAAGAGCCGCATCACGAGGCGGCCGGGCCGAGCGCCTTGGGGGAAAAGGCCCGCAGCCGGCTCACGATCGGCGGCAGCAGCTCCACGACGGCCTCGATGTCGGCGGCCGTGGTCCAGCGGCCCAGGGTGAAGCAGAGCGAGCCTTCCTGCTCCTCCGGGTCGGCGCCGATGGCCCGGAGCACGTGGGAAGGCTCCAGGGTCTTGGTGGCACAGGCCGAGCCGGAGGCGGCGGCCACGCCGTGCAGGTCCAGATCCATCAGCACGGCGTCGGCCTTGACCGCGCGGAGGCACACGCTCAGGTGATGAGGAAGGCGGCGAGTCCGCGAGCCGGTGAGCCGGCAGTCGGGGATCGCTGCCAGGAGTCCACTCAGAAGCCGATCCCGGAGCCGGCAGAGCCTCGCCGTCTCCTCCCGCCACTCGGCGCGCACCAGCTCAGCGGCCACCCCCATACCCACGATGGCCGGCAGGTTTTCGGTTCCCGCACGGTACCCCTGCTCCTGGCCACCCCCGAGAACTTGAGGGAGGAGCTTGACGCCGGGCCGAACCCAGAGCGCGCCGGCCCCGGGGGGGCCGTAGAGGTCGTTGGAAGACAGGGTCAGCAGATCGACTCCGGCCTCGTCCACCGTGAACGCCAGACGTCCCACGGCCCCGACTCCATCCACGTGAAACGGGATGCCGTGCTCTCGGGCGATGCGGCCCAGCTGCGCCAGTTCCTGGGCGGTGCCGATCTCGCCGTTGGCCGCCATGATCGATATCAGGACTGTGTCACGGCGGATCGCGCGGGGCAGCGCGTCGGGATCCACCCGCCCCTCGGAATCCACCGGGAGGTACGTCACCGCCGTGCCGCCCTTTTCGAGATCGCGGCACGGGTTGATGACGGACATGTGCTCGATGGAGGAGGTGATGATGTGCCGCCCCCGCTCAGCGGCGCGGAGCGCCACGCCCTTGATCGCCAGGTTGTTGGCCTCCGTGGCGCCGGAGGTGAAGAGGAGCCCCGCCGCCGGCCCGCCGATCAGCCGCGCGACCTTCACGCGCGCCGCCTCCAGCGACTCGCGGGCCGCGCTTCCCAGGGAGTGGAGCGACGAGGGATTGCCCACCCCGCCCTCGAGGAACGGGCGCATGACCGCGACCACCCGGGGGTCCACCAGAACCAGCCCCCCGTAGTCGAGATAGACCCGCCCGCTATCGGGTCTTCCTGACGAGAAAGCGGTAAGCCGCGCCATTCTTGGAGATCTCGAGCAGCTCGTGGCCTGTTCGCCTGGCCCAGCTCTTCATGTCCGCCTCGGAGGCGGGGTCGTCGGCCAGCATCTCGATCACCTCGCCGACGGCCAGCCCCTTGATGGCCTCACGGATCTTCACGATGGGCATGGGACAGAACAGGCCAATGCAGTCGATCTTGGCATGAATATTGGCCACTTTGGCTTGCCTGAACCCCTATTCACACTACCCCACCACCGTCAAATCCGTCAAGGAACCCCCCTGAAAATTCCCCCTTGACAGGACTCCAACTATGGAAAACAATCACCAATACCTCTCAATTCATTACAAGAACGCCAGAGCGAGGAACAATGAGTCTCGAGCCGCCATCGGACATCTTCACCGTCGGAGAGGTTGCCGCCTATCTGAAGCTTCCGATCTCCACCGTGTACCGCCTGGCCGAGCGGAGGGAAATCCCCGGACACAAGGTCGGCCGCCAGTGGCGCTTCCCGCGCGCGGTCATCGACGAATGGCTCCGCAAGCGCTCCGAGACGCGCACGACGACGATCCTCGTGGCGGACGACGATGACGATGTCCGGGAGGTCCTCGCCGAGGCGCTCGAGGGCCCCGGGCGGCAGCTGCTCCAGGCCAAGAACGGCGTGGAGGCCGTCCGGTGGGCCACTTCGGCTCCCGTGGACCTCATCGTCCTCGACCTCCTGATGCCGGAAATGGACGGCGTCGAGGCCTATCGCCGGATCCACGCGGCGCGCCCCGAGCTGCCGGTGGTCATCGTGACCGGGCACGCGGAGAGTGACCTCATGCTGAAGGTGCTGGAGATCGGCCCCTTCACGGTCCTGCAGAAGCCGCTGGACATCCAGAAGTTCCGCAAGGTCATCGACCTCATCGTCGGAGCCTAGCGCCGTGGCGGAAGGATCAGCGGGCGGAGGAAGGGCGGACGTCCTGATCACGGGGCAGCGCATCCGCCGCAAGATCCTGCTGTCCCTGGCGTTCTGCTCCGGCATCCCGCTCCTTCTCCTCACCTACGTGCTCTACGCCCAGGTCGTACCGCTGATGGACCCGGTCGGCCACCGCGGGCTGATCCTCGGCCTCCAGGTGCTGATCATCTTCGTCGGCCTCCTGATGGCGGCCGGGGGCTACGTCATCTGGGACGTCGCCCGCGCGGTGGCACGGACGGCCGAGTTCATCGCCGCGTCCAAGCACTTCGAGGGGGCGGAGGGGCGACGAGACGAGATCGGCCTCCTGATGAGCTCCTTTTCTCGGATGCTCACCACCATCGAAGCCCAGTCCGCCGAGATCAACGCCTTCGCCGCCCGGCTCGACAGCGCGTACAAGGAACTGGAGCTCAGCAACTCCCGGCTGAAGGAGTTCTCCTTCAAGGACGAGGTGACCGGCCTGTACAACCGACGGTTCTTCTCGGTCCGCGTGGAAGAGGAGGTCAGCCGCTGCCGGCGCTTCAACCACCCGGTGTCGGTGGTCCTGCTCGACCTCGACGACTACAAGGTCATCAACGACGAGCTCGGGCACGGGGCCGGGGACGAGACGCTGCGCGAGGTCGCCCAGCTCCTGCTCAAGCACTCCCGGGGCATCAACGTCCTCTGCCGGTACGGCGGCGACGAATTCGCGGTTCTCCTGGTGGAGACGTCGAAGGCCGGCGCCCGCCTGTACGCGGACCGCATCCGGCAGGTCCTGGCCACCCACCCCTTCGCCCACGGCCGGCGCGTCACGGCCAGCTTCGGCGTGGCCAGCCTGCCCGAGGACGTGGCGCCCGCCACCGACGAGCTGATCCGGGCTGCCGACGAGGCCCTCTACGCCGCCAAGCGCGCTGGCAAGAACCGCGTGGAGGGCTACGACGCCCAGGCCGACCCGACGGCACCCCAATCCCGCGAGAGGGTGTACTGACCATGGCGAACAACGGGAAGCGCGTGCTGATCGTGGACGACGATCGCCTGGTGCGCGAGGTCTTGCACGAGATCTTCCTCTCCCACGGCTACAAGTGTGAGCTCGCCAACGACGGGCGCGAGGGGCTCGAAGTCTTCCGCGCCACGCGGCCGCCGCTGACCGTGACGGATGTGAAGATGCCGATCATGGACGGGCTCGAGTTCCTGAAGTCGATCCGGGAGTTCGACACCGACGCCGCGGTGATCGTGCTGACGGGGGTGGGCGACGTCAAGACGGCCATCGAGAGCCTCAAGGTTGGCGCATACGACTTCATCATCAAACCGGTCAACGTGGACGAGCTGCTCATCGCGGCCGAGCGCGCCGTGGAGCGCCGCCAGCTCCTCATCGAGCGGCGGGAGTACCAGGCCATGCTGGAGCGCCGCGTGGAGGAGGCGACGCGCGATCTCGCCCTGACGCTCCGGGAGCTTCAGGACACGTACCGGGCAACGCTGGAAGCGCTGGGCTCGGCCCTCGACACACGAGATGTGGCCACCGAGGCCCACTCGCGCCGCGTGCACGGCTACGCGCTGACCCTCGCGCGCTCCCACGGCATCCCGGAAGAGCAGATCAAGGACATCGAGCACGGGGTCCTGCTCCACGACATCGGCAAGATCGGGATCCCGGACGCCATTCTCCTCAAGCCGGGCCCCCTCACCCCGGAGGAGTGGATCGTCATGCGCACCCACCCCGAGGTGGGCCGGCGGCTCATCGAGCGGATCCCGTTTCTGCGGGGCGCCCTGCCGATCGTCTACCACCACCACGAGAAGTGGGATGGGTCCGGATATGCCCTCGGGCTCCGGGGAGACGCCATCCCGCTGGGAGCGCGGATCTTCTCGGTGGCCGACGCCCTGGACGCGATGACCTTCGACCGGCCGTACTCCAAGGCCGTTTCCGACGAGGCGGCCCGACGGGAGATCGAACGGTGCGCCGGCACGCACTTCGATCCGGCGGTCGTCAAGACCTTCCTGGCGATCCCAGAGGCGGTGTTCGACGAGATCCGCCGCCGAAGCCTCGAGCCCTGAGGAGATCGGCCTAGCGCCGCACGACCCGCTTACGAGCGATTAGGCCTCCGAGCCGCGCTCCAGCGCCTCCATCACTCGCTTCGCCTTCGTCAGCGCGAGGGAGAGCTCCTGCTGGCTCAGACCCCGCTCGAGGCTCTCCCGCATGAGGGCCTTGAGGCGCTCCGCTTCCGCGACCGCCGCGCTCCGATTGCCGTCTTTCGCCAGCCGGGTGATCGTGGTCCCCCGCGCGTCGGTCACGCCCTCCAGGGCGCGGACCAGGGCTTCCCGCGTTTCCTGCTGTCGCTCCGGACCGATGTCCCCGATCTTGAGGGCGTGGAAGAGCGGCTCCAGCGCCTCCTCGTACTCACCCGCCTCCACGCGCCGCATGCCTAGCTTGGTGTAGCCCCACCAGAGCCGCCGGTTCGCGTCCTCCCGGCGCTTCGCCGGCATGGCGTCCGGCGGCATCGTGCTCAGGATTCCCTCGGCCCGCTGCAGGAACGACACGGCTTCGCGCTCGCGCTCGTCCTCGAGCGTCCGGATGGCGCTGGCGGTGAGCTGCCCGATCTCGCCGGTGAAGGTGGCCGACAGGAGCTCCGCGAACTGGCCCCGGCGATCCGCCGGGAAATCCTCGTCGGCCAGCGCCTCCCGGATGAGGCGGCGCGCCCGGTGAAACTCCTGGCGCTGGATGAGCGCGGCGGCGGTCTGGTTGTAGGAGGCCCACAGCCCGCGGCGCGCCCGTTCCTGCCCGGACTGGAGCTCGGCGTCCCCGGGCGCCGCCGCCAGTCCCTGGCGGAGCCAAACCATCGCCTGCCGGAGCCCGCGGATGCGCTCCTCCGGTTCCGCGATCTGCTCCGCCCGCTCGAGCAGCCGGCGGCTGGCGCCCGCGGCCAGCGCCGCCGCCTGCGCCTGGTACGCGGACCGCTCGTCTTCCGGGGCCGCGTGGATGGCCTCCTCGAACGCGGAGAGCGCGCCCTCCTCATCGCCCAGCGCCTGGCGCGAGAGCGCGAGCACGCTCCAGAGCTTGGCGACGTCCTGGGCGCGAGGCGCGGAGGTCGCGGCTTCCCCGAGAGCGCGCTGGAGCGCCGGCTCGGCCGTCTCGACCACCGCCTGGTACTGCCGCCGCTCGTAGAAGCCGAGGCACTCGTTGACCGGGAGTTCGACGGCGGGAGCCCGCGGCGCGGCGGGACGCGCGCTCGGCGCCGGCTCGCTCACGGCAGGCGCCGCACGCGGGGGCGAAGGGGGCGTGGTCACGGGAGGAGCGGGCGGCGCAGCCAACGTGGGCGGCACGGGCGACGGCGGGACCGGCGGCGGAGCCGGCGCGGGTGGCGCCGCGGGAGCGGCAGGTCTGGAGCGCGGCGTGAAGACCGGGGCAGCCCGCCGCGCCAACGGCGCGACTTCAGGGACAGCCGTCGCCGCCTCGCCGGGCCGGCGACGCGGCGGCACGCCCGGACGCCGGCGGCGCACTCGCCGCCGGCGCCGCGGCGGAGGGCTCAGCGCCTGAGCCAGTCCGACGAGGAGAAAAATCCCGGCAAGGGCGCCCGCCACCGCCAGCACCAGCTCCTGGCTCAGCATGTTCCCCATGCTAGCATATCCTTTTGAATTCTCAGGACTCTTCCAGTATCATGAGAATGCGTCCACCTTCACAGGGAGTGAAATCCGATGCGGCGCGTGGCGGTGATCGGAGTTGGTGTGACCAAGTTCGGTAAGCACGAACGAACCTGCGCCGAGCTCTTCGCCGAGGCCGCCGCCGATGCGATCCAGGACGCGGGCGTGTCCCCACGGGCCATCCAGGCCCTCTACTTTGGCAACGTTGTGGGGGGCGAGGGGGAGCGCCAGCTCCACATGGGCCCGCTGGCCGCCTCGGTCCTCGGTATCCCCACGGTCCCCACGACCCGCTTTGAGACCGCCTGCGCCACGAGCCACGCCGCCTTCCGCCACGCCGTGATGGAAATCGCCGCGGGCGTCTCGGACGTGGTGCTCGTGGGGGGCGCCGAGCGCGTCCTGAACCTCCCGACCGACGCGGCGACCGAGTACTTCGCCTATGCGTCCGACGCCATCTTCGAGCAGCCCACCGGGATCACCTTCCCCGGGGTCTTCGCCCTCATCGCCCGGGCGCATATGGCGAAGTACGGGACCACCGAAGAGCAGATGGCCCACGTCGCCGTGAAGAACCACCGGCACGGCGCGCTCAACCCGAAGGCGCAGTTCCAGAAAGAGATCACGCTCGAGCAGGTAATGAAGAGCGCCAAGGTCGCCGATCCGCTCAAGCTCTACGACTGCTGCCCCTTCACCGACGGCGCCGCCGCGGTGGTCGTTGTCTCCGAGGAAGTGGCCCGCAAGAGCCGGAAGCCCGTGTGGGTCCTCAGCTCGGCGGCCGCGTCCGATTCGATGTTCCTCCATGACAAGAAGGACCTGAGCCGCGTCCTCGCCACCGAGCGGGCGGCGCAGGCCGCCTACCGGCAGGCCGGGCGGGGCCCGCAGGACGTGGACGTGGTGGAGCTGCATGACTGCTTCACAATCGCGGAGATCGTCGCGACCGAAGGGCTTGGCTTCTTCGAGCCGGGCACCGGGGGCATCGCGGCCGAGAAGGGCTGGACCAGCCTCGGGGGGAAGCTGCCGGTGAACCCGTCGGGCGGGCTGAAGGCCAAGGGCCACCCCATCGGCGCCACGGGAGCCGCGCAGGTCGGGGAGATCGTGACCCAGCTCCGGCGCGAGGCCGGCCCGCGCCAGGTGGACGGCGCCAGGGTCGGGCTCGTCCACACGCTCGGCGGCAACACCGCCACCGTCCTCGTGAGCCTCTTCTCCGGTGAGTAAGGTGGTCACGCTTAAGGCCTTCTTCGAAGAGGCCCGCGCCGGTCGCCTAACCGGGATCCGGTGCGGCCGCTGCGGGGAGCTCGCCATTCCGCCGAAGGAGTTCTGCCCGGCGTGCCAGGAGCGGGCGTGGGAGCCCGTCCCACTCGACGGGCACGGCACGATCGCGAGCTTCACGGTGATCCGCGTCCCGCCCCGGGGACGCGCCGAGGAAGCGCCCTACGCGGTGGCCGTCGTGAAGCTGGACGAGGGAGTATCCTTGCTCGGCAGGATCCTAGACATCCCGCTGGATGCGCTGAAGGTCGGCCTGCCGGTTCGCTTCCGCCCGCTGATCCGGGACGAGCAGACGGTCGTCGCCTTCGGCCCGTCCTAGGGCAGCTTCGCGTTCAGTTCGAGGAGGCGTCCCTCCCGCAGCACCGCGATCGTCACTTCCGCTCCGGAATGGAGCCGGCTCAGGCGCTCCTGGATCCGCTCGTAACTGTTCTCGGCCGACAACGGGATCCCCTGGACCTGGAGGATGATCCGGCGAACCGGCATCGGCAGAGTTATAGTTTCGGTGAGCACCGAGGATCTCGTGTCGGTGGCTCGGGAGGCTTTAGACGGCTCGACCTAACACGCAGTCGAAGTATCTACGAAGACGATTGGCGCAGCAGTACTACCTTGCCGAAGTAGGAGCCCCACCCGGGGATCACTCGGTAGGAGAGGACAAAGTGGAAGACCGCAGCCACCGCCAGGCTGATCACCAGCAGAATCACGAAGCTGACAAAATCCATTCCGATCATGGTGGTTCTCCTTGAGGACGGGTGGTTGTCCGCAACGCGTTCAAACGCTGATGTGTCCACGCCGCAACGGGTCCGATACGCCCCTGCGAGAGGGCGGCCCACGCTCCCAGGACCGCCCCCGCCGACCATCCGCTTGCCCAACGAGGGGTCCGCCGACCTCCACCCACACCCCGCGGGTGGCCATCACTTCTTCCCTCGCCGCGCCCGTCGGGAGCGGGGTTGGCGCGATCACATCAGGTCTCCGAGCGGACCGAGCGACAGATTCAGATCCTCCTCGGTGAGGCCGAAGTGCGCCCGGAGCTCCGCCATCTTCTCCTCCAGCC
>JBBTEL010000270.1:0-1371 GCA_038042325.1 Candidatus Methylomirabilota bacterium
TGTCCTTCGTGGACAAGGAGCGGAAGGCCCGCCTCCGCGAGCAGTTCCGGGCGGTCTAGCGCCCCCTCACCCTGCCCTCTCCCCCGAGGGGGAGAGGATAAAGGTGAGGGGGCCAGTGAGGGTTTCAGCAGATGGGATCCAGATTGTTGGGCATGATCGCCAAGGAGTTCATCCACCTCCGCCGCGACCCGCTCGCGGTGACGCTGGCGCTGTTTGTGCCGGTCGCCATGCTCTTCATCTTCGGCTGGGCCATCAACACCGACGTCAAGCACATCCCCACGGCGGTGTTCGATCAGTCCGGGAGCGTGGAAGCGCGCACGCTGCTGGAATCCTTCGAGAACAGCCAGTACTTCGCCATCCGGTACTGGGTGACGAGCCATGCCGAGCTCACGCGGCTGGTGGACGCCGGCCGGGCCAAGGTCGGCGTGGTGATTCCTCCCGACTACGCCAGGCGCCTCTCCCGCCAGGCGGCGGAGATCCAGGTGATCGTGGACGCGTCCGACCCGATGGTGGCCACCTCGGCGATCAACGCTGCCAGTTCCATCGGGGCCCAGCTCTCCCTGAACATCCTGACGCGGAATCTGGAGGGCACCCGGGTTGTGCGGCGGGAGGAGCCGCCGGTGGACTTCCGCGTGCGCGCCTGGTACAACCCCGACCTGGTGAGCGCGATCTTCATCGTCCCGGGGCTCATCGGCGCGCTCCTCATGCAGACGACGATCACCGCAATGGCCGTGACGGTGGTGCGCGAGCGCGAGAAGGGGACCCTGGAGGCCCTCATCGTCAGCCCCATCCGCCGCTGGGAGCTGATGCTGGGAAAGATCATCCCGAACCTTCTGGTGGCCTACGGCCAGATGACGATGGCGCTCCTGGTGGCGCACTTCGTCTTCGACGTGCCGATCCGGGGCAGCCTCGCGCTCCTCTACGTCCTCTCCCTGGTCTACATGATGGGGACGCTGGGGATCGGGATCTTCGTTTCCACCGCGGCCAAGACCGTGCCCCAGGCCATGCAGATGTCCTTCCTCACCTTCCTCCCATCGATCTACCTCTCCGGCCTCCTCTTTCCCATCGAGGGGATGCCCGAGGCCGCCCAGTACCTCGCGCACGTGATCCCGCTCACCTACTACCTCAGGATCGTGCGCGGGATCATCCTCAAGGGAGTCGGGCTCGACTTTCTGTGGCCCAACCTCCTGCCCCTCGTGGCCTTCGGCGCCGTCGTCTTCACGCTGTCGGTGCTGCGCTTCCGGAAGTCGCTCGACTGACGCGCATGGTGCGAACGCCCGGCTCCTTGAGGATGAAGGTGAGGGGGTGGCTGCTGCTCCTGGCCCTCCTTCTTGGAGTGCCCGCGTCGGGGGCGGATTCGCTGGATGCCCG
>JBBTEL010000271.1:0-1916 GCA_038042325.1 Candidatus Methylomirabilota bacterium
AAGCCCGGAATCCAGTCGGGACCCGTGCGGCGGATGTTCCGCCACCACGCGCGGGCGACGTCCCTGGCAGGAACCACCACGGTCACCTCGTGGCCACGGCGCGCGAGCCGGTCGGCGTAGGTCAGGATCGCGCGGACGCCCCCCGCGATCCTCACATGCGGACAGGTGAACGTTATTCTCACTTGACGCGGACCACCGGGCCGAGCGGGAGGCGCCAGGCGGGGCGCCCCGCGGCGCCGAGCGGACCGCGATGAGCCATCAGTGCAGAAGGCCCGCCGAGCACCGACGGAGGAACTCCGGGCCTGCGGGAGCGAGCACCGTGGGGCTGGGCCCCCGACGCACACGCGCGGCGCGCGACGTGCGTGGGGAGGGCGACAGGACCCGCCGGGCCGGTGGCTGCTTCATATGGCCAACGACACCTGGCCGGTCTTGCGGTAGGCGGCGGGGTCCAGGACCACGTTGAGGCACCACACCTCGTCGGAGGCCAGCGCCGTCTCGAGCGCGGGGCGGATCTCCTTGGGCTCGGTGATCAGGAGGCCGCGACCGCCGAGCGCCTCCACCATCCGGTCGTAGCGCGTGAAGGGGAGCGACGTGCCCACCGCGCGCGCCTCCCCCCAGAACGAGATCTGGGGGTTGCGGATCTGCCCCCAGCCGCCGTCGTTGCCGATGATGCACGTCATGGGCAGGTTGAAGCGCGCGGCGGTCTCCAGCTCGATCCCGTTGAGGCCGAAGGCGCCGTCGCCGGAAATGAGGAGCACCTTCCTCTCGGGGTGGAGCAGCTTCGCGGCGATCGCGAAGGACGGCCCCACCCCGAGGCAGCCGAACTGGCCGGGATCGAGCCACTGGCCCGGCCGCTGGAGGGGCACGAACTTGGCGGCGCAGTTCACGACGTCGCCCCCGTCCCCCACGACGATCGTGTTGGCGTCCACCACCTGGGCGATCTCGCGGGCCCAGCGGTAGTGGCTGATCGGCACCTGGTCCGACACGGCCTGGGCCTCGAGCTTCTCCCGGCCCTCCCGCTCCTTGTCCCTCATCTGCCCCAGCCACTTTTCGAACCGCGACGGCAGCCCCGAGGGCAACACGTCCGCAATCTGGCGGAGGATCAGGCCGATGTGGCCGGTCAGCCCCAGCGCCAGCGGACGGTTCCGTCCCAGCTCTGTCGGGTCGGAGTCCACCATGATCACCGTGGCGTCCTCGGCGAAGGTCGGCGGCCGGCCGTAGCCCAGGCGGAAGTCCAGCGGGGCGCCGAGGACAATGACGACATCGGCGTTGGACAGAGCGAAACCCCGGGCCTGGGAGAAGGCCAGCGGATGGTCCGACGGGAGGCATCCTCTCCCCGCGCCGTTCATGAACACCGGGACGCCGGCTCGCTCGGCGAAGCGCGCGAGGTCCGCCGCCGCATCGTCCCAGTACACACCGCTCCCCGCCATCACCAGCGGGCGCTCGGCGCGCGCCAGGAGGTCCGAGAAGCGCGTGATCGACTCGGGGTCCGCGGCGGCCGGGTTGCGGTGGACGTAGTCCGTCGGGATCGGAGCCAAGCGGTCCTCCACCTGGTTGACGAGCACGTCGATCGGAATCTCAACGAAGACCGGGCCGGGGCGACCGGTGAGGGCCGTCCTCATGGCCGTGGTGAGAAACTCGGGGATGAGGCGCGTTTCGGGAACGCTCCACGTCCCCTTCGTGCACGAGCCGAACAACGGAAGCTGCGGGATATCCTGGAGCGCCCCCATCCCCTTGAGCCCGATCATGGCCGCGCCGCCGATCAGGAGGAGCGGGCTCCGCGCCGCGTAGGCGTTGACCACGCCCGTCACGGCGTCGGTCACGCCGGGGCCCGCCGTCACCACCGCCACCCCGATGCCGCGCGTGAGGCGCGCGTAGGCGTCGCCGGCGTGGGCCGCTGCCTGCTCGTGGCGGAC
>JBBTEL010000272.1:0-7567 GCA_038042325.1 Candidatus Methylomirabilota bacterium
CTCGACCGCGCCGAGCTCGACGTCGAGGCCGTCCGCCGCGCCGCCCTGGTCGTTGCCGATTCCAGGGAGCAGGCGCAGATCGAGTGCGGCGACCTCGTCGAGCCCGTCAAGCAGGGGATCATCACGTGGGACCGGGTGCACGAGCTCGGAGAGGTCGTCGCCGGCAAGCGCCCCGGCCGCCCGTCGGCCGAGGCCATCACGCTCTTCGAGTCCCAGGGGCTCGCCATGCAGGACGTGGCGGTGGGCGCCCGGCTGCTGGAACTCGCCCGGGCTCGGTCCGTCGGTCGCGAGATAGAGTTTGGAGCCTGAGATGGGTAGGCTCTACCTCGTGGCCGACGGCGCCGAGATCGCCCGCCGCCGGAGGCTCGTGGCGCCGGGAATCTTCGTCGAGGTCTGGGGCGACCTCTACGACGCCGGCCACTTCTGGATGGGCGAGCAGAGCAAGGGCTATCTGGACGGGGTGGGGGTGCCGCTCGCGCCCCGGCTCGTCCTGGACCCCGAGGCCGTGTCGGTATATTACGGCCCGCGGCTCTGCAACGTAGAGTCGCTCCCGAGCGAGGAGTCGCTGAAGAGCCGCGTCCTCTCGGCCCACGCGATCGGCGCGGCGTGGATCACCGTCGACCAGTTCGGCGAGCGGACGAAATACGAGCCCGTCTCGCCGGCCGATCCGATCTTCTACCTCCGCCGCCCCGGCGGCCAGACCCCGCACGTCTGGCGCCTCTTCAAGGCCAAGGACGAGGCCATCGTCTACATGGGGGAGTACTATGGGAAGGACTCCGAAGCGCGGGACTGGGCCCAGTCCCTGCCGGTGGAAGGCTTCGACGAGCTGGTGGCGCGTTATGGACAGAAGGCTTAGCGGGCTCATCCTCGCCCTGCTGGTGCTGCCGGTCGCCTCGGCGCACGCCGGAGGCTCGTTCTACGGGATTCAACCCGGCGCCCGGCCCCAGGTCCAGGGGAAGATCACCGAGTGGAGCGTCCCGACGCCGCAGTTCGCGCGGGACCCGGCCCCGGCTCCCGACGGCAGCATCTGGATCACGGTGATGAACGCCGACAAGCTGGCCCGGTTCGACCCCGTCACGAATGGGTTCAAGGAGTACGACCTCCCGCGCGGGTCGCGGCCTCACGGCGCCCTCGTGGATCGGGAGGGCCAGGTCTGGTACACGGGGAACGGCAACGGGAAGATGGGGCGCCTCGATCCCGCCACCGGGAAGGTCACCGAGTACCCGGCGCCGTCCGGCGGCGATCCCCACACCCTGATCCAGGACGGGGACGGGATCATCTGGTTCAGCGTCCAGTCGGGCAACCGGATCGGCCGCCTCGACCCGAAGACGGGGCAGATCACCGAGTACAGCGCCCCGGGACGGCCCTACGGCATCACCCTCGACAGGCAGGGAAACGTCTGGTACTGCGGCTTCGGCGGGAACAGGCTCGGAAAGCTGGACCCGAAGACCGGGAAAGTCACCGAGATCGCGCTCCCTCGCGGATCGACGCCGCGCCGGATGGCCACGGCCCCCGACGGGATGATCTGGGTCACGCTCTACAGCAGCGGGAAGCTTCTCCGCGTGGATCCCGCCACGTTGCAGATGAAGGAGTACGCGCTTCCCGCCGGGAGCGGCGCGGCGCCCTACGCCGTCAACGTGGATGGGAACGGCGCCGTGTGGGTGAACGAGTTCTCCGCCGACACGATCGTGCGCCTGGACCCCAAGACCGCCGAGATGCGCGTCTTCAAGATTCCCACCGCGAACGCCGGCGTGAGGAAGATGGCGGTGGACGCGCAGGGGCGGCTCTGGTATATGGGGAGCCACAGCGGGAAGCTCGGGGTGATCGAGTAGCCATGCCGCGCCTCAGCGTCAACAACATCGGGATGCACTACGTGGAGTCGGGGCCGGGGAGCCCGCTCCTCCTGCTCCACGGAGTGGGCGGCTCCCACGAGATGTGGCTCCCCATCGTCCCGGACCTCGCCCGGTCCCACCGGGTCATCGCGGCGGATCATCGGGGCCACGGCGCGTCGGACAAGCCGCGGGGCTCCTATACGATCTCCCTCTTCTGCCAGGACTGGCTCGCCGTTATGGACGCCTTGAAAGTGGATCGGGCCCACCTGATGGGTCTCTCCATGGGTGGAGCGATCGCCATGCGGCTGGCCGTGGAGCATCCCCAGCGCGTTCGCTCGCTGGTGTTGGTGGACACGTGGGCCTTCCCCCACCCGGATTTCCTCGCTCTCATGCGCAAGCGCCTGGAGCGGCTGGCGTCAGGGGATCTGGCCGCCTATGCCGACGAGGCCATCCCACAGGTGTACTCGCCGGCCTTCATCGCCGCCAACCCCGAGGCGCTGGCCCAGTACCGGGCCCGGGTGGCCCACCTCAACCCCGCCTCGGTGCGCGCCGCCGTCGAGGCCTGTATGGCCCACGACATGCGCGGGAGGCAGGGGGAGATCAAGGCGCCGACCCTGGTGGTGGTCGGCAGCGAGGATCGCCTGACGCCTCCCCACCACTCCGAGTACCTCGCGCGAACGATTCCCAGGGCCCGGCTGGTCGTTATCGAGGGGAGCGGCCACATTCCCCACCTGGAACGGCAGGGGGAGTTCCTCAAAGTGGTGGGTGGCTTTACCACCTCAACTTCGTGAAATAAATAACATTGTTCCGAAGAATATCTTGACAGGATGGCGCGGCGGGAAGTAGCGTAGGCTAGGCGTGAAGGATTCGGACATTTGATACATTTCCGAGGGTGCCCTCAAAAGCGTCGATGCTTTGAGGGCTTTTTTGCAGCAGGGGGTGAAAGCCCCCCACCGCCGCCTGTGAGCCGAGGCGGAGTTTCGGACTCGGTCCTGTTCGCGGCACGGAGGATCTGATGCCCGCAAAGTTGTTCGTCGGAAACCTTTCCTTCCAGGCCACGGAAGAGGATCTCCGAGAGCTCTTCCAGCAGGCGGGAACCGTGGAATCGGTCAGGATCGTGACCGATCAGTTCACGGGTAGGCCCAGGGGCTTCGGCTTCGTGGAAATGTCCACGAAGGAGGAGGCCACCAAGGCGATCGAGATGCTGAACGGCCGGCTCTTCCGGGACCGCAACCTCGTCGTGGACGAGGCGCGGCCCCAGCCCCAGCGTGGGACCGGCGGCCCGCGGGGCGATCGGGGTCCTCGCGGCCCCGGCGGCCCCGGCGGCCCCGGGGGCGGCGGCGGCGGCGGCTGGCGGCGCTAGGTTGCTAAGACCCGGAGGGCACTCCGCCCTCCGGGTTTTTTTTCGTCACCAGATACTAAACAGGAGTAGATATGTGGGGTGATCTCGCTTACGATTACCTGCCGGTCTCGACCGAGCGGCGGAGCCAAGTCCTTCACCCCTTCGCTATCCCGTGCATGCAGGGGGTCCTCGCCCTGAACGTGACGCGAGGCTGCGCCCACGCCTGCGTCTACTGCTACGCTCGGGCGTATCCCGAAGCCCCGCCCCGAGGCCGGCTCTTGGTATACGAGAATCTCCCGGCCCGTCTCGAGGCCGAGCTGGCCCGGATGCGCCGGCTCCCGCGCGCGGTGAGCCTCTGCACAGCGACCGACCCCTTCCAGCCGTTCCCGTCGCTGCTGTCGGTGACCTATCAGGCCTCCGAGATGCTCCTCAGGCGTGGAATCACGGTCACGTTCCTGACCAAGGGGTTCATCCCGATTGAATTTGTCGCGCTGTTCAGCCGCTTTTCAGATCTCGTGAGGGCCCGCATCGGGCTCCTCTCGCTCGACCCGCGCTACCACCGCACGTTCGAACCGGGGACGGCTCCTCCCGAGGTCAGGCTGGAGAACCTCAGGCGTTTACGCGCGGCGGGGATCGCGGCCGGAATCCGCCACGACCCGGTCATTCCCGGGGTGACCGATCGGCCGGAGGCGCTCGACCGCCTCTTCGCGGCGCTGAGGAAAGAGGGAATCACCAGCGTGGACGTGGGGTACCTCTACATCCGCCCCGGGATCGCCCAGCTTTTGAGGGATGAGCTGCCGCCGGCGGTCACGCGTCCGCTCCTCAGCCAGTTCAGGAGCGGTCCCATCGAAGAAGTGGCGGCCTCATCGCACACCCAGCTCCTGCCCCCCGAAATCAGGGTGCGCAGCTTCTTCAAGATCCGCGAGGCGGCGCGGGAGCACGGGATCGTCCCCATCCTCTGCCGCTGCAAGAATCCGGATATGCGCGCCGACCGCTGCCAGGGCTCCAAAGACCTGGCCTACCGGGTACCTCCCCGCCGCCCCCGCCAGCTCTCCCTCGCCTTCTCCCTTTCGGCAGAGACTCGGAAAGAACCTCCATGGAATTGACCTTTGAATGGGATCCGGAAAAAGCGGCACAGAATCTGAAGAAGCACGGGGTATCCTTTGAGGAAGCCAAGACCGTCTTTGGAGTTCGGTTATCCAGCACGCGAGAGGAGCCAGCACATTCGACTGATGGTGAACAATGGTTCCTGATTATTGGGCAATCGAACAAGCGTAGGACCTTCAAGAGCGTCTTGATCTCACCCGGGCTTTCGCAGGATCATACCGAGTGGCTTTGAAAACGGGCTGGACCCACAGGAGGAGAGGATGGCGTTAGACACTTCGCTGCTTCGGGAAGAAATCCAGAAGGTCTACACCGAGGTGGTTCGCGATCCGAAGAAGGGATATCACTTTCACACCGGGCCGGAGTACGCCGCGGATCTGCTCGGCTATTCGCGGGCGGCGCTGGCCGAGCTCCCGGACTCGGTGACGGCGCCGTTCGCTGGTGTCGGCAACCCGCTGTCCATGGGACTGCCGGGGCCGGGGGAGACGGTGGTGGACATCGGCGCGGGCAGCGGGATGGACACGTTCCTCGCCGCCAAGGCGGTGGGCAAGTCCGGGCGGGTCATCGCCGTGGACATGACCGACGCGATGCTCGAGCGCGGCCGCGAGAACGTGGCGCTAACCGGCATGACGCAGATCGAGTACCGCAAGGGGCTCGCCGAGTCCCTGCCTGTTGAGAGCGCTTCCGTCGATCTCGTGATCTCCAACGGCGTCATCAACCTCACGACCGACAAGGACGCCGTTTTCCGCGAAACCTTCCGAGTGCTCAAGCCCGGTGGCCGGCTGCAGATCGCCGACATCGTGGTCCACAAGGACATCCCGCCGGCGGGACGGGAGGACGTCGCCATCTGGACCGCCTGAATTGGCGGCGCTCTGCTGGAAGCAGAGTACATCGCCAAGATCGAGAACGCCGGGTTCGCGGATGTCGAGATCCCCTGGCGCGGTAAGCCCTTTGCTGGCGCCTCGGGTCAGCGCAAGGCGGACAAGTACGAGCTGGAGGGTTTGAACATTCGCGCCCGGAAGCCTGCCTAGTCTTCGGTTAGGGTGAGCTGGGCGGGGGAGGGCTCCTCGGCCTCCTCCTGGATGGGGATCAGGCCTTCGGGCTCGATGAGGGGGCGGAAGCGCTCCCAGAGCTCGCGCAGCTTCGTCTGGTAGTACTCGACGTTCTCGTCGGGGGCGGCGGGGTTCCACTGGGTGGCGAGCTTGGCGGCCTCGTTGACCTTCACCTTGAGCCCCTGGCCCGTGACGTAGTAGGAGACCTGGTCGCCGGGCTGATACGGCCGCTCGGATTGGAGCGCCAGCTCGTACGGCGCGGCAGGGTTCCGCTTCCCCTCGCTCACCTTCTCCTTGTAAGTCGCCAGGGAGTCCTGCAAGGTCTCCGTCTTCATGAACTGCTTGACCGGCATCCGGTGGGTGGCGAAGTCGTCGAGGTAGCGCTGGACGAGCGCGGGGATCTCGGCGCGGCGCCCCGTCAGGAGCAGGCGGAACATCTCCTCCATCCACGTTCGCTGGAAGAGCTCGATCCCGCGGGAGCGGAGGGCCGAGCCCTTGATCGTGAGCCGGTTTCGCTCGTCGAGGAGCACGTAGTTCTTCATCTTGTAGCTGAACATCGCCGGGTAGCGCCCGTCGAGCTCGAGGCTGATCCCCGGGGGCAGGCCGCGGGAGATCTCCGCCACCAGCGCTTCCTCGCCGACGAAGTAGATCCCGTCGGTGTCGATCTCGATCACCGTCGCCCCCCGTTCCTTCAATGCGTCCACCACCTGCCTGATCAGTTTGCGCCCCTCCGCCGTCACGCGGTTGGCGGCGTCGAAGTCGTTCCACTGCCCCATCGAAAAGCCGAGGTAACCGTAAAAGGAGTTGATCAGGATCTTGAAGGTCTGCTGGAGGCCGCCGGCATACGCGCGCTCTTCCTCGGTGGGCGCCTCGCGCGCGAGGGTCTTGGCGGCGAGCCTGAATTCCCTCAGGTCGTGGAGCAGCAGGGGGAGGATGCCCAGCTCGTCCTTCGCCGGGAAGATGCCGAACGTCAGCATGAGGGACGGATAGAGGGACGCGACGTCCACGTGGAGCACCCGGTGAGCCACGCCCTGGTAGAAGACGGCGGTGTAGCCGCCGGCGACGGGCGCGCCGGCCGAGGGGGCGGGGACCGCCCGGCGGCGGTGAAGGTGCTCGCGCAGGAGGAGGGCGTCGATCTTGGTGGCGTTGCCCTTGAGGATCACGCCCTGGTAGTCGAAGGGGAACATCTGGGCCTGGACGAAGTACGACTGGGAGAGCACCCGTCCCACGCCGAGGGTTTCCCGCACGTCGTCCAGCGCGTAGGCCATGAGGCGCTCGGGATCCTCCTTGAAGATGCGCGGGATGTCCTGGGGCGGGAGGTAGGTCCGGTCCGGCGCGGCCAGGCCGAAATGCCGGGCCACCTCTTTCAGCCCGTAGGACTGGAGGTCGCGGGCGCCCACGTCGTAATGCTGGACGAGGATCCAGGTATCCACGATGTGGCGACCCGTGATCTGGTAGCGGCGGTAGGAGATGGCGCGCTCGGCCACCTGCATCCGGGATGGATGTCCGCGGAGGGCCGAGCCGTCCCGCCCCCATCGGAGCTCGACACCGCACTGTCTGGCGCGGGCCTCCATGTACTCGAGGTCGAAGCGGAAGATGTTGTGGCCCTCGATGACGTCCGGGTCGCGCTCGCTGATCAGCCGTGAACATTGCTCCAGCATCTCCCGCTCGCTCATCTCACGGCCCGAGAGCACGCGCTCCCATCCCGTGGAGTCGGCCATCGCGATGGCGATGATGCGGTCCGATGGCCGCGCAGCGTGGGGAAACTCGAAGCCCTCGGCGGTGAAGACCTCGATATCCACGGCCATGCGGCGGAGGTCGGAGAACCCGAGGCCCAGGAATGAGGTCTTGCCGGTGAGCAGGAGGAACTGCTGGACGGCGTCGTTCAGGAACCGGTACGGGGCGTCGGGGGCGGTGGACCCTTTGCCTGCGGTCTTTTGGCAATGATCGCGCGCTTTCCCGGCGAGCGCCCAGGAGGGGAAGCGGGCCAGCCACCGGTACGTTCCTGGGCCGTCAAGGGGGGTGACCTCCACCTCGCCCGTCCAAGTCTTCAGGAGGTCGGGGTCGGCGAGGAGGAGGAACGGCGAGAAGGGCTCCGTGTGAGAGACGAGGCGGCCGTCCTGGCGCCGGTACACGCGGATCCTGTCCCCGCCGTTGAGCTCGAAGGCGAGGAGACCGAGGCTCTGGTCGTGGCCGAAGAGGAGGGCGTTCTCGTGGAACTTGAGGGCGGGGAGGGC
>JBBTEL010000273.1:0-1543 GCA_038042325.1 Candidatus Methylomirabilota bacterium
AGCCCTTCCTCGCGCGTCAGCCGCCCGGCGGTGGCCATCGCGTCCTCGTCCCTCACCTGGATAATTTCATCGATCACCTTCATGTTGAGCACACCCGGGACGAACGAGGCCCCGATTCCCTGGATGGCGTGGGGGCGCGCCTTGCCCCCGGACAGGACCGGGGAGCGGGCCGGCTCAACGGCGACGATCCTGATTCCGGGCACCTTCTCCTTCAAGACCTCCCCGACCCCGGTGATCGTGCCTCCGGTCCCCACCCCGGCCACGAAGGCGTGGAGCCGCCCCTCCGTGGCGTCGAGAATCTCCAGCGCGGTCGTCCGCCGGTGGATCTCCGGGTTGGCCCGGTTCTCGAACTGCTGGGGCATGAAGTAGTCGGGGTGGGCTCTGAGGAGTTCCGTGGCAGCATGGACCGCTCCCGTCATCCCCTCGATGGCGGGCGTCAGATGCAGCTCGGCGCCCAGCCGGGCGAGGAGCCGCTGGCGCTCCACGCTCATGTCCTCGGGCATCGTCAGGATCAGCCGGTAGCCGCGCACGGCGGCGACCATGGCAAGGCCGATCCCGGTGTTGCCGCTGGTGGGCTCGACGATGGTGGAGCCGGGCCGGAGGAGGCCGCGCCGCTCGGCGTCCTCGATCATGCTCACCGCGATCCGGTCCTTCACGCTCCCGCCGGGGTTCAGCGACTCCAGCTTCGCCAGGATCGTGGCGCCCCCGGGCTTCGGCAGCTTGTTGAGACGGACCAGCGGCGTGTTCCCGACCAGCTCGAGCACCGACGCGGCAACCCTCGGCCGCCCGGGAGCTTCCCCGCGTCGCGTGACGCTGCCTCCCATTAGATGTGGTACATGGGGCGCGCCGCGCTTCGCCGCTGCTCCACGCGCCGGCAGAGGTCCGCGAACGACACCCGGTCCACCACGCCGGCGACGGCGGCCGAGATCTCGCTCCAGAGATCCTCGAGGTCGCGCGCGTGGTCGGAGGCCGACCGCCGGCCCGCCCGCTGCCCCGCCCCCGACCGCTCCAGCGATCCCTCCATGGCGTTCAGCACGGCGCCGACGCTGATGTCCTGCGGAGGCCGCGACAACTGGTACCCGCCGGCGGAGCCGCGCTTCGACTGAAGGAACCCGGCGCGCTTGAGCAGCAGGAGCACCTGCTCCAGATACCGCGGGGGGATTCCCTGGCGCGCCGCGATGTCCTGGATGGGGATGAGACCCTTGCCGTCGTGCAGGGCCAGGTCCAGCATCGCCTTGATCGCGTATTCGCCCTTGGCCGAAATCCGCATCCCGCTCTACGGGGCGGCGCCGCTCTCGAGGAGCCGCGCGACATCCTTGGCAAAGTAGGTGATGACCAGGTCGGCTCCCGCCCGGCGGATCGCGAGGAGGGCTTCCATCATCGCGCGCTCCTCGTCGAGCCAGCCCAGCCGGCCCGCGGCCTTGATCATCGCATACTCGCCGGAGACGGAATACGCGGCCACGGGCAGCCCGAATTCCCCCTTCACGCGGGCGATCACGTCGAGGTAGGGCAGCGCGGGCTTGACCATGATGATGTCGGCGCC
>JBBTEL010000274.1:0-1984 GCA_038042325.1 Candidatus Methylomirabilota bacterium
TGGCCTGGGCTGCGCGAGAATTTTCCCGACGCCGGTGCTACCATATACCCGTGTTGTCGGTCGAAGAGGCCCTGGAGCAGATCCTCTCCCGAGTTGATCGCCTCGGCTCCGAGGGCGTGGAGCTCCTCGCGTGCCTCGGCCGGGTTCTGGCCGAGCGGATCCCCGCTCGCTTCAACATTCCTCCCTGGCCCAACTCCTCCATGGACGGCTATGCCCTGCGGGCTCACGACACGCGCGAGGCCAGCTCGGGCAACCCGGCCGAGCTCGAGGTTGTCGGAACGATCGCGGCCGGGTCGGTGGCCGAGCAACCCCTCCGGGCCGGGCAGGTGTTCCGGATCTTCACGGGGGCGCCGCTCCCCGACGGAGCGGACAGCGTCATCCCTCAGGAGGAGGTCCAGGTCCAGGACGGGCGGATCCGCGTCCCGCGCCCCGTCGCCGAGGGGGAGTTCGTCCGGCCCCGGGGCGAAGACCTGAGGGTGGGGGAAACAGCCCTCGAGGTCGGGCAGGTCATCGGCCCCGCCCAGATCGGCCTGCTGGCCACGCTGGGCCGATCCCGGGCCCTCGTGTTCCGCCGTCCCCGGGTGGCCATCCTCTCCACGGGCGACGAAGTCGTGGAACTCGGGGGGGAGGTGACCCAGGGAAAGATCCCCAATTCGAACAGCTACGCCTTGATGGCGCAGGTCCTGGAGGCCGGCGGAGAGCCCCTCAATGTCGGCGTCGCGCGCGACAGCCGCGAGTCCATCGAGGAGCGCCTGCGCTGGGGACTGTCGGCGGACGTCTTGATCTCTTCCGCGGGCGTCTCGGTGGGAGACTACGACGTCGTGCGCGACGCCCTCCGGCGGCTCGGGGCCGAGCTGCATCTCTGGCAGGTGGCAATGCGCCCCGGCAAGCCGATCACGTTCGGCTCCCTCGGGGACCGGCCGATTTTCGGCCTGCCCGGCAATCCCGTGTCCGCGATGGTGACGTTCGAGCTCTTCGTCCGGCCGGCGCTCAGAAAGATGGCGGGCCACACGGCGCTCCACCGCCCCCAGATCCACGCGCGGGCGCTCTCCCCCATCCCGAACCCGGGCAGCCGCCGCGGCTACCTCCGCGTGACGGTGTCGGCCGAGGGCGGGGGATACGGCGCCAGGCTCACGGGGAACCAGGGATCGGCCGTCCTGACCTCGATGGTCTCAGCAGACGGTCTCGCCGTCGTGCCCCCCGACACCACGATTCCCGCGGGCGGCACGGTGCCCGTGATCCTGCTCAAGCCTCTCCCGTCATGATCAGCCGTCGCCGCTTCCTCGTGGGATCCCTCGCCGCGGGGCTCACGCCTCTGGTCCTGCCCGGGCGGTCGCCCGGACAGGGAAGGCCCGACGCGGCGCACAGCCCCCGGATCGAGCTTCCGGTGCTGGCGGACGACCCGGCGGCGGTGCCCTTCCAGGTGTCCGTGGACCATCCCATGGACCCCGACCACTTCATCCGCTCGCTCGAGGTCACCCTCGACACCGATCCCGTCCCCCGCAAGGGGAAGTTCCGCTTCACGCCCGCCAACGGACGCGCGTGGGTGGCGTTTCAGTTCCGCTCCGGGATCGGGGGAGTGGTGACGGTCGCCGGGGAGTGCAGCCGCCACGGCCGCTTCGTCGGAACGCGGGAGGTCCGCGTCACCGAGGGCGGCTGCGCGACGGCCCCCGATCGGACCGTGCGCGAGCGGATCGGCAACCCGCAGATCCGGCTGCCGCGCTCCTTCCGCCCCGGCGAGGTCGTGGAGGTGCGGACCCGGCTGGACCACGCCTCGTACACCGGCCTCGCCCTCAAGGGCGGAAAATTCGTCCGGGAGCTCCCCGAGTTCTACGTCACGCAGATGCTCGTGTACGTGGACGATCAGCAAGTGAGCGAGTTCGAGATGACGTCGGGCGTGAGCGCCAATCCGCTGATCCGCTTCCCGTTGAAGGTCGGAGGGGGCGGAACGCTCCGTGTCGTGTTCGTCAACAGCGAGGGACGG
>JBBTEL010000274.1:2084-6094 GCA_038042325.1 Candidatus Methylomirabilota bacterium
AGCCGTTCCTCAGGTACATCGCCCACACAGCGGCGTAGGCGCCGAGCCACATGGCGCCGAAGGCCACAAGGCTTCCCACCGCCAGCGTGGCGGAGTTGGTGAGCCCCTGGGTGATGTTGCACCCCTCGGCGAGGATCGCGGACGCTCCCATGAGCAGCCCGCCGGCAA
Organism: Candidatus Methylomirabilota bacterium; assembly: GCA_038042325.1. Lineage (GTDB taxonomy): Bacteria > Methylomirabilota > Methylomirabilia > Rokubacteriales > CSP1-6 > CSP1-6. The sequence continues at coordinate 2,253 of JBBTEL010000274.1, forward strand.
AGAGCTGGACCAGGCTCCAGCCGGGGGGGAGCTTCCACCTGAACTCTCCCGCCGGCCAGGCGCCCAGGAAGGCGCCGATGGGAACGCCCACCAGGAGGACCATGCTCCAGTTGACGCGATTCGGGTATCCCACGAGCGGGTAGGTGAGGGCCTGCCCCGTGTTGCTCGCAAAGGTGATTCCGGTAGGAGTGTCCCCGAAGGACGACGTCCACCAGCCCAGCGCGATCACCACGCCGACGGCGATGCCCGTGGCCGGCCACGGCCACTTCCCGTGCTCGGGCTCTCCGCCGCCGCGCCACAGGAAGACGACGACGGCGAGGCCGAGCACCGCGATCACGACCCACGGCGAGAGGCCCACGAGGTTCGCGAGGGTCGGGGCGCCGCCGTCCACCGTGATCGCCGGCCCGCGCAGTGCTTGGCGGACAGGGGCCAGGACGCCGACGGTGACGGTGGTGGCCCCCAGGGCGAAGCCGAGGAGCACCACCCAGGCGCCCACCGCCCCCTCACCGATGCGGTACCAGGTGCTCCCGGAGCAGCCGCCGGACAGGATCATCCCCACGCCGAACAGGAAGCCGCCCACCAGATTGGCCAGCCAGCGGAACGGCCGCAGCGGAATCTCAACGAGCCCAAGCGCCAGCATGAGATGGACGCCGATGGTCGCCACGAGGAGGGCGAGCAGGTAGGCGCGGACGATCGTGGCATCGCCCATGAGGTAGAGGTTCGAGAGCGCGCGGGTGAGGCAGAAGCCGCCGCGCTGAGTGACGTAGCCGAAGGCCAGCCCGGTGAGCAGCGCCGAGGCGTAAAACCCCCACGCGATCTCTTCCATGGAGGGCATCCTACCCGAAGCCGGCAGCAAATTTCTTGACTTTTTTTGAAACGCTGTGCTACGTTCCGACCACCTATGAAGACTCCGAGGGGAGCCGTCTTGGCCGCAGGGATAGTCGCTGTCCTGGCGCTGACCGGCTGCGCCAGCCGCGGGGGCCTGCGGCAGCTTCAGGGCGAAGTCGCGGGGCTCAGGGAGCAGGTGGCCGAGCTCCGGAAGGCGCAGGACGCGTCCACGCGCGAGCTCGCCAAGACGGTTGGCGAGCTCAAGGCACTGGACGGCCAGCTCGCAAAAGCTGCGCAGGGGGAAAAGGCCGCGGAGCAGCAGGTGGCGCGCGTCGAGGCGAGACTGGGAGAGACCGAGGAGGCGCTGCGCGGTCTCCGCGCCTCGCTCGACGGCCTCTCGCGCGACCTCGTCCGCCAGGCCGCGGCTCCGCCGCCGGCCCGCGAGAAGCGGGTTGAGGCGAGGCCCGCCGAGCCCGACCGTCCCGCGGCGCCCTCGGGCCCCCCGGACCAGCTCTACAGCGCCGCGCTGGCGAGCTTTCGGGCCCGCGAGCACGGGCAGGCCGTCCTCGAGTTCACAGACTTCATCGCGCGTCACCCCCAGCACCCGCTGGCGGCCAACGCGCAGTTCTGGATCGCCGAGGCCTACTATCTCCAGCGCGACTACCGCCAGGCGATCGCGGAGTACGAGAAAGTCGCCGAGAAGAGCGCGAAGAGCGGCAAGGTTCCGGACGCGCTCCTCAAGATCGGTCTCTGTTTTCGCGCCCTCAACGACCCCGCCCGCGCGCGGGAGGCCTGGCAGCAGCTTGTCCAGGCGTACCCGGACAGCGAGGCGGCCCGGCAGGCGCGCACGCTCATCGGCGCACGCGCCGTTCCCGTCCGCCGCGCGCGCTAGTCGCGTCGCCGGCGGCGGGACGCCCTCTCGGATCCCCCGAACGTTGACGCATCCCGACGCTCCGGTATACTTGGACCCATTCCTCTGGCGGCGATTGTGACCATGAACGGATACAGCGAGTCGACTCGATGGGACGCCGTGATCGCGGCGCTGCCCGCGCGCCCAGGCGCCCGGACGCGGGCCGACATCGTGGCGGCGCTGAGCGAGCAGCGCGAGCTCGCCGGGCGGGCCGGCGCCCGCCTGCTCCTGCCGGAGGACGAGGAGTATCCGGCCTCCCTCAAGGCGGTGCCGGCTCCGCCGCCGTTCCTGCTGGCGCGGGGAGAGCTCCGGAACGAGGACGCGCTCGCGCTGGCGATCGTCGGCTCGCGGCGCGCCACCGCGTACGGGTTGCAGGCGGCCGAGCGCCTGGGAGCCGACCTGGCCGCGCGCGGCGTGACCATCGTGAGCGGCTTCGCGCGTGGCATCGACAGCGCGGCACACCGCGGCGCTCTGGCGGCAGGCGGACGCACCATCGCCGTCCTCGGCTGCGGCGTGGACGTGAACTATCCGCCGGAGAACCGGAAACTTGTCGCCCAGGTGCTCGAGCGCGGGGCGCTGATCTCCCAGTTCCCCATGGGCACGCCGGCGCTGCCCGGGCACTTCCCGCTGCGCAACCGAACGATCGCCGGGCTCGCGCTGGGGACGATCGTCGTGGAAGCGGCGGAGCGTTCCGGCGCCCTGATCACGGCGGGGCACGCGGGCGAGCTCGGCCGGGAAGTGTTCGCCGTGCCGGGGCCGGTCACGTCGGAAACGAGCCGGGGCGCCCACCGTCTCATCCAAGACGGTGCTAAACTGGTTCAGGGCTGGGAGGACGTCCTTGCCGAGCTCCCCCCAGTGTGGCGGCGCTGCGTGACGGAGTGCGCGGATGCGGAAACTTCCTCTGAACCCGCGACCGAGGGCGACGAGACACGAGTCCTGCCGCTGCTCGGCGGCGAGCCGATCCACATCGATCACGTGATCGAGCGGAGCGGCGTCCCGTCCGGGCGGACGGCGGCGGCGCTCTTGAGCCTGGAGTTGAAGGGCTGGGTGCGACAGATGCCCGGCCAGCACTACGTCCGGAGCGCGGTCGCTACGACAGCCCGTAAGGTGATGGGTAGGACTGGAGTGGTGTGATGGAAATGACGTCAACTGAGAATCCAGGGGGGCACGGGCGTGGCGACAGCCCGGGGTGCCCGTGCCCAGGTGATATAAGGAGACGTTAGTGGCGAAGCGGTCGCTCGTGGTGGTGGAGTCGCCCACGAAGGTCAAGACGATCCAGAAATATCTGGACTCGAAGTACATCGTCAAGGCCTGCATGGGGCACGTTCGTGACCTTCCAAAATCCAAGCTCGGGGTCGACGTGAAGAAAGGCTTCAAGCCCGAGTATCGGGTCCTGGCCTCCAAGCGGAAGGTCCTGGACGAGCTGAAGAAGGCCGCCGAAAAGGCCGAGGCGCTGTACGTCGCGACGGACCCGGATCGAGAGGGCGAGGCGATCGGCTGGCACCTCGCCCAGGAGCTGCCGGTCAACGGCCGCAAGGTGTACCGCGTCACGTTCAACGAGATCACCGCGCGCGCGATCAAGGCGGCGTTCGCGCACCCCGGCAGGATCGACCAGAAGAAGGTGGAGGCCCAGCAAGCCCGGCGTGTCCTCGATCGCCTGGTGGGGTACAACCTCTCGCCCCTCCTCTGGCGGAAGGTCCAGCGCGGCCTCTCCGCCGGGCGCGTCCAGTCCGTCGCCGTACGGCTCATCGCGGACCGGGAGCGCGAGGTCCAGGCGTTCGTTCCGGTCGAGTACTGGAGCCTCCACGCGAGGCTCCGCGGGAAGAACCCGGCCGAGTTCGTCGCCACCCTCAAGGAGATCCGCGGCGAGAAGGCCGACCTGCCCCGCGAGGCCCGGGTGCAAGAGGTGGTCGCGGGACTCCGGGGCAAGCGGTGGACGGTCAAGGCCGTCACCCGGGGCGAGCGCAAGCGAAATCCCGCGCCGCCGTTCATCACCTCCACGCTCCAGCAGGAGGCGGCGCGCAAGCTCCACTTCAGCCCGAAGAAGACGATGCTCCTGGCCCAGCAGCTCTACGAGGGGATCGAGGTCGGCGCCGAGGGGCCC
>JBBTEL010000275.1:0-7168 GCA_038042325.1 Candidatus Methylomirabilota bacterium
GAGAGGAGCACGGCGAGCACGAGCAGCTCGGGACTCATCCCGGCCCCATCATCCTCCGCCCCGCCCGCGGCTGTCAACAAAAACGCGAGCTCCCATGCTATACTAGGCACGGTCTTTTTCCCTGCCAACAGCATTCGCGACGGAGGGCATCGCCGTGGGGACCTACATCATGCTGAGCACGCTGAGCGATGGCGGCCGCAAAGTCCTGAGGGAGCGGCCGGGCTGGATCCGCAAGGTGAACCGGGAGCTGGAGCGGATGGGCGTGAAGGTCCGGGCCCAGTACGCCGTCCTCGGCCCCTACGACTTCGTCACCGTCCTGGAAGCGCCCGACAACGAGACGGTCTCGCGCGTGTCCATCGAGTTCGGCGCCCGGGGCTCGGTGCAGATGATGACCCTGCCCGCGATCCCGCTGGATGCGTTCATCGCCCGGCTCGAGAGCGGGGGCCCCGCGCGAGGCCGCAAGCCCAAGCGGCGCTGATCGTTCTCCCGTCTCCGTGAAAGTCCTGAAGATCGTCCCCGAGAAGTGCACGGGCTGTCTCAGGTGCGAGCTCGCCTGCTCCTACATGCAGACCGGCGCCTTCCAGCCGGCCAAGTCCGTGATCCGCGTGTCGCCCTACGAGGGGCACACGAGCTACGCTCCCTACACCTGCACCCAGTGCGCCGAGGGATGGTGCATGACGGCCTGCCCGGTGGGGGCGATCACGATCACGCCGGCCGGGGCCAAGGACGTGGTGGACGACCGCTGCGTCGGCTGCAAGCTCTGCACGATCGCCTGTCCCTACGGCACCATCTTCTACGACCCCGACACCCGCAAGGCCTTCAAGTGCGACCTCTGCGGCGGCGCCCCCGCCTGCGCCGAGGCGTGCCCGACGGCAGCGATCCTCTACGAAGAGATCACGACCGCGGACTGGCTCGCCGACTTCGCCGTCGAGCGGAGCGCGCGTCTCCTCGCGATCGGGGGGCGATGATGGCCGCCCGACACCTCATCATCGGCGCCGGCACCGCGGGGCTGAACTGCATCCGGACGATCCGCGAGGAGGACGGGGGAGCCTCGGAGATCACCCTGGTCGCCGCCGAGCGCCCCTACTCGCGCATGGTCCTGCCGTACTACCTCGACCGCTCCATCGCCGAGTCCCACGTCTTCACCGCCACGGCCGCGACGCTGGCGAGCTGGAAGGTGAAGACCCACATCGGAAGGAAGGCGGCCAGCCTCAACCCCCAGGCGAACGCGCTCACGCTGGACGACGGGACCACGCTCGAGTACGACGACTGCCTGATCGCCACCGGCTCGCGCGCGGTCAAGGCGCCGGTGCCGGGCGCCGATTCCCCCGGGGTTCACTCCTTCTGGACGCTGGAGCAGGCGCGCGCCGTCATCGCCGGGATCGCGCCCGGCAGCCACGTGGTCATGGTGGGAGCGGGGTTCATCGCCTTCACGATCCTGAACTCGATCCTGTCGCTGGGGGCCAGGCTCACGATCGTCGAGATCGCCCCTCGCATCCTGCCGCGGATGGTGGACGACAAGGGCGCGGCGCTCGTCGAAGCGTGGCTCAAGAAGCACGGCGTGAAGATCCTGACCGGTGTCACGCTGACGAAGATCGATGACGCGCGGGGAAAGAAGCGCCTGCGGTTCAAGAAATGCCCCGATCTCCTGGCCGACCTCGTCATCATGGCGACGGGGATCAAGCCCAACCTCGAGTGGCTCCAGGGCTCCGGGATCCGGATCAACCACGGCATCCTCGTGGACGATCACCTCCGCTCGGGCGTGCCGAACGTGTACGCCGCGGGAGACGTCGCCGAGGGGAAGGACGGGGTGACGGGGGCGCCTGTTGTTCACGCGATTGAGCCCACCGCGATGGAGCACGGGCGGGTGGTCGGCGCCAACATGGCCGGCCGGGACGTGGCCTACCGCGGGAGCCTCAACATGAACATCGTGGAGGTCCTGAAGCTGGACGTGGCCTCCTTCGGCGCATGGGACGCCTCCGGGGCCGAGGCGTTCACGGGGCTCCACCCCGAGCGCTCGGCCTACCGGAAGCTCTGCTGGAGCGGCGACCGGCTGACGGGCGCCATCATCATCGGCCAGGCCGGCGACGTCTGGACCACCAACGACGTGGGGATGCTGAAGGGGCTCGTCCAGACCGGGGTGCGCCTCGGCGCCTGGAAGGAGCATCTCAGGCGGAACCCCTTCGACGTCAAGCCGGCGTTCATCGCCTCGCGGACTACGGCACGGCTCCTCCCCGAAACCATCCTGGGACGACCCTCACGAGCGCCCGAGCTTCCAACCACGGTGACGAAATGAGCCCGACCGCACTGGCAAGCACCAAGGCTGCGCCGCGCACCCGCACGGAAACGCTTCCCGGCGGCTACGCGGGGAAACTGCTGCGCGTGAACCTCACCACGGGGAAGATCTGGACCCAGCCGTGGACGCCCGAGGAGATGCGCCTCTACGTCGGCGGCGTCGGTCTCGGGGCGAAGATCCTCTACGACGAGGTCGGTCCCCGGGTGAACTGGGATCACCCCGACAACCGGCTGATCCTGGCCACCGGCCCCCTGGCGGGGCTGCCGGTCTGGGGGACGGGCGGGTTGACGGTCGTCACGCGCGGCGCGATGACCAATGGCGCCACCTCGACCCAGGCCAACGGCTTCTTCGGCGCGTGCCTCAAGTTCTCGGGCTACGACGCCATCGTCATCCAGGGCCGGGCGCCCCGCTGGGTCTATCTCTACATCAACGACGACGTGGTGGAGATGCGCGACGCCCGGCACCTGGTGGCCAAGGACACCTGGGAGTGCCAGGACGTGTTGAGCGCTGAGCATGGCCTGGCGGGTCATCAGATGTCCGTGTACTCCATCGGGCCGGCGGGGGAGAACCTGGTGCGCTTCGCCGCGATCCAGGGCGACTACGGCCACGTGGCTTCCAAGAACGGCTGCGGGGCCGTGATGGGGAAGAAGCGCCTCAAGGCGGTGTGCATCGTCAGGGGGACGCGGGCCGTCGCCGCCGCCGATCCGCGCGGGGTGATCCAGGCGGCCGACGACATCGCCCACGACCTCAAGACCGACCCCTCCGCGCGCTCGCTCTACGAATGGGGGACGCTCCCGGCGCTGGTGGGGCTCTACAAGATGGGCGTGCTGCCCATCAAGAACTACACGACCAACCTCGCCCCGCCGAACGTGAACATGGCCGACTGGGAAGGGCCCAAACTCCGCGAGGGCTTCGACCACCGCGGCCACCAGTGCTCGGCCTGCGGCATGCACCACTGCCACATGCAGGTGATCCGGAAAGGCCCCCACAAGGGCGAGCTGGTTGACGAGCCCGAGTACGAGGGGTGGGCGGGCGCGGGCTGGGCGATCGGCTGCACGGACAAGGAGGCCATTGCCTGGCTCAACACGCGGATCGACCGCGCCTGCGTGGACGTCAACGAGTTCGGCTGGGTCTGCGGCTGGGTCATGGAGGGGATGGAAAAGGGGTTCTTCACCAAGGCCCAGCTCGGCTTCGAGCTCCGCTGGGGCGATGCCGAGGGGGCCAACCGCCTCCTCGAGATGATCAGCCACCGGAAGGGTTTCGGCGACCTCCTGGCCGAGGGCATGAAGGTCGCCGCAGAAAAACTGGGGGGCGCCGCTCGGGAAGCGGCGATCTACACGCTCAAGGGCGCCTCGCCTCGCGGCCATGACCACCGCGCCCGCTGGGACGAGATGCTCGACACCTGCACGGCCTCGACGGGGACCCTCGAGAGCGGCATCCCGGTCCACGTGACCGAGGTCGGTCTTCCGCCTCGCATCAACCCCTTCAACGGCGAGGAGGTGGCGCGGCAGGTCGCGGGCATCCTCGGGCGGCGCCACTTCGAGGACTCGCTAGGCGCCTGCATCTTCACGACCCGAACGCGGCTCGAGAACATGTGCCGTGCGCTGTCGGCGGCGACAGGGTGGAACTACACCGTGACGGAATCGGTGAGTTTCGGGCGCCGGACGGCGGCGATCCTCCGTGCTTTCAACCTCCGTTGCGGGATCGGGCCCGAGGTGGAATACCCGTCGAAGCGCTACGGCTCGATTCCGACGGACGGGCCGGCCAAGGGGCAGGCGGTCGGCGAGCAGTGGGAGAAGATGCTGGACACCTGGTACGGCCTGGTCGGCTACGACCGGAAGACCGGGAAGCCCAAGCCCGAGACGCTCAAGAAGCTCGGGCTGGACTGGTTGCTCAAGGATCTGTGGGGGAAGAAGCGCTGAGCCCATCGGAGTCCCTCCACTGCACGGTGGAGGTCGTGTCCTGGGTGACGAAGTTCATCGGGGGGCCCGGCGCCGGCCGCAAGGAGATCGAGGAGCCCTTCGTCCCCGGGGAGACCGTGCGCGACGTCCTCCAGCGTTTCTCCGGCCGCTATCCTGAGCTCGACGCCGCCCTCTGGGACGCCTCCAAGAAGGAACTGGGCGAGCACATCGAGGTCATGGTCAACGACGCCGTCCTCGGCCTGAGCCACACGCTCGACACCCCGCTCAGAGTCAACGACCGGATCACGCTCCTTGGCCAGTACATGGGCGGATAGCCCCATGCAGGACCGCAAGCGTCGGGTGATGCGGACGATGTGTCCGATGAACTGCCACCCGACCTTGTGCGGGATGCTGGTCGAGGTCGAGGACGGTCGCCTGCTGAGCGTCACCGGCGACAAAGAAAACCCGGACAGCCAGGGCTTCCTCTGCATCCGGGGGCAGGCCTCCCGCGAGATCATCGGCAACCCGCGGCGGCTGCTCCATCCACTCGTCCGGGCCCGCCGCGCCGGTGATGCCTGGCGCGAGGCCTCCTGGGACGAAGCCCTCGACCTGATCGCCGGCCGCATGCGGGCCGCCGGCCGGGAGGCGGTGGGGATCTGGTTTGGCCACGGCCTCTTCGCCAACGACTACGGGACCCGGATCAACGGGCAGCTCCTCCGGCGCTTCACGAATTTCTACGGTTGCCAGGGGTGGAACCCGACCATGATCTGCTGGGGGCTCGGCGCCTTCGGGGTCGGCCTCACCGGCGTGCTGGAGACGAACACCAAGGAAGACATGGGGGCGCACGCGGCCCTCATCCTGCTGTGGGGCGCCAACCTCGCGAGCCAGCCGAACACGGGGCGCCACCTCGCTGCGGCGCGGCGCCGCGGGGCGCACATCGTCACCATCGACGTGCGGGAGACGGAGGCCGCGGCGCAGTCCCACGAGGTGTTCCTGCTCCGTCCCGGAACCGACGCCGCCCTGGCGCTCGCGATGATGCACGTCGTCATCGCCGAGGGGCTCTTGGACCGGGAGTTCGTCGCCCGCCACACTGTCGGCTTCGATGCGCTGGCTGCCCACGTCCGACAGTTCCCGCCGGCGTGGGCGGCGGAAGTCACGGGCATCCCGGCGGAGCGCATCGCGGGACTGGCGCGGCGCTATGCGACGACCAAGCCGGCCATGATCGTGCTGGGCGGCAGTTCGATGCACAAGGGCTCGAACGGCTGGCAGGGCGGGCGCGCCGTCGCGTGCCTGCCGGCCCTCACGGGGAACCTCGGGGTGCCGGGCGGCGGCCTCGGCCCGCGCCACGGGAGCGCCACGCACGGCCAGGCGCTGGCGAGCATCGCCGCGCCCGACAGACGGCCGCCGGGGGACTACATTCCGAATCAGATGTCGCGGGTCACCGAGGCGCTCCTCGAGCGGCGCGTCCGGGTGCTCCTCCTGTTCGGGACCGACATGCTCTCGTCGTTCGCCGACGCCGGGAGCGTGGCCGAGGGCCTGGCGCTCACGGATCTAGTGGTCAGCTATGACCTGTTTCTCAACGACACCGCCCGGCGGTGCGCCGACGTGGTGCTGCCGAGCACCTCCTGGCTCGAGGAGGTCGGCTGCAAGAGCACGAACACCCACCTCTACCTGATGCCCCAGGTCCTCGAGCCCACCGGCGAGACCCGCTCGCTGAAGTGGATCCTGAAGGAGCTGGCCCGGCGACTCGGCCTCGCGGAGTTCTTTCCCTGGGAGAGCGACGAGGGGCCGATCGACGCGATTCTGGACCATCCGTCCACGGGACACGCGACGGTGGTGGCGCTCCGGGCCGAAGGCGGGATCCGCGCGCTGTCCATCTCGCACATCGCGCACCCGGATCTCAAGTTCCCCACGCCGTCGGGAAAGGTCGAGTTCTACTCCGAGCGGGCGCTGGCCCTCGGCCTTCCCCCGCTGCCGGTGTACGAGGGCCTTCCCTCTTCGGAGTATCCGCTGGCCTTCCGCCAGGGGCGGACGCTGACGGCCTTTCACAGCTTCTACGATCACGGGCGCGCGCTGCCGACGCTGGCCGAGGCTGACCCCGAGCCCGCGCTCTGGATTTCGCCACAGGACGCCGTGCAGCGCGGGATCGAGGCCGGCGGGGCGATCCGGCTTTACAATGAGCGCGGAGAATTCAGGGCGCGCGCCTATGTCACGCCAAAGATCCCTCGAGGCACGGTGTGGATGCGGGACGGCTGGGAGGGCCTCAACCGCCTGACGTCAGGGCGCCCGTCCATTCCCGACGAGGCCGTGGACCTGTTCGCCTTCTCGGGAGGACAGGCGGCGTTCGACGCGATGATCGAGGTGGCACCCGCCTGAGCGCGGTGAGACTCTTCGTCAACGGGATGATCCTGACGATGGATTAGGCCGCCCCCAATGCTCGCTCGCGGCCGGTGAACGCGAGCGTTGATATGACTTCCACTGTCAATGGCGACGATGACGCCAGGACCACGCGTGCCGTTGGCTTCTGGCCTCATGGGGGTTGCTCGAGCCACCGGAAGAGACGGAGCCTGTAACTGCGACGGTCGATCATGCTGATATCGGTGAATTGGTTACCACCATGGCCCGGCTGAAGGTGCTGAAGATGCTTGTCGCCGGGGAGGAGGTGTGGCCATGAGCCAGCAAGACGATCTGCTTCGCGACATCGCCGAGTCCGAGGAGGAAATCCTGAGGCTCCAGTCGCGCATCACGGAGCTGACCGAACAGGTCCACCGGTGCGCGGGGGTGGCGGTCCACTGGGATCGCTCCCTCCACGGGAAGATCACCGGCCTCTGCTACGGCGTCCTGGCCCACCTTGAGGAGCTCAAACGCCTGCTCAAGGAAGAGGCGTGAGCGCCGGACGGTCGTGGTGAGCGGAGGGGCGGAACCTGTCAATGAGAATGAGACAGTCGGTTGCCGAGTTTAGTGTCGGAGC
>JBBTEL010000276.1:0-3839 GCA_038042325.1 Candidatus Methylomirabilota bacterium
GAAACCGCCCGCGCGGAACACGGGGTCTTCGAGCAGGCGGAGGTGGAACGGGATCGTGGTCTTGACCCCCTCCACGATGGTTTCGGAGAGCGCGCGCCGCATGCGGTCGATGGCCTCCCCGCGGTTCTCCGCGTGGACGATGATCTTGGCGATGAGGGAGTCGTAGACGGACGGGATCGCGTAGCCGGGCATGAGGTGGCTGTCCACGCGGACTCCCGGGCCTCCGGGGGGGACCCAGGCGGTGACCCGTCCCGGATTCGGGGTGAAGGTGTCGGGATCTTCGGCGTTGATCCGGCACTCGATGGCGTGCCCGACGGGGCGGATATCGCTCTGCTTCCACCGCAGAGGTTCTCCCCCGGCGATCAGGATCTGCTCGCGGACGAGATCGATCCCCGTCAGCATCTCCGTGACGGGATGCTCGACCTGGATGCGGGTGTTCATCTCGATGAAGTAGAAGTTTCCCTCCCGGTCCACGAGAAACTCCACGGTGCCGGCGCTGGTGTAGTTCACGGCCTGCGCCACGGCCAGCGCGGCCTTGTGGAGGCCCACCCGGGTCGCGGGCGGGATGGCCGGCGCGGGGGACTCCTCGAGGAGCTTCTGGTACCGGCGCTGGATGGAGCAGTCGCGCTCGCCCAGATGGATGCGCGTGCCGGCCCGGTCTCCCAGGACCTGAACCTCCACGTGGCGGGCCTCCTCCACGAATTTTTCCAGATAGACCTCGGAGGAGCCGAAGGCGGCGGCGGCTTCCGCCTGGCACGTGTGAAAGGCCTGCGCCAGGGCCTCGCGCTCGCGGACAATGCGCATCCCGCGCCCGCCCCCGCCGGCGGCCGCCTTGAGGATCAGGGGAAACCCGACGGCCTCGGCCGCGCTGTGGGCCTGGTCCTCGTCCTTCAGCGGGCCCTCGCTTCCGGGGATGATCGGGGCGCCGGCCTGCCGGGCGAGCTCCCGCGCCTGGGCTTTGTCGCCCATGAGGCGGATGGCTTCCGGGGACGGGCCGATGAACGTGATCCCGCAAGCCCGGCAGATATCCGCGAACGCGGCGTTCTCGGAAAGGAACCCGTAGCCCGGGTGGATCGCTTCGCTGTCGGTGACGGCCGCCGCCGAGATGATGCTCTGGACGTTCAGGTAGCTCGACCGGGCATCGTCGGGCCCGACGCAGATGGACTCGTCGGCGAGGCGAACGGGGAGGGAATTGGCGTCCACCTTGGAATGGGCGACGACGGCCCGGATCCCCATCTCGCGGCAGGCCCGCAGGACCCGGAGGGCGATCTCGCCGCGGTTCGCGATCAGTATCTTGCCGAACATCATCCGCCGAGGATGCGGTGCCACTGGGCCTCGAGCTCGGCCAGCGGCAGCCCGTACACGCGCGGGACCGCGTCCGCCGCCGACTCCCCGGTGCCGAGGCGCGCCAGCAGCTCACGCATGCGCTCCATGCCGCCGCGCTGGAGCAGGTCGCGGACGACCCAGAGCGAGACCTGGTAGCCCATCCGGGCCTTGGCCAGATCCCCATCCCTCAGCAGCGCTTCCAGGCCGGCCAGGGTCATCCCTCCCGAGAGGTGCAGATCGGGATCGTCGGGAATCCGCTCCGCGTGCTGGGCCAGCCCCTCCTGGAGCCAGCGGGGAGCCCGGCCCCTCGAGAGGACGTGGACGACCGCGTGGGTGTACTCGTGGGTCAGCAGCCGCTCCAGCGCTCGGGTGCGCCCCCGGAGAGCTCCTACAGGGAGCCGGATCTTCCCATCGAAGATCCCGCTCACCCAGTGGTGGGTGCCGGTGACCTCCTGGAAGCGCTCGTCGGGGTAGAGGATGACGGTGATCTTCTCCAAGGGAAGGAAGTTGAACTCGCGCCCGACGGCGGCGCGGATCTCGTCGAGGATCCCGAGCACCACTCGGCGGAGCTCGCGCTCCCCAGGCTCGCGATACTTCACCACGAAGTGCGCGGTCTCGTCCTTCCGGTACCCCGCCTCCGCCCGCCGCTCCCGCTCGAGCTTGTCCAGGAGCCGGGTGGCCTCGGGGTGGGAGGGGTCGCGCTCCAGTAGGCGGCGGAGGTGCGAGATCGCGCGGTCGCTCCGGTCTCGCTGGTCATAGAGCCGGGCCAGCAGCAGCGTCGCTTCGGGATCCGGGGAGGCGGTGACCGCCCGCTCCAGCGGCTCCAGCGCCTCGTTGGGCCGGCCCGCGTGGATGGCGGCCAGGGCGAATCCCGTCAGGAGGGGCGAGGATTCGGGCTCTTGCTGGAGCCCCTGGTGGAAGAGAAGGCGGGCCTCCTCGGCCTTCCCGGCGCGGAGGCTCTGCCAGCCCCAGCCCTCGAAGCAGCGCGCCACGTTCTGGCGGAGGATCGAGTTCTCTCGCTCCCGCTCCATGGCGTCGGCGAAGCGCTGGCAGGCGTCGGGATACCGGCCGGCGCTGTAGAACCGGATTCCCTCTTCCGTGAGGAGGGAGACCTCGGGGAGTTCGGCCCGCGAGGGCGGCAGCCCGACGAGCCGGGTTCCGGGATTGCCCGGCTGGTCGGCCGGCGCGGGAGGCTTCCAGAGGAACGCGGGACCGGCGATGGAAAGGGCGAGCAGCGCGAGAGCGACGGCGCTGAGTACCCCTGCGGCGCCCCTGAAGGTGCCTGACGCCGGCCGCAGCGCCGGGGGCCGGCACGTCGAGCACCGGGAGACGGCGCTGAGGAGAGTTGACCCGCAGTTGGGACAGGTCGCCACTGGGATTTCCTTCGGGTCAGGCCCGGGGTTCGATGAGGAAGAGGGGTTGGCCGTACTCGACCGGTTGACCGTTCTCGACCAGGATCTTGGAGATCCGGCCGGCCACCTTCGATTCGATCTCGTTCATGAGCTTCATCGCTTCGATGATGCAGAGTACCTGCCCTTCCTTGATGACGTCCCCCTCCCGCACGTACGGGTCGGTGGTCGGGGAAGGCGCCCGGTAGAAGGTGCCGACCATGGGTGCCTCGACGGTGACGAGGTGGGCCCCGGCTCTCTCGGCCTGCTCCGGCGGGACCGGCGCGACGGACGGCGGGACCGGCGCGACCGGCGCCGCTGCGTGGGCCACCTCCCGCCGGATCCGGATGCGGGTCTCCCCCCGGCTCACCTCCAGTTCCGACAGGCCGCGCGCCAGCGCGAGATCGATGAGCTGCCGCACCTCGTTGAGGGGAAGGCCCGAGTCCTCTTTGCGCTTCGCCACGCTCCTACCCCGCTCCGGCCGCAGCGGCCGTCCGAGAGATGTAGGCGCCGGTGCGGGTGTCCACCCTCAAGACATCCCCCTTGTTGATGAAGAGGGGGACCGACACCACGGCGCCCGTTTCGAGTGTGGCGGGCTTGGAGCCGCCGGAGGCCGTGTCGCCGCGGACTCCCGGCTCGGTCTTCACCACCACGAGATCCACAAAGTTCGGCAGCTCGATTCCGATGGGAGCGCCGTCCACGTAGAGCACCTCCACCGCGGTGTTCTCCTGGAGGAACTGCCGCGCGTTCCCCACCTCGTCCTCACTGAGGGCGATCTGATCGTAGGTCTCCAGGTCCATGAAGTGGAAGCGGTCGTCCCGGTACAGGAACTGCATCCGCTTCTCCTCGAAGTTGACGAGGGGGACCTTCTCTTCCGCCCGGAAGGTCTTGTCGATCACCGTCCCGTGCCGCAGGTGCTTCAGCTTGGTCCGGACGAACGCGCCTCCCTTCCCCGGCTTCACGTGCTGGAAGTCCACGATGGCGTAAGGGGCCCCGTCCACCTCGATCTTCATGCCCTTTCTGAAATCGTTGGTCGATACCTGCATCTATCGCTCCGACCCTTTTCCCTCTCCCCTCACCCCACTCATAATCCCCTCACCTTCATCCTCTCCCCCCCGAGGGGGA
>JBBTEL010000277.1:0-6646 GCA_038042325.1 Candidatus Methylomirabilota bacterium
TCGAGATTCTCCGGCTCATGACGAGCGGGGCGAACACCAAGACCATGGCCGAGCGGCTCCACGTCAGCCCGGCCACGGTCCGGAACCACGTCCAGAACATCTTCGGGAAGCTTGGCGTCCACAGCCGGCTCGAGGCCGTGGCCCACGTCACTACCCACGGCCTCCTGTAAGACAGGCCGGCGTTTGACCTAGGAGGGCTCGGTCCTTCCCGAGGCGTCGGCCGGGGCTTCGCGCCGCAGGGCGCGGCGGACCCAGGCGCCGATGACCATCACCACCGCGAACGGCAGGAGCGTCAGGAGCAGGGCGCTCCAGTAGTATCCCCAGTCGGCGTCCGCGCCTCCCGTCCACCCGATGCAGACTGAGCACGCCCGCGCCTCGAGCGGGAAAAGGGCCCACCCTGCGATCACGACGGCCGCCGCGCGTCGCCCGAGCATCCCCCTGCTCACGCCAGGTACACGAGCGTGTAGAGGATCGGCCAGAGCCCCACGACGAAGTACCAGTACATCCCGAACACCAGCACCCGGGACTGGTTCGGCGTCGCCGACGGCCCGCTGCGCGTTCCCATCAGAATGATCGAGAGCCAGACCAGCGCCCCGAGGACGTGGACGGCGTGCGCCCCGACGAGGGTGTAGAACGTCCCCCCGTAGATCCCCGAGGGCGCGGTGAGGCCGAACGTGAGGAGGCGGGCCCATTCAAACCCCTGTACGGCGAGGAACGTCGCCCCGAGCAGCCCGGTCAGGGCGAGGCTCCTGCCGAGGCCCGCGCGGTCGCCGTCGCGCGCGGCCCGGAGCGCCCGCCACATCGTGTAGCCGCTCAGGAGGAGCACGGCCGTGCTCACGGCCGTCACCCCCACGGGCAGGCGGGGCTGGAGCGGCGGGGGCCAGACGGGAGCGCTCAGGCGGAAGACCAGGAAGGCGGCGACGAACCCGGCGAAGAGCATCGTCTCCGCCCCCAGGAAGATCAGCATCCCGACCTTGGCGCCGTCCACGCGGTGGTGCCCCCGAGGACCGACCGCATCTTCCAGGACGATCGCCCCGCCCGACATCGTGTCCCCGTGGGCGGGTCAGGCCTTGTCCAACGTCATCAGGATCAAGAGCGCCGGCAGATAGAGGAGCGAGGCGAACAGGACGCGCCTCGCTGCGCCCCGCGACGGGCAGAGCGCCTGAAGGACCCCGCAGCCCAGGAGCCCCACCCCCAGCGTGAGGGCCCCGAGGAGGTACACCTGACCGGCGAGGCCGATCAGCGTCGGCAGGAGGCCCGCCACGAGGAGCGCCAGACAGCCCGCCACGGTCTGGCGCTCAACGCTCAGACCGCCGCTCGCCGGCGGGAGCCGGATCCCGCCGCGGGCGTAGTCCTCCCGGTAGAGCCTGGCAATGGCCAGCGTGTGGGGAAGCTGCCAGAGGAACAGGATCCCGAAGAGCACCCAGACCCCGATTCCGAACTCCCCGCGAGCCGCGACCCATCCGGTCACCGGCGGCAGGGCGCCCGGAACCGCTCCCACGATCAGGCAGAGCGAGCTGCGGCGCTTGAGCGGCGTATAGGCGAAGAGGTAGAGGCCGACCGTGGCCGCGGTCACAAGGAAGGGCAGCGCCCCCACCGGCAGCAGCAGGAGGAGCCCTGCCGCGGCGATGGCCACTCCGAAGGCAAGCGCCTCGGCGGGACGGAGCCGCCCTTCGGGGAGCGGCCGGCGGCGCGTGCGCTCCATCCGCGCGTCCACATCGCGCTCGAGGAACTGGTTCAGGGCGATGGTGCCGCCCGCCGCGAGCGCGGTTCCGAGGAGGGTCGGGAGGAGCCGGAGCCAGTCCGGCGGGCTCGGAGAGCCGAGATAGAACCCGACCGTGGTCGTGACCAGGACCATCAGGACCACCCGCGGCTTCGTGAGGGCCAGGAAGTCTCGGTGTCGTCCCATGTCAGCGGGAGAAGACGAAGTCGGGGAAGAGGGCCACGGTCAGCACGAGGAGGAACAGCACCGGCACGATCGCAATGGCGTAGATCAGCCGGGGCTCGAACTTGAGGTGCATGTAGTTCAGGGCTACCAAAAGCGCCTTGGCGACCGCGGTGGCAAAGATCAACACCACGGCGAGGCCTCGAGCGCCCGGGAGGAAGCTGGCCGCGAGCCCCGCGATCATGAGCGCGACCAGCCACCCCCAGATCGCCACGTAGTTGGGTCGCCCATGAGACGCCATCTTCGACCTCCTTGGGCCGCTCACGCCAGGTAGAGGAGCGGGAAGAGGAAGATCCAGACCACGTCAACGAAATGCCAGTAGAGGCCGGCCAGCTCGAGGCGGTGTGGATTTCGAAGGCGCCCGGCTCCGAGCAGGATGGAGTTGACCACGGCCCCGGCCAGCACGTGGAGGGCGTGGAGACCCGTCATCGTGTAGTAGAACGACCAGAAGATCCCGGTACCGGGCGTGAATCCCGCCAGGATCTCGGAGGTGTACTCGTAGGCCTTGATCCCCAGGAAGGCGAGGCCCAGCAGGATGGTGAGCGCCAGGTAGGTCCGGAGCCCCCGCTGATCCCCACGCTCCGCCGTCGCAAACGCCTGCACCATCGTCAGGCTGCTGGTGAGCAGGACCAGCGTGTTGACGGCCGCGATGGGGACGCTCAGGTGCGCGGCCTCTCCGTGCCACCCGCCGCTCCCGAGCCGGAAGACGATAAAGCTCGCGATAAGCCCGCCGAACAGCATGATCTCGGAGGCAAGAAACCACCATACTCCCACCTTTCCGGGGAGGATGCCGGGGATCGCCTCTGCCTCTGCGCTGATTGCCATTCGGGGATCCTCCTATCTGGACCGGGCGGCCAGCGCCCGATCCTGCGGGAGCCAGTCCTCGGCCATATCGGGCAGGCTGTACTCGTACGCGCCCCGATAGACGACGGGGAGGGTCGTGCCCCAGTTGAGGGGCGGCGGTGGCGACGGGGCAGTCCATTCCAGCGTGTTCGCCTCCCAGGGATTCTTTGGCGCGGTCTTCCCGGCGAGCAGGCTCCAGACGACATTCACAACGAAGGGGATCTGCGAGGCCAGGAGCAGGATCGCCCCCACGGTGGCGACGACATTGATCCACTGATGGGGCACGAGAAATTCGTACTCGAGCGGGTTCGCGATGCGCCGCATCATCCCCGCCAGGCCGATGTTGTGCAGCGGGAAGAAGGTGACGTTGAAGAAGACGAGGGTCAGCCAGAAATGGATCTTCCCCAGCGGCTCGCTCAGGAGCCGGCCGAACATCTTCGGGAACCAGAAGTAGAAGCCTGCGAACCCGCCGAAGACGACCGAGCTGAACAGCGTGTAGTGGAAGTGCGCCACCACGAAGTAGGTGTCGCTGATGTAGATGTCCGCCGGGGCCGACCCGTTGAAGATGCCCGTGAGCCCGCCGACGATGAACATGGCGATGAAGCCGAGGGCCCAGAGCATCGGAGTGTCGAAGCGGATTGACCCTTTGTAGAGGGTCGCGATCATGGCGAACATGATATAGGCGAAGGGGACGGAGATGAGGATGGTCGTGATGCTGAACGGCATGGCAAGCCTGGGGTCCATGCCGCTGACGAACATGTGGTGGGCCCAGACGATGAAGGAGAGCCCCCCGGCGGCGATCGTCGAGTAGATGATCCACCGGTAGCCGAAGATGGGCTTACGGGCGAAGACGGGCAGGACATCCAGCACGAGCCCGACGGCCGGCAGGAGGATGACGTAGACCTCGGGGTGGCCGAAGAACCAGAAGAGGTGCTGCCAGAGGAGCGGGTCGCCGCCGCCCTCCGCGGCGTAGAAATGGGTGCCGATGATCCGGTCCAGCAGGAGCATCACGGCGCCGGCGATCAGCGGCCCCACCGAGAGGAGGAAGAGCGTGGTCGCGGTGAGCTGCTGCCAGATGACCAGGGGGAGGCGGAAGAAGGTCATCCCGGGCACGCGGAGGGCGATGGCCGTCGTGAGATAGTTGACCCCGCCCATGAGGAAGGCCGCGAACTCCAGGGCGTGGGCCAGGATCCAGAGGTTCAATCCCCAGTTGACGCCGGTGTACTCGACTTTGGCTGAGAGCGGCGGATACCCGGTCCAGCCTGCCGAAGCCGCCCCGCCGGGGACGAAGAACGACGTGAACAGCACCAGCGAGGCGAGGGCGAAGACCCAGACCGACAGCATGTTGAGCCGGGGGAAGGCCATGTCCCGGGCCCCGATCATGAGCGGGATCAGGAAGTTCCCGAACGCCCCGAGCAGGATCGGCATGGCCACGAAGAAGACCATGATGGTGCCGTGCATCGTGACCAGGACGTTATAGGTTTCCGGCCCCACCTCGCCCCAGCCGGGAACCGCCGTGTCGGGCCACGCGAGCTGCCAGCGCATCACGTGCGCCAGGAGCCCGCCCACGACCGCCCAGAAGAGGCCCAGGGAGAGATACTGCTTGCCGATCATCTTGTGATCGGTCGAAAAGACGTACGTGCGCCAGAAACCCCGCTCAGCGTGATGCTCGTGGGTGTCTAGCGTGCCGGCTCCGGATTCACGCATCACTTGCCTCCTCGCTTTTCATGACTCCAGTGCTCATGCCGTCACCTCCCGCGAGACCAATTCCCGGGCGGCCGCCCCGCGCTCCGGCGGGGCCAGGAGGCGGTGGCAGCGCAGCGTCAGCAGGAGGCTCGCCGCGAGCAGGAGACCGCCCGTGAGGCGATGGGCGACGGGAAACGCCAGGACGGAGTGCGGGGCCAGGGGCAGGGCCAGGCCGGTAAATCGCCCCGCGTAGGCCCCCAGGCCCAGGCCGAGCTGGAGGGCGAGGAGCCCCAGCAGCGCCCGGGCCGGCAGCGCGAGCGCCGGCCGTAGAGCGTGCCCCCGCTGAACCCGGAGGGCCAGCGCCGGGATGAGGAGCGCCAGCGCCGCCGCCCCCGCCAGATGGCCGTCGAGCCGCGCGCCGAAGTGGGTCAGGAACGCCCCGAGGACGATCTGGAGATACACGACCCCCGTCGTCAGCAGGGCCAGCCGACGCAGGAACAGGGCGTCGGCGGCGGGAGTCGGTGCCGCGCCGGCCCACGAGGGGGAGGTGAAGAGCGCCAGGCCGACTGTGAGGCCGAAGAACGCCTGGGCAAGGGCGCCATGGACGATCGCGATGCCGTCCTCCACCAGGACGACCCGGAGACCGCCCAGTACCCCCTGGACCGCGACCGCGAAGACGGCCGCCACGCCAAGCCAGCGGACCCAGCGCCGCCCCTCCGTGATCCAGAGCATCACCGCCAGCGCCACCGTCAGGAGGCCGACCCCGGCTCCGAGAAGCCTGTGGCTGTGCTCGTAGAAGACCCCGCCAACCATCTCCGACCATGGGAAGAGGAACATGTTGTAGCCGAACGTCGTGGGCCAGTCCGGGACCGCCAGCGCGGCACCCGTGTTGGTGACCAGCCCGCCGACGACGATCAGGAGGAACGTCGCCGTACAGAGGCCCAGGGCGAGGCGGTGAACCCAGGCAGGACTCAGGAGGATGCCCACTGCTCTTTCACCCACTTCTGGTACTCCTCCGGGGAATGCACGTAGAGCCACGCCTTCATCCCCGTATGGCCGAATCCGCACAATTCCGCGCAGGGGAGCTCGTACTTGCCGGGCTTGGTGGCCTCGAACCAGGCCGGGATCGCACGCCCCGGGACGATGTCCTGCTTGAAGCGCAGGTTCGGGCTGAAGAGGCTGTGGATGACGTCCTTGGACTTGAGCACGAGGCGCACCGGTTTCCCCACCGGGACGTGAAGCTCGTTGTCGAACTGCCGGTCATCCTCCGTCCCGAACTTGCCGTCCGGCCCCGGGTAGAGGATTTCCCAGTTGAACTGCTTGGCGGTTACCTGAATCGTGAGCTCTGTGGGCGGCATGGTGGTCTTGACCTTCGCCCACACGGGGCCGCCGCGAAGGTCGATCCAGAAGTCCAGCACCAGCACGACCGCCACCGGGACCAAGATCCAGGCCGCTTCCCGCAATCGCTCCCCGGCGACATAGGTGGCCCGGCGGCCGTCCCGCCGACGATAACGGATCAGGAAGAAGCCGAAGACGCCGAGCGTCAGAAAGAACCAGGCGAGCGTCACGTAGTAGATCAAGGCGATCACGGCGTCGATCTCGCCGCCGTAGGTCGAGACGTTCTCCGGCAGCCATCGCATCCAGTTCAGCATGAGGACGCCTCCCGCTTTTTCGTCAGGGTGATTTGCCGAGACGCATCCACCAAGTCCCCGACGCGAACCGAGTCAAGCTCCTGGGTCACGATCGCCTGAATCCGAGCCCAGACCGGATGGACCGGGCAGAACCTATCGCGCGGGCACTGGCCGGGCCGGATTAGGCATCGGTTGAGGTAAATTGGCCCTTCGACCGCCTCGATCACCTGCCTCAACGTGATCGCCTGCGGCTCTTCGAGGAGCGCGATGCCCCCCCGCGTCCCGCGCTGGGTGCGGACCAGGCCGGCATGGGCGAGGACCTGAATGATCTTGCTGAGGTAGGCCTGGGGGACGCCCGTCCGGCGGCCGACTTCCTCGGTCCTGACGGTGGCGCCGGCCGGCTGGGCGGCCAGATCCACGATGATCCGGACTGCGTAGTCTCCCTTCAGCGTGAGCTGCATAGTGGACTTTGCGGCTCCTGTTGGTCCATAACTGTCGCCGCTTGTGCCAGCGGGCGCAATCCGTTGTTCGCCTTATTTTA
>JBBTEL010000278.1:0-2854 GCA_038042325.1 Candidatus Methylomirabilota bacterium
ACCGATCCCGGTCACCAGGTAGCGCTGCACGAACCCGAACACGACCGCCATCGGCAGCGTAACGAGCACGGACGCGGCCATCATAAGCCCCCAGTTCACATCGGTCGCCGACAGAAAGCGCATCATGCCCGGCGGCAACGTGCGCAGCGACTCGTCCGAGATGAGGATCAGCGCGAAGAGGTATTCGTTCCACGCGAACAGGAACGCGAAGATGCCGGTCGCCAGGATGCCGGGCATGGCCTGCGGCAGGACGACATACCACAGCGCGCCCAGGCGGGAGCAGCCGTCGATCAGCGCGGCCTCCTCCATCTCGACCGGCACGTTCCGGAAGAAGCCGCGAAGCACCCACATCACGAACGGCAGCGCGAACGTGACGTAGGCCAGCGCGAGGCCGAGGTGCGAGTCGGTCAGCCCGAGCCGCGAGAAGAGCAGCACGAGCGGGATGATGAGCAGCGCGCCCGGGAACATGTAGGCGAGGAGCACGGACCGGCCGTAGATCTCCTTGCCCCGGACGCGGCAGCGCGCGAGCGCGTAGGCGCCGAGCGTCCCCACGACCAGGGAAATCCCCGTCGACAGCAGACACACCTTGAGGCTGTTCACGAAGAGCTGCAGGAAGTCGGTCAGCACGAACAACTCGCGGTAGTGGACGCTCGTCCAGGCGCGGGGCACCCACGAGGGGGGCACCGCGAAGATCTCGGTCTGCGGCTTCAGCGAGGTGACGACCATCCAGTAGAGCGGAAACCCGACGAGCGTCAGTACCAGCCCCGTCAGCGTGTAGGTCCGGACGAGCGCTCGCATCACTCCTGCTCGGAAGAGAAGAGACGGAAGTAGAGGGTCATGACCCCGACAAGCAGCAGGAACATGACCACGGCGATCGCTGATCCCTTGCCGACCTCGTAGATGGCGAAGGCCTGCTCGTACACGAGGATCGGCAGCGTCAGCGTGCCGCGGAGCGGCCCGCCGCCCGTCAGCAGGAACACGACCTCGAAGTTGTTGAACATCCAGATCGTCCGGAGCAGCGCGACCACCACGAGCACGTCCCTGATCTGAGGTAGCGTGATCTCGGCGAACCGGGCGACGGTCCCGGCCCCGTCGATCCGCGCGGCCTCGTACAGCTCCTGGGGGATGACCTGGAGGCGGGCCAGCACGACGATCACGACGAACGGGAAGTACTTCCAGACGCCCACGAAGATGACGCTCCAGAGGGCGCTCCCCGGCTGTGAAAGCCAGGCGATCGGCCTGGACACCAGTCCCGTCTGGAGGAGCAGATAGTTCACGACGCCGTACAGGGCGTTGTAGAGCAGCATCCACACGAGGACGACCGCCACGATCGGCATCATGTAGGGGAACAGCACGAGCCCGCGGGCGAGGGAGCGGCCGGCGAACCGCTGGTGGAGGAGCAGCGCAACCGCCGTGCCGAGCACGAGCTGGAGCCCGACGGTCCCCCCGGCCCAGAGCACGGAGAGCCACAGGGCGCTCCAGAACTCGGCGTTGGTCAGCAACCAGAGGTAGTTCCGGCCGCCGACGAACGTGCCGGTACGATCGAGCAGGTGGATATCGAAAAAGCTCGTGTAGACGCCGTATCCGAGCGGGAACGCCAGCAGCGTAAGGAAGAGCACGCCGCTCGGCAGGAGCAGGATGGCGCCGAGGTGCCGGTCGCGCAATCTCCCCAGCGCGGCGGCCAGGTGAAAGGGCTGGGCCCCGACGTGCGCCGGGGCCGATGTTCCCGCCCTCAGTCCTTGATCCCCTTCGTCGCGTCCACCATCTGCTTGTGCGCCCACTCGACCGCTTTCCCTGCCGGCTCCTTGCCGATGACGATCTTCTGGACGCAGTCGGTCAGGATGTTCTTGGACTCGACGACCTCGTACTTGTAATTGAACGGATGCTTCGGGGACTCAAGCGTCGGCGCCACCGCGTAGTCGGTGGGGGTCAGCAGCACCTTGACGATGTCCGGATTCGCTTTGATCCATTCGTGCGTGGCGTACAGCGGCTCGACGGACTTCTGGGTCGGCACGACGTGGCCGACCACCGGGGTGAGAAGGCGCATGACCTGCTCGGGTTGGAACATGAATTTGACGACGTCCGTCGCCTCCGCGGTGTTCGGCGTCTTGTGGAGATAGAACTCGTCGAAGTGGAGCGTCGTCCGGTGCTGCCTGTCCCGCGGGATATGGACCGTCGCCGTCAGCGGCAGGAGCTGCGGCGCCTGGGCGTAGAGGTGCGCGAGCACCCGGCCCCAGTAGAAGGTCGTCGCCGACTTCCCGGACACGAACGCCGCCGACGCCTCGCGGAAGCCGTACTGGCCGACGTCGGGCGGTGAGAAGCGCGTGGCCATCTCGCCGTAGTACTGGAGGGCCCGGCGGCTCTCCGGCGAATCGAAGACGACATTCAGCTTCTCGTCGAAGAGCATCCCGCCCGCGCTCCAGATGTGGATCAACGCCATGAGGTGGGTGTTCCAGGTGCGGCCCGCGCTGTAGACGGCGCCATAGACTCCCTTGGCGGGATCCGTCAGCTTCTCGGCCGCCGCACGATAGTCGTCCCACGTGATCGGCGGCTTGAGGCCCTTGGCGGCGAAGAGGTCCTTCCGGTACCAGAGCACCGGCCACTGGCCCCCGTACGGGATGGCCATCTGGATCCCGCGATACTGCCAGACCTTGAGGGCGGCCGGGTTGAAGTCGCTTCGCCCGAGGGCGTCCACGACGGGCGCGAGGTCAACCACGAGCCCCCGCTTCGTCTCGGCGGCAACGAAGTCCGGCTTGCTGCTCCCGGCGACGATCTCGGGCGGCTTGCCCGCGGCGATGTCCGCCGCGAGCTTCTTCGTGATGTCGTCCCACTTGGCGAACTCGCCCTTGATCAC
>JBBTEL010000279.1:0-9141 GCA_038042325.1 Candidatus Methylomirabilota bacterium
GGCTTCCCACGGATCCAGAGGGCGGCGGTCAGGAAGAGGGGGGAGGTGTACCGGCTGTACTTGTCCAGCACAGGGCCCACGCTCCCGCCCTTCCCTCCCAACGAGTGGCAGGTCTGGCATCCTTTCTGGCTGAAGAGGCGGGCCCCGGCCGCCGCGTCTCCGGGCGGATCCAGGGAGCCGAGGTAGTAGAGGAACGAGAGCAGGCTCGCCATCTCCGACGGCTCGAACCTGGGACGGGGAACCCGTTTTTCTTGGAAGACGTGCTCCATCCCGGGGGAGTGGTTCCACATCACCCCGGCGATCTCGAGGAGCGGGCGGTTCATGACTCGCCGGCCCAGATCAGGCCCCGCGGTCCCTCCTACTCCATGAACGGCGTGGCAGCGGAGACACCCCTTCCCGGTAAAGAGTCGGCTCCCCTCCAGGGGATCGCCGGGGAGCAGGACGGACAGGCTCTCGTGGCTGGCGAGGACCGGGGCGGCCTCCAGGGTCACCCCTCCCAGCAGAATCAGCCCCGCGATCAGCGGCGGCAGGTTCATCGCTCGCCTCGATCTCCGAGCAGCCCCCAGAAGACGTAGAGGATCACGCCCAGAAGAGTCAGGAAGACGGGGATCGCGACCAGCGAGATCCCGATGGAGGCCGAGGGGACATCCTGGAGCTGCCACGCGGTGCGGATGAGGTGGATGATCCACACCACGATCCCCCCGATGAAGAGGACGGCCAGCCCGGCCATGGCCCACTGGAGGGCCCTCACCGTTCGATCAGGCGCTCCCGTCACGCGGCGCATGTCACCACCCCCGCTCGGGCTCGGCATGTCGCGGCTCCGCAGTGTCAGGCAGATAGGTCAAGAGCCGCTCCTCGACCTCCTTGAGCCCCACCTCCCGCCCCTCCCGGATCTCCCAGATGGAGATGACGGGGAAGAGCTTGGTGAAGAGAACGAAGAAGAGGGCGAAGAGGGCGAAGCTCCCCGCCAATTCTCCCCATTCCACCCAGGTCGGGAAGTAGATTCCCTCCCCGAAGGGCAGCCGTGGGTTGGACAGGGTCGGGACGACGATGATGAAGCGCTCGAGCCACATCCCCACGGTCACCGACAGGGAGGCGATGAGGACCTTCCCGATGGTGCGCCGGCCCAGCCTCACGAGACAGAGGACCGGAATGACGAAGTTGGTGAGCGCCATCCCCCAGAAGAACGGCCAGAAGGGGCCGGAGAACTTGGCCCAGAAGACGTGCATCTCCTCCGGCTCGTTCCCGTAGTACGCCGTGAGGTATTCGGCGAAGGTGAAGTAGAACCAGAGGAGCGACATGACCAGGAGGAGCTGTCCCAGGTAGCGGAAGTGGATCGGCTTGAGGTAGCCGTGGAGCCCGTAGGCCTTCCGGAAGACGAGCATCGCCACGATGAGGGCCGCGATCCCCGAGAAGATCGCCCCGACCACGAAGTAGGGGCCGAAAATCGTCGAGCGCCACATGGGCTGGAGCGTCATGGAGAAGACGAAGGACACGACCGAGTGGACCGAGACCGCGATGGGGATCACCAGGACCGCCATGATGGCGATGGCGCGGTTCAAGACCTTCTGCTGATGCTCGGTCCCCTGCCAGCCCAGGGCCAGGACGGTGTAGAGGAGCTTCCGCTTGCCGAGACGATCCCGGAGGATGGCGATGTCGGGGATCATGGGGATGTACAGATACACGATGCTGGCGGTCAGGTAGGCGCTGATGCTGGTGGCGTCCCAGAGGAGCGGGGACTGGTAGCGGCCATAACGGATGATGTTCATCATGCGGTCGGGACGCCCCAGGTCCACCAGGATCTGACCGGCGCCGATGAAGAGGACCATCACCGTGATGACCTCGGCCATCCGCGTGATGGGACGGCGCCACTCGGCTTTCGAGAGCCGGAGGATGGCCGAGATGAGGGTCCCGGCGTGGCTGATCCCGATGAAAAAGACGAAGTTGGTGACGTAGAATCCCCAGGAGACCGGCTGGTGAAGGCCCGTGACCCCCAGCCCCTCGTCGAACTGAGTCCAGTAGGCGATGGCGCCCCAGAGGATGAGGAGCGAGAGCAGCCCCACGGTCAAGTAGAAGCCGCGCCCCGTCAGCTCGATGGGAGCGAGAAGCGCGGCGTCGCGGGTGTCGGCGCGATCAGCCACGGCCTTCTCCTTCCGTCAGGTAGATCACCTTCGGCTTGGTCCCCAACTCCTCCTGGAGCCTGAAGGCCCGGGGGCTCCGGGCCAGCCGAAAGACCTCGCTGCCGGGGTCGGAGAGGTCCCCGAAGACGATGGCGCGCGCCGGGCAGGCCTCGGCGCAGGCCGTCACGTACTCCCCGGGCGCCAGCTCGCGTCGCTCGGCCAGCGCCCGCTCCCGGGCCTTCTGAAGCCGGTGGTGGCAGAAGGTGCACTTCTCGACGACGCCCTTCGGCCGGACCGAAACGTCGGGGTTCTGACCAGGGGCGTCCTTCTGGTACCGGTACCAGTTGAAGTACTTGGCGTTGTAGGGGCAGGCGGCCATGCAGAAACGGCAGCCGATGCAGCGGGCGTAGATCTGCGCCACGATCCCCTCCGGGTTCCGGTACGTGGCATAGACGGGACAGACCTTGGTGCAGGGTGGGTTGTCGCACTGAAGACACGGTCGCGGGAGGAACCGCTTCACCTCGCCGGGGTGCTCCTCGTCCTCTTCCGTCAGCACCTGCATCCAGCTGATGATCCGACCCCGGTGAGCCTCCTTCGCCCCCACAGCGGGCACGTTGTTCTCAGCCTTGCAGGCCATGACGCAGGCCTGGCAGCCCGTGCAGCGGTCGAGGTCGATCACCATCCCCCAGAGCGCCATATTTCTAGGCCTTGAGGATCCGGACGCGGGTCGTGTTGAGGAGACCGAAGCCCCTGAAGGGATCAGTCTCGTTGGCGATGAGGTCGTTGGGATTCGGCCCCTCCCCGCCGAAGAGGGGGATGTGAATGACATCGGGAAGGGTGCCGGCATAGAGCTTGGCCTTGAGCCTGATTCTCCCCTTGGCCGATTCCACCCAGACCCAGTCCCCGCCATTCACTCCCGCCGCCCCCGCCGTCTTCGGATGGATCTCCACCCACCCTTCCCAGGATGCTCGGACGTGAACCGCCGGCTGCTCCAGGAGCCAGGGCTGGTTCCGCCCCCCTCCCGTGGGCCGGCTCATCAGGCGATAGGTGTTGAGGCGGAGGGGGAACGCGCCGGGCTCCCGCACGGCAGGGATCGCCACGGCGGGGAGATAGAGGAGATCGCCCCGGTCCCGCCCCCCCAGCGCCTGGACGAAGGCCTCGCCCGTTCCATCCCGTTTCACGGCCTCGTCCACCAGCCGCTTGAGACCGCTCGCATAGAACTCGAACTTCCGAGACGGTGTCGTGTGAAGCGCCTCCAGGCTGACGGGCAGTCCCGTGGGGTCCCACCAGGCCCCGCGCTTGCCGAGCGCGGCCCAGAACTCGTCGTACGACTTGAACTCCGAAGTCCAGTACCCCTGGCGCTCCAGGATCTTCCTGAGCGACTCCTCTGCGGGGGCCGCGACCACATACCCGCGCCCGGCCTCGTAGAGCCCCCGCACCCGCTCCTGGAGAAAATCTTCGAACTTCTGCCAGGGCACGTTCTTCGCGATGGTCCCGCCCAATGCTTTGGCGATCTGAAGCACCACGTCTGCGGTGTTGCGCGTCTGGTGAAGGGGCGCCGTGGCCGGCCGGGCCAGGCTGAAGCAAGTGAAGCCGGCCAGGTGCGTCACCTGATCGTCCTGCCACCGCTCGAGATAGGTGTGGTCGGGGAGGATCAGGTCGGCTCTGGACGAGCTGTCATCGAGAAACGGCGAAAAGCTCACGATGAAGGGGATCCCCTCGAAGGCTTTGGCGAACGCCTCCTTCGCCGGATGATTGGCCAGCGGGTTGGTGGCAAAGAGGAGGAGCGCGTTGATCGGATACGGCTTCGCACTCAGGATCCGCTCTGGAAGGGCCTGCGGAGCATCGGAGGCCAGGAAATATTGGCCCCGGCCCGCCCCGTCAATCCTGGGGCGCTCCAGGGCGCGCGCTGCCGCCTCATCTTTCTGAACCGGCCGGAGCGGGCTCAGCGGCAGCTCCCCCTGAATCAGGAGCCCGCCCCGGACGCCGATGCTGCCGATGAGGGCGTTGAGGCTGTGGATGGCCATCCGGGTGTGGAGATCGTCGGGACCGTACGCGGGGCCCCGCTCACCAATCACCACGGCGGGCTTCGTCGTCCCCAGGTCCCGGGCGACCTCGAGGATGGTCCTGACGGGGACTCCGGTGGCCGCCGACACCGCGAGGAGCCCGTACTCCTTGAGAACGAAATTCTTGAACCCCTCGTGGTGGGCACCGCGCTGGTCCACCCAGTCCTCGAAGCCGAAGGTATGCTGCGCGATGAACTCTTTGTCGTAGAGCTCCTCCCGGATCAGGGCGTTGGCGATGCCCAGCGCGAGGATCCCGTCGGTTCCCGGCACGATGGGAACCCACCGGTCCGCCTTGACCGCGGTCGGAGAGCGTCGTGGATCCACCTGGACGAACCTGCCGCGGGGACGTTCGCCACTTCGACGCAAACGCGCAAAGGCCTGGGAGACATGGACCGGACCGAGCCAGGCCTCCAGGAGGCCGGCCCCGAAGGACAGGATGAACTGGGCTTCCCCCAGGTCATAGGCCAGGGGGCTCGTCACCCCTTGCATGAGCTGATGAGCGAGGGCGGGTCTCTCCGGCGGCAGGCAGCGAACCCGGATGTAGTTCGGCGTGCCGTACGCCTCGGCGAAGCGCTTCCAGAGCGTGTCCCGATAGCCGCGGTACTGCCCGCCCAGGATCGCCACCGTGTGAGAAAGACCCTTGGCTCTGAGGTCGGCCAACCGGGCGGTCAGCATCGAGAGGGCTTCGTCCCATCCGATGGGGCGGAAGCGCCCGCGCTCACCGTCGCGCGCCATCGGCCCCTTCAGGCGGTTCGGATCGTAGAGGAGCTGAAGCCCCCCGAATGCCTTGGGGCAGAGGGCTCCCCGGTTGATGGGATGGAGGGGATTCCCCGCGAGCCCCGCCACCTCGCCGTCGAGCGTTCGGACCATCAATCCGCACCCGCCCGGACACTGCTGGCAGATGGAGGGGACCATGACCTCTTCGGGAGTGGCCCACCGGCTGAGGTCCTCCCCCGCCTGCTCGGCCTTGGCCAGCTTCCCCTTAACCAGGGCTGCGGCCCCAGCCGTTCCGCCTGCTGCTTGAAAGAACCCCCGTCGCGTGACTCGCATGGTGCCCCTCAGCGATGGCAGGCGTTGCAGTCAGTGGAGACGCGCCTTGCCGCTACCTTCACCGCTCCGGCTCCCTTCTCCGTGGGGCCCTCCCACTGCTCGTGACAGCCGATGCAGTCGTTCATCGTGAGCGTCTTGAGGGCGCGGGCGGGTGGCCGATCGAGGGTTTCCATCGCCCCGTGACACGTCTGGCACTTCAACTTCGCCACCACCACGTGGGTCCGATGCGGGAAGAAGACGTGGGGCGGCAAACGCCAGACGCGCTTCCACGGGATCTCTTGGCCCTTCTCGCCAAAGGCCCGGATCTTCTTCACTTCGTTGCTCTCGGTCTCTCCTCCTGAGTGGCAGGCAAGACAGAGCGCGGTCGGAGGGCGGCCGGCGACGGCATCCTTCTCTGCCCGCTGATGGCAGCTCGTACACGGAAGTTTCAGCTTCTCCACGTGGATCTTGTGGGGGTATTCGATCGGCTGCTTGACGGCGGGCTCGACCCACCAGAAACCCCACGTCAAGAGGGCCACGACCACCACTCCCAACACTGCCAGCCACTTCATTTCAGGAACACGGGTCAGCAAGGCAGGTGCCAACTGCTGAAACATGCAGAATTTCAGCGTTCAGCCCATAGTTCGCTCGCCCAGATCTCCGGGACTCCGAGGGAAGGTGGTAAAAATTCCGCAGGCTGTTCGCCCTCCACGCAGGGAAGGGGCATTGGATGGAAGGAGATCAGAGCGGCGTGCAGAGCGTAGATGGCGGAAATTTCATGCTGGACTTGCCGTAAGCGGAAGGTGGGGAAAAATCCCCACAGGTGAGGCGGGCTTTCCTCAGCCGGGAGCGTCCCGAAGTGAATAGCCTCCCGGCCTCGCCATTCTAAGTACCTAATTTCCCGACGGCATGGTTTCGGGATCTACCGTGGCACAGGCCTTGCTGCCCGTCTCTTGAACAAGAGGAGGCTCCTCATGACCGAGCCGTCTCGCCGCTTGCCCGATCTCTGGTCCGGCCTTGCTCCGGCGGATCGCTGGCTGGCGGCCCTGAGAGGCGTGGCACTCCTAGGTGGCGCGGTCTGGGGGATGGTGCACCCCCTGGACCATCCCTGGGATCATGAGGCGCACCGCCAGGTCGTGTGGCTCTTTCTGACCTTCGCCGCGTACAGCGCGCTCCTCTACGTCATCAACGCTCTCCGTCCCGGGCGGCTTCCGCTGCTCTACCGCATCGCGATGGTTCTCGACCTGGCTTTCATCTTCCTCCTCGTGCGGATCACGGGGGGAATGGCGAGCAGCTTCTACCTCGCCTTCTACGTCCTGATCGCGCTCCACGCCTTCTACTTCGGCCTCGCGACGGGTGGAATCGCCGCCCTCCTGGCCGGCCTTCTCTACCCGTTCGTGGATAGCTGGCCGCCACCGATCGGCCTGAGCGATCTCGGCCTTCGCGTGGGATTCTTCCTGCTGGTCGGCCTCTGCATGGGTGGCCTGGCCGAGCGCGAACACCGAGAGCGGCGCCTCGTGGAGCAGCTCAACCGGGAGCTCCAGGAGAAGCAGCAGCGCTTGACGGAGGCCCAGGAGCAGCTGATCCGATCCGACCGGCTGGCCACCGTAGGGGAGCTTGCCGCCGGGCTGGCCCATGACCTGAGGAATCCCCTGGCCGGCGTCTCGGGCGCCCTCCACGTTCTGGCCGGACAGATCCCCAACGCTGACCCCAGGCAGGCCCTGCTCGCGGAGATCCAGTCCCAGATCGCCCGGATGAACAAGACGCTCACCGACCTGCTCTGGCACGCGCGGCCTCCCACGCCTCAGTATCTCCCCCTGAACCTGAATGAGGTGGTGGAGCAGACCCTCTGGTTCCTGCCCATGTCATCCGGGACGGGGATCGAGATCCTCAAGCGCCTTCAGCCGGGCCTCCCCCCCTTGCGTCTGGATCCAAATCTCCTCCACCAGGCCTTCCTCAACGTCCTGGTCAACGCACGGCAAGCCATGCCCAACGGCGGGCAGCTCACGGTCGGCACTCGCCTTCACCAGAACCTCATCGGCAAGGGGGAGGTCGTGGAGGTGGCCATTTCCGACACCGGCGTCGGCATCCTCGAGGAAAATCTCTCCCGAATCTTCCAGCCCTTCTTCACGACCAAGGCCCAGGGGACCGGGCTCGGTCTGGCGATTGCGGCCCGGATCGTCGAGCAGCACGGGGGCAGGATCGCGGTGGAGAGCGCAGTGGGGAAGGGCACCACGTTTCGGATCGCCTTTCCCGTCCCCGCCGAGGACCGAGCCCCGGCTCACGATCATGCCCCCGCGACCGGCTCCTCCGTGGAGCAGTCTCTGGCCAAGCCGGGCCGCGGATTCGCGCCATGAGGCCGCCGCGCCTCGGCTGGCTCCAGGGGTTCCTGCTCGCGAGCGCCGCGCTGATCGGCGCCGTGGTGATCGTCTCCGGGCTGGCTGTGGGCTGGTTCTTCGAGCGCCACGTGCTCACCCACGAGGAAGAACACGCGGTCAACGTGGTCCAGAGCCAGGCGCGCCAGCACCTCGCCCCCGCCGACTTCGATCTGCCCCGCTGGTCCGGCACGCGCAAGGTCTTCGAGGCGTTCGCCCAGGAGCTCCCGGGGATCTTCAGAATCAAGGTCTACGACGCGACGGGGCGCCTTGTCTGGTCTGATGAGCCGCGGCTCATCGGGAAGACCTTCCCTGCCGACCATTCCCTCGCGAACGCCCTGCGGGGCAACGTGGTGACGGTCCTTCAGGCCCCGGAGGGATCCGCACACATGTATGAGAAAAGCAGGGGCTATGTCGCCGAGGCCTACGTCCCGGTCACGTTTCCTCAGGCCGCCGGCGTGGTCGGCGTGATCGAGACCTACAGGGACGTCACCCAGGTGGTCCTCGAAATCCGCCGGACTCAGCGGCTGATCTGGGCGGCCGCCGGCGGAATGGGCCTCCTCCTCTACGTCGCGCTGGGGCTCATCGTCTGGAAGGCCTCGGTGAAGGAGCAACGGGCGATCGTCGAGAAGGAGCGCTTGGCCGCAGCAGGCCAGGTCGTGGTGGGGCTGCACCACGAGATCCTGAACCCGCTGACCGGCGTCCTCGGGGCCCTGCAAGTTCTCAAGCAGGGCGGGATCGCCCAGCCAGAGAAGGCCGAAGCGCTCGCCGAAGCCGAGGCCGCGATCCGCAAGATCGAGCAGTTGATCCGGCGCCTGCCGACGCTCCGGCGCGCGGCAGGCGTTCCGTACGTGGGCGACACGACCATGCTCGACCTGGAGCGCTCGTGCGCGGAGCAGGAGCATACATGAGCTCCCAGCTTCTCATTGTTGACGACGAGCGCCTGATCCGCTGGTCCCTCGAGCAGACCCTGGCCAAGGGGGGCTACGAGGTTTCCAGCGCCTCGACGGGAGAAGCGGCACTGGCCGCGGTCCGCGAGGATCCGCCCGACCTGATCCTGCTCGACCTCAAGCTCCCCGACATCGACGGGCTCCAGGTGCTCCGCCAGATCAAGGAACTGAGCCCCCACGTCCAGGTCCTCATCATGACCGCGTACGCCGACGTCGGAACGGCGGTGGAGGCCATGAAGCTGGGGGCCTACGACTACCTGCCGAAGCCCATCGACTTCGAGAACCTGGCCGTCACGATCCGCAACGCGCTCGAGGCCAGCCAGCTCAAGCGGAAAGTCCAGCTCCTCAGCGAAAAACACCTCTATCCGTTCCACTTCGATCGGATCGTGGGGACAAGCCGGGGGATCCGTGAGGTGATCGCCGTGGCGCGAAAGGTGGCCCGGAGCGAGGCCACCACGGTCCTCATCCAGGGCGAGAGTGGAACGGGGAAGGACCTGCTCGCCAAGGCGATCCACTACGAGAGCGCCCGCGCCGAGGAGCCGTTCATGGAGATCGCCTGCACCGCGATGCCGGAGACTCTCCTCGAGTCCGAGCTCTTCGG
>JBBTEL010000280.1:0-1814 GCA_038042325.1 Candidatus Methylomirabilota bacterium
CGCCGCCGGCCGGCCAGCCCCTGCCGGCCAAGCGCAACCCAGCCTTCGCCCTGGAAGACGGGCCGACCAAGTTCGAGAGCGTCACGACCTACAACAACTTCTACGAGTTCGGGGTGAACAAGGAGGACCCGGCGCGGCTCGCCCACACGCTCCGGCCCCGGCCCTGGACGGTGGAGGTCGGTGGGCACGTGCAGCGCCCGAAGACGTACGACATCGACGAGCTGATCCGGCTCTTCCCGCTGGAAGAGCGTGTGTACCGGCTGCGCTGCGTGGAGGGGTGGTCCATGGTGATCCCGTGGGTCGGGTTTCCGCTCTCCGCGCTGATCAAGCAGGTCGAGCCGACCGGCCAGGCGAAGTTTGTCGAGTTCACGACGCTCCTCGACCCGGAGCAGTTCCCGGGGCAGCGGAAGGGGTTCTTCAACTTCTCGGGCCTCGACTGGCCGTATATCGAAGGCCTGCGCCTCGACGAGGCCCTCCACCCGCTGACCCTGCTCACGGTGGGCCTCTACGGCCAGGTGCTGCCGAATCAGAACGGGGCGCCGGTGCGAGTGGTGGTGCCGTGGAAGTACGGGTTCAAGAGCGCCAAGTCCATCGTGCGGATCCGCTTCGTGAGCGAGCAGCCCAAGACCGCCTGGGAGAAGGCGGCGCCCCAGGAGTACGGCTTCTACTCGAACGTGAACCCGACCGTGGATCACCCGCGCTGGAGCCAGGCGACGGAGCGCCGGATCGGGGAGTTCCGCCGCCGGCCGACGCTCCCGTTCAACGGCTACGCGGACCAGGTCGGCCATCTGTACGCGGGCCTGGACTTGAAGAAGTACTACTAGCCCCTCACCCTCCCCCTACCCGATGCCCCTCACCTCTTCTCCTCTCCCCAGTGGGGAGAGGCAGGGTGAGGGGGGGAGAGGATCATGGTCGAGGGGAGAACTGGCATCATGTCTCGACGCACGAGAATCGCGCTGAAGGTGGCCGTGTGGGCGGTGTGCCTCTACCCGCTCGCGCTGCTCCTCTATCAGTTCCGGACCGATAACCTGGGCGCCAACCCCATCGAGTACGTCACCCGCACGCTCGGGATCTGGACGCTCAGGATCCTGCTCGCGAGCCTCGCCATGACGCCGCTCCGCATCCTGTTCGGGATCTCCTGGCCGATCGCCTTCCGCCGCCTGCTCGGGCTCTTCGCGTTCTTCTCCGTGTGCCTGCACTTTTCCGTGTGGATCGTGCTCGACCATTTCTTCGACTGGCCCCGGATGGGCGCCGACATCGTGAAGCGCCCGTACATCACGGTGGGCATGCTGGCGCTGACGCTGCTCGTGCCCCTCGCCGCCACCTCCACGGCGGGCATGGTGAAGCGGCTGGGCGGGCTCGTCTGGCGGCGGCTCCACCGGCTGGTGTACGTCGCCGGCGTCCTCGGCGCGCTCCACTTCCTCTGGCTGGCCAAGAAGGGCCGGAATGAGCCCTTCATCTACGCCGGTGTGCTCGCCCTCCTGCTGGGGGTGCGCCTCGTGGACTGGGCGCGCCGCGCGGCGAAGCGGCGCTGGGCGACCGTGCCCGCCTCGGAGAGCGCGCGGGCGGCGCCGCGCCGCGTGCTCGTCCTGTCGATCGCCCTCTTCATCGGGCTCACGGGGTGGGCGGTGCCGGCGGGCGGGCAGGCGCTCCGGCGCGGCCAGCCCGCTCCGGATGTCGCCGGGTCGCCGTGGATCAACAGCCCGCCCCTCACCACCAGCGGGCTCAAAGGACGGGTGGTGCTGGTGGAATTCTGGACCTACGGGTGAATCAACTGCCAGAACGTGATCCCGCAGTTGCGGGGCTGGCACGAT
>JBBTEL010000280.1:1914-12397 GCA_038042325.1 Candidatus Methylomirabilota bacterium
CTACGGGTGAATCAACTGCCAGAACGTGATCCCGCAGTTGCGGGGCTGGCACGATAAGTACGAAGCGGCGGGGCTGACGATCGTTGGGGTTCACACCCCTGAGTTCTTCTGGGAGAAGCCCCACGACAAGGTCGTGGCCGCCACGAAGCGCTTCGGCATCCGCTACCCCGTCGTGCAGGACAACGACTCCGCCATCTGGCGGCGCTTCGGGATCTGGGCGTGGCCGACGGCGCTGCTCGTGGATCGGAAGGGCATCGTCCGCTACCAGCACATCGGCGAGGGCGCCTACGAGGAGACCGAGTCCCTGATCCGGCGCCTCCTCATCGAGAAGGAATGACCGTCCGCCCGGCCTCCCCGTTGGTCCGGTTCTCAGCCTTCGGACTCCTGGCCGTCGTCCTCCCCGCCGCGATCCTGGCGGTCCTCGGGTACGTATCCCTCCGGCAGTGGGAGACCTCCGCCGAATTGCTCTTCAGGGAGCAGGCCCGGGATCTGGCCTCCATGACGACCGAGAAGGTCGAGATGCTGCTGTCGCACACGGAGGACGAGATCCTGAGCCGGATCGAGGCCCTTTTGCGACGGCCCGATTTCGCCCCCGCGACGCTCGGCGAGGTCCCCAAGACGGCGCCGCTCATCGGGCGGCTCTACCTCGTGGACCGAGGGGGACGCGTCCTCTTTCCCGCCGCGCTGGCGGGGGAGGAGGCGGGGGTGGTCTCGAAGCTGCTGGTCGAAATCTCCCAAGGCTTCTGGGAGCGGGGCGGCCGGCGTCACGTCGTCGTCAGCCAGCAGGTCATCCTTGCCGCCGTCCTCAAGAGAGAAGGGGGCCCCCTGCTCGTGGCGCTCTCCCGAAACCCCGAGGTGCTCCGCCGGGAGATCCTCGAAAAGACCCTGCGCGCCGTCGAGGGCCCCACCATCATCGCCGTGCTCGACGACCAGGACCGTGCCGTGTACGCCCGGGCATCGCTGGAGGGGGCCGAGCGCATTGCCACGGCCAGCTTCGGCGCGGCGCTCCCGTCGTGGCGCGTGGCCCTGTACCACCCCCACGGGATGTCCCCGCGGGCGGCGATCCGCCGCCAGGCCACCGTGTTCACCATCGCCTTCGGCCTGCTCCTGGTCGTGATCGTGGCGGGCCTCGTGGTGACCTACCGGCTGGTGAAGCGGGAGACGGAGATGGCCCGGCTCAAGGCCGACTTCGTCGCCAACGTCTCGCACGATCTCAAGACCCCGCTCTCGCTGATCCGGATGTTCGGCGAGACGCTCGAGATGGGGCGCGTGAGGGATGAGGCCGCGCTCCAGGAGTACTATCGCGTGATCACGCGCGAAAGCGAGCGGCTGTCCCGTCTGATCGACAATGTGCTCGACTTCTCCAGGATCGAAGGGGGAGCCCGCACGTACGACATTGCGCCGACGGCCGTGGAGCCGCTCGTCCGGGAAACCCTGGATGCGTTCGGCTACGTCCTCGCCCAGGAAGGCTTCAAGGTGGAGGTGACCGTTCCCCCCGACCTCCCGAAGGTCCCCATGGACGCCGGAGCCGTCGGCCAGGCCCTGGCCAACCTCGTGGACAACGCGATCAAGTTTTCGGCCGAACGGAAGTGGCTCGGCGTCGAAGCCGATATCCAGACCGGTTCCCTCACACTCACGGTGGCGGACAGGGGGATCGGGATTCCCCTCGCGGAGCTCGAGAAGATATTCCAGAAGTTCTACCGGGTGGGGCGGAGCGAGACCCAGGGCCGGCGCGGCAGCGGGGTCGGGCTCGCCCTCGTCCGCCACGTCGCCGAAGCCCACGGCGGTCGCGTGACCGTGGAAAGCCGGCCTGGAGAGGGGAGCCGCTTCACCCTCTGGTTGCCATGCCGCGCATCCTGATCGTGGACGACGAGCCCGCGATGGTGCGGGGGTTGGAAGACAACTTCCGCTTCGAGGGGTACCAGACGCTTTCGGCGACCACCGGGAAGGAGGGCCTCGCCCTCGCCCTCCGGGAGGCTCCCGACCTCATCCTGCTCGACATCATGATGCCAGAGATGAGCGGCTGGGACATCCTGCGCGGGCTCCGCCAGAAGGGCCTGGACGTCCCCGTGATCATGCTGTCGGCCCGCGGCGAGGAGGTGGACCGGGTGCTGGGCCTCGAGCTGGGCGCCGACGATTACGTCACCAAGCCGTTCTCCCTCAGAGAGCTCCTCGCGCGCGTGCGCGCCGTGCTCCGCCGGCCCGGGCCCCGGGTGAAGTTCGAAGAGTTCGCCTTCGGAGATGTCAGGATCCGCCTCCGCGGCCGCCAGGTCTTCAAGGCGGGCCTGGAAGTGCGGCTCACGCGTAAGGAGTTCGACCTGCTCCGCCACCTCGTGGAGCACCGGGGCGAGGTCGTCACCCGCGACCGCCTGCTGGACGAGGTCTGGGGGTACGAGCAGTTCCCCACCACGCGCACCGTGGACACCCACATCCTCCGCCTCCGCCAGAAGTTCGAGAAGGACCCGGAGCACCCCGCCTGGATCCTGACGGTCCACGGCCAGGGCTACAAGTTCGCCGGCTGAGGTCCGCGTCAGAGGGGCGATCTAGAAAGGGACGTGACAAACTGGATGCCAGGTATGGTCTTTTCACTCAACCGGTCGTCGTTGGTTATGAAAAGGTCTACGCGAGCGTGCGCTGCGGACGCCAGCTGAATGGCATCGGGAGGCCGTATGTCCCGGTCCTGGCGAACGGCGGCGTAGAGTCGCGCGGCTTCCACATTGAATGGGATCACAATCGCCCCGGTAACGATTGCAGCTTCGTATTGCCGCCTGAGATCCTCGTTCCCGCCTTCGGTGGGTTTTACCAGGACCTCCCCGAGCGTGAGCGCCGACGTATAGAGCTGATCGTTCCGGCTCAATATCCGCTTGCGCAGTGCGACGACGCGTTCGGACAGGTCGCCGTAGTCCTCGATCAAATAGATAAACAGATTCGTGTCCCAGAAGATCCGACTCATTCCCAGCCTTGACGAAGACGGCGTACGTATCCGTCGGGATCCTCGCCGGCCCACATCTCTTTGCCGAGGCCTCGAAGCTGGAGGATGGGATCTGTCTTTTCTGCATCGGTTGGCTGCGAAACATACTCGGTGAAATACCAGTCCACGAGATGGCGGTACTTCGCAGGAATGTCATCTTTTGCCGGAACTATCTTGGCGCCGTCTCGAGCGGGGTGGAAGGAATCTCCCGGACGGAAAAGGCGACGGGTGTTCTTGCCTGTGGCGAACAGCATGCGGTACCTTCCCGGGTTCGGCGGGCGGTTCGCGACGCAGTGCTGAAGCGCATGCACATATATTCCGGGACGCAGTTGGGCGGTTATGGCCTCCGTGGCAGCTCGGTCGACTATCTCCTGGACCGTGAAATCCTCACGCGAGGGATTCTGCTGATGAAGCAAGGCAGCGGCAATCCAGGTTTCATCGGCAACCTTTAGGGGACGCTTGACGGCCGCAGGCATTGGGTACCCCTCCTATCCGGGTAAAATACTTCCTTACACTCCTACAATGTATTTATGTAGAATACCTTTGTCAAGGGGAAGTTCTTGAGTCTGATCGACTGGGACCGGGAGATCTGTGGTCACCTCGGGACGGCTGAGTCGCGGGAGTGGCTCTGCACCAATGGCCTGGGGGGGTTCGCCTCGGGCACCGTGGCGGGTCTCCTCACCCGCCGCTACCACGGCCTGCTGGTCGCCGCCTTGAAGCCCCCGCTGGGGCGAACGCTGCTCGTTGCCAAGGTGGACGACAGCGTGGAGTACGCGGGGGTCACGCGCCCGCTTTTCTCCAACCGCTGGGCGGACAGGACGGTGGAGCCACACGGCTACCGAGAGATCGAGCGCTTCAGGCTGGAGGGGACGACGCCGGTCTGGACCTATGCCTGCGCGGACGCGCTGCTGGAAAAGCGCGTCTGGATGGAGCACGGCCAGAACACGACCTACCTCCACTACCGCCTGATCCGGTCTGGTGGTCCCCTCACGCTTGAGCTGAAGACCCTCGCCAACTATCGCGACTACCACTCGACCACCCGGGGCGAGGGCCGGCGGATGAACGTTGAGCCGATCCCCGACGGCCTGCGGGTCACGGCCTTCGAAGGAGCCAGCCCCTTCGTCCTCCTGGCCGAAGGCGCGGAGGTCCGGCCGGCCCACGACTGGTACCGCGGGTTCCACCTCGCGCTCGAGCAGGAGCGGGGGTTGGACTGCCAAGACGATCACCTGCACGTCGGCACCTTCAGGGCGACGCTCAGGCCCGGCGAGACGCTCACGCTCGTGCTGTCCGCCGAGGCGACGCCGTCGCCCGATGGCGAGGCGGCCTGGCAGCGATGCCTGCGTCACGAAGATGGGCTCCTGTCGGCGTGGCGGCGCGCCCAGCCCCCTGCCGCCAGTGCGCCCCATTGGATGGGGCACCTCGTGCTGGCCGCCGACCAGTTCGTGGTTCGCCGCCCCCTTCCCGGTGAGCCGAACGGGACGTCGGTCATCGCGGGCTACCCCTGGTTCGGCGACTGGGGGCGCGACACGATGGTGAGCCTCCCGGGGCTGGCGATCTCCACGGGACGCCCCGAGGTGGCCGCGCGAATCCTCGCGACCTTCGCCCGCTTCGTGGATCGGGGCATGATCCCCAATCGCTTCCCCGAGTCGGGCGAGGCGCCCGAGTACAACACCGTGGACGCGACCCTCTGGTACTTCGAGGCCATCCGCGCCTACCACCGGGCCACGGGCGACGACGGGCTGCTCGAGCGACTCTTCCCCCTCCTCGAGGAGATCGTCAGGTGGCACGTGGACGGCACCCGCTACGGGATCCGACAAGACGCGGCGGACGGGCTGCTGCGCTCGGGCGAGCCGCGAGTTCAGCTCACCTGGATGGACGCCAGGGTCGGCGACCGGGCCGTGACGCCGCGGACCGGCAAGCCGGTGGAGGTCAACGCCCTCTGGTACAACGCGCTCCGCTCGATGGCGGCGTTCGCGCGACGGCTGGGCAAGCCGGCGGACCGGTGGGAAGGACTCGCCGAACGCGTGGGAGCGGGATTCGACCGCTTCTGGAACGAGGCCGCCGGCTACTGCTACGACGTCGTGGACGGGCCCGGAGGAAACGATGACGCCCTTCGGCCCAACCAGATCTTCGCCGTGTCGCTCCCCGAGAGCCCGCTCCCGCCCGAGCGCCAGCGAATGGTCGTGGAGGCCTGCGCCCGCCACCTCTTGACCCCCTTCGGCCTGAGGAGCCTGGCGCCGGGCCACCCGCAGTACAAGGGGCGCTACGCTGGAGGCCCCGCCGAGCGGGACGGCGCGTATCACCAGGGCACCGTCTGGGGGTGGCTCCTCGGGCCGTTCGCCCTGGCTTACTTCCGCGTGTACCGGGACCCCGCGGCGGCCCAGGCTTTTCTCCTGCCGATGGCGCACCACCTGGGCGACTACGGGGTGGGGAGCAGCGCGGAGATCTTCGACGGCGATCCTCCCTTCGCCCCGCGCGGCTGCATCGCCCAGGCCTGGAGCGTGGCCGAGACGCTGAGGGCGTGGCTCGAGATCGGGGGAGGGCGCGCGGCTTCCCGCGTTTCCGTATACTAGGGATGGCCATGCCGGGACGCTCCAGGAAGCGCCTGCTGCTCGCGGGGGATGTCGGCGGGACCAAAACGGCGCTCGCCCTCTTCGAGGCGCGCGCCCGCGGCCCGCGCCTGGTCCGGGAAGCCGTGTTCCCCAGCGGCGAGTTCGAGAGCCTTGAGGCCGTGGTCCGCCGGTTTCTCGGCGAGGGTCCCTCCGTCAGAATCGCGGCCGCCTGCTTCGGCGTGGCGGGGCCCGTCGTGGACGGGCGCTGCGTCACCACGAATCTTCCCTGGGAGGTGGAGGAGCGGAGTCTCGCCAGGGCCATCCGTGC
Organism: Candidatus Methylomirabilota bacterium; assembly: GCA_038042325.1. GTDB lineage: Bacteria > Methylomirabilota > Methylomirabilia > Rokubacteriales > CSP1-6 > CSP1-6. The sequence goes on from JBBTEL010000280.1 coordinate 7,766, forward strand.
GCCGCGGGTCAGGCTCTTGAACGACCTCCAGGCCGCCGCTTACGGCGTCCTCATTCTGCCGCCCCGCGCGCTGATGCCGCTCCAGGCGGGCAGGGCACGGAAGGGGAACAAGGTCCTGATCGCCGCCGGCACGGGCCTCGGGGAGGCCATCCTCGTCTGGGACGGCGCGCGCCACCGGGTCCTCGCCTCCGAGGGCGGGCACGTTGATTTTGCCCCGCGGAACGACCTCGAGATGGACCTGCTGCGCTTCCTCCAGAAGGAGTTCGGCCACGTGAGCTACGAGCGGGTGCTGTCCGGGCCGGGCCTCCACAACATCTACCGGTTTCTCAGGGACACCGGGCACGCGCCCGAGCCCCCGTGGCTGGGCGACCGGCTTCGGAGCGGCGATCCGAGCGCCGTCGTGTCCGAGGTGGGGCTGGCCGGCGGCCACCCGCTCTGCGTCACGGCCCTCGAGCTCTTCGTCTCGATCTACGGGGCCGAAGCCGGCAATCTGGCCCTCAAGGCCTTGGCGGTGGGCGGCGTGTTCGTCGGCGGCGGGATCGCGCCCAAGATCAGGGCCAAGCTCGCCGACGGAAGTTTCCTCGCCGCGTTCTCCGACAAGGGACGGTATGCTTCGCTCCTGAGATCCATCCCGCTTCGCCTGGTCCTCAACCCTCGAGCGCCGCTGCTCGGGGCGGCGCAGGTCGCCTCTGAGCTCCTGCGGGGGAGGTGACCGCCATGATCTTCCGCGGACTCCTGATCGCCGCGCTCCTCATTCTCGCCGCCGCCACGCCCGCGTGGAGCCAGTCTCCGCTCGTCGCCGAGCTCGAGAGCTTCGCGACCCGGTATCACGAGGACCCGCCGAAACTCGACCGGCTCCGGGAGGGGCTGACGCAGGCGGCGAAGGCCGACCCGCGCGTGGAGCACCTCCTGGCGCTGTCCCGCGTCTGCTTCATCTGGGGTGACATCCGCGCCGCCGACCGCGACCAGAAGCTCGAGGCCTACGACCAGGGGCGCGAGGCGGCCAAGAAGGCCATCGAGCTGGACCCGAAGAGCGCGGCGGCCCACTTCTGGTACGGCACCAACACGGGACGGTGGGGGCAGACGAAGGGCGTGCTCCGCTCGCTCTTCCTCCTTTCAACGGTCCAGGAGGAGATCCAGGCGGTCCTGAGCCTCGACCCGAAGTTCACCGCCGTCTACGCGCTCGCCGGCAACGTGTACTACGAGGTGCCGGGATTGCTCGGCGGGGATCTGACCAAAGCCGAGGAGATGTTCAGGAAGGGGATCGAGCTGGACCCGAAGCACACCGGCATGCGGGTCGGGCTCGCCAAGACGCTGATCAAGAAGGGCCGAACCCCCGAGGCGCGGCGCGAGCTCCAGGCCGTGCTGGCCGAGAAGGAGCCACGAAATCTCGCCGACTGGACGCTGAAGGATTCCAAGCAGGCCCGGGAGCTCCTGGAATCCATCAAGGGCAAATCGTAAGATTGCCCGGTTAGGGGACGCGGAGGATCGCGAACGGACGCGAACCGCCCGTGCCTACGCGACTGACGGCCCCGGTCATGAGGTCCACCATGGTCAGCTCGTCGTGGCCGCCCAGGGCGAAGCCGCCCGTGAGGTAGGCGCGTCGCCCCTCACCGTCCAGCGCCACCTGCTCATGGTCTTTCCCCACGGGAATCCGGCGCACCTCCCGGAATGTCTTCGTATCCACTTCGGACAGCGAACCCGCCCCGCCGAAGACGTTGTTGGCGAGGTAGAGGCGGCTGCCATCGGGGGAGATGGCAATTCCGTGCTGGTGGGCATTGATCTCGAGCGGATGCGTGGTCATGGTCCAGGCAGCCGTGTCGATCGCCACGAGGGCGCGGCCCTGGAAGGGCAGGTAGAGCATCCGGCCGTCGGGGGAGATGGCAAGGTAGTGGGGCTTGTCGAACGCGCCCTCGCCGAGGGGTGTGAGCGCGATCGTCCCGCGCTTGGCCAGCGTCGCCGCGTCGAGGACGGATATGGTGAACGCGTCGTGCTCTGGGACGTAGAGCGTCCGCCCGTCGGGGGAGAGGTAGACGCCGAAGGCGCGCTCGCCGATCGAGTCCTGGGCGCGCACGCGGCCGCGCGCAACCTCCACCGCCACCAGCCGGTCGCCGTCAGCCCGATGGACCGCCACGTAGCAGACGGCGCCGTTCAGCGAGAGAGCCACCCCCATCGCCTGGCCGCCAAGCGCCACGCGCCGCTCGACGACGCGCGCCTCCAGGTTGACGACGGCCAGACCCCCCGCGTAGGAGACACAGGCCCGCCTTCCGTCGGCGGTCACCGCCACCCCCCACGGCCGCTCCCCGACAGGGATCGTCGCGCGAACGGCGAGGGAGGATTCGTCCAGGATTGCCAGCGTGCCGGACCCGCGGTTCGTGACGTAGAGCGTCCCGGCCGTCGCCCCCGGCGCCGAAAGCGCGACGAGCGCGCTCCCGAGCACCAAGACCAGCAGCTGCCGGCGCACTCCTGGCCTCCTCGGCGACGACTGGGAGGGAGTCACGAGGGGGCTAGCGGCTCTTGCCGGCGGCCGGTCGAGGCGGTTTCATCCAGCGCCGCCCCCAGTGCGCCAGGTCGTCCATCGCCTTGAAGAGCGCGCGACCCTTGGGCGTCAGCGAGTATTCCACCCAGGGGGGGATCTGGGACACGACCCGGCGGGAGACGAGCTGCTCCTTCTCCATGATCCTGAGCCGCTCCCGGAGGGTCCGGGAGTTGACCCCCCCGAGCGCGTGCGAAAGCTCGTTGAACCGCCGGATCCCCCTCATCAGCTCCATGATGAGGAGGAGGGTCCACTTCCGCCCCAGCAGGTACAGGGTGGCCTTCACGGGGCAGAAGGGCGCCGCGCCGTCCTCCGTCTTCTTCGGTTTGGCCATGGCCGCGCTCGATCCTCCTCATCATCTCTAGCAGAAATTCGAGCCACCCGCAACGATCGAGAAGGCACTTGACATTTGATGGCGCACCCAATAGGGTTGTGGTCGCCTGAAGAAGAGCACCACGTATCCCGGCGGGGAGCCCACCGGCTTCATCATCGAGTTCGAGAACGGCTTCAAGCTCTACCACATGGGCGACACGGGGCTCTTCGGCGACATGCGGCTGATCGGCGAGTACTACAAGCCCGACCTGATCATGATCCCGATCGGCGGCCACTTCGTCATGGACCCCGTGGACGCCGCCTACGCCACGCGGGAGTTGATCAAGCCCAAGGGGGCCATCCCGTTCCACTACGGCACGTTCCCAGTCCTCCGGGGGACGCCGGAGGAGTACACCAAGGCCCTCGGGATGACCTCGGTCCAGGTTTTCCCCATCAACCCCGGTGACTCGCTGAAGTTCTGAGTTCAATGGACATCATCCGCACTTCCAGACGGGCGGACGATCCTGAAGGGGTGTGCCTGGGACGATGAGCCCGGGCTTTGCCGGCCGGCGTTTCGTCATGGCCGTCCCCCCGAGAGCCGTAACATCCTCATCGGGTTTCGGTGCGCGAGTCCAAAGGGTGCTGGGGGCCAGGGGCACTAGAGCATTTGCCCTACTCGATTCCACAGCGGCAACAGCTGCTTCGGAATCCAGGGCTGCCCTTCGAGCGTCTGAATCGTTGAATCTGGCGTTTCCAAGGAAAGGAGATGGACGATGGCGGCGACGGTGACACTTCTGAGCAACGGTCCGCTGATGGTCAAAGGCGAGGTCGAAGTGGTGGACGCGCAGGGGAAGCGGCTACCTGCACAGGGCGATGCCATCTATCTCTGCCGTTGCGGGGCTTCCGGGGCCAAGCCGCTCTGCGACGGAAGCCACAAGAAGATCAGCTTCAAAGGCTAGGTAGCAGACGGTGGCTGCCGGCTGCCACCACCTGACGGCTGGATTTTCGAGCTCACGCATCTCCGCTAAGCGGAGGGGCACTGATGCGAACCATTCGGAGGACCCTGCTGTCCCAGTTCAATTTTTGAGGGGAGGTATCTCATGAGCCGATCCGTCGCGGCTGTCCTATTGGTAATGCTCGCTGTCTCTCTCGCGCCCCTCGTGGCTGCGGCCGACCCGATCGCCTTCAAGGTTCTGTACACCTCGCGCGCGTCCTTCAAGACCGATGCCCCGCTCGAGACGATCGTCGGGACCACCTCCGGCGAGGCCGTCAGCGGCAGCTTGACCGTGGACCCGGCTCGCCCGCAGGGAGCCACCGGCAGCGTCCGCGTGGACCTCACCACGCTGAAGACCGGGATCGATAAGCGTGATGCCGACATGCGCAGCAAGAGCTACCTGGACACCGAGGTGGAGGCCAATAAATACGCTGTCTTCGAGATCAAGGGCGTGGAGATCGTCGGGGCGCTTGAGCCCGGGCGCGAGACGCCCGCGAAGGTGCGCGGCGTGCTGACGATCAAGGGGAAGCCCGTCGAGACCGTGGCCGATGCCCGCGTGACCTACCTCAAGCTGACGTTGGAGCAGCTGGAGAGCCTGCGGCGGTTCGGGTTCACAAGCGATATGATCCGCATCAAGGCCACCTTCAGGACGGCCTTCACCGACCACGGAATGCAGGTCCCCCAACTCCTCTTCCTCAAGCTCTCGAACGACATGCAGCTCGAAGCCGAGCTGACCCTCGTCCGGCAGTAGCCCGCTCTCGGGGGGCCGGCTTCCGCGTCGGCCCCCCTT
>JBBTEL010000281.1:0-1211 GCA_038042325.1 Candidatus Methylomirabilota bacterium
AGCCCCGTCGTCTCCTTCCAGGTCTGGTACCGGGTCGGCTCCCGCAACGAGCGGCCCGGCGCCACCGGCCTCGCCCACCTCCTGGAGCACATGATGTTCAAGGGGACGCCGACCTACGGCCCCCGGATGTTCTCCACCCTCGTCGAGCAGAACGGCGGCCAGGACAACGCCTTCACGAGCCAGGACCACACCTCCTACTTCGTGAACATCGCCGCGGATAAGGTGGACCTGGTCGTCGCCCTCGAGGCCGACCGGATGCGGAACCTGCTCCTCGACGCCAAGGACTTCGAATCCGAGCGCCAAGTCGTCATGGAAGAGCGCCGCACCCGGACCGAGGACGACCCGGAGGGCTTCCTCGGGGAGGAGCTGTCGGCGATCGCCTTCGTCGCGCACCCGTACCGCTCGCCGATCGTCGGCTGGATGGAGGATCTCCGCGGGCTCACGGTCGAAGAGGTCCGAGCGTTCTACCGCACCTACTACGTCCCCAACAACGCGCTGGTGGTGGCCGCGGGCGATTTCAAGGCGCCCGAGGTCCTCGAGAAGATCCGCCGGGCCTTCGGCCCCATCCCGCGCGCCGCCGACCCGCCGCCCGTGAGGGTGGCGGAGCCCAGGCAGAACGGCGAGCGCCGGGTGACGGTGAAGAAAGAAGCCCAGCTCCCGCTGGTCTTCATCGGCTACCCGGTGCCCAATTTCCGCTCGCCCGACGCGCCGGCCCTCGAGCTGCTGTCCACGATCCTCTCCGAGGGGCGGAGCTCCCGGCTCTACCGCCGGCTCGTGTACGAGCAGCAGATCGCGCTGAACGCCGGCGGCGACTACTCCTACTTCTCCACGGACCCGAACCTCTTCTGGTTCTTTGCCACGGCGCTGCCCGGCCAGACCCCCGAGGCGCTGGAGCGGGCCCTGATGCAGGAGGTGGAGCGACTCAAGACCGAGCCGGTCTCCGCGGCCGAGCTGGAGCGGGCGAAGAACCAGATCGAGGCCTCCTTCGTCTTCCGGCAGGACTCGGTGTACAGCCGCGCCTCCCTCCTGGCCCGCTTCGAGCTGATCGGCGGCTGGCGGCTCCGGGACCGGTTCGTCCCGACGATCCGAGCGGTGACCGCCGCGGATCTCCAGCGGGTGGCCCGCGCCTACTTCCCCGACGAGCGGCGCAACGTGGGGGTCCTGCTGCCGATCCCGCCCGGGAGCGCCCCGAGGTCCTGAGCCCGTGAGTC
>JBBTEL010000282.1:0-1568 GCA_038042325.1 Candidatus Methylomirabilota bacterium
GGATCCACCTCCACCACGGCGATGTGGGCGCCGAAGGGGAAGGTGAAGTTGACCGGATCGTAGAACGAGGTGACTTCGAGCCCCGGCTCCATCCCCTGGGGCAGGTTGTGGGCCAGGTACGCCATCAGCGCCACCTCGCCCCAGGCCTTCGAGCGGTCCGGCGAGCCTTTGACGGAGAACTTGCCACCCTCGAAAACGATGTCGCCCTCGGCGGCCTCCAGCAGGTGGGCCGCGATCTTCCGCCCCTTCTCCTTGATCTTCTGGAGGCTCACGTGGATGGCGCTGCCGCCCACGGCCGCGCTCCGGCTGGCGTAGGTCCCCATGCCGAACGGGACGCTGCCGGTGTCGCCGTGGACGATCTCCACCTGCTCCATCGGGATCCCGAGATCGTCGGCCACGAGCTGCGCGAACGTCGTTTCATGCCCCTGGCCTTGGGAGTGGGAGCCCGTGAACACCGTGACCATTCCCGTCGGATGGACGCGCACCGAGGCGCTCTCCCAGAGTCCCGCCTGGGCGCCGAGGGCCCCCGCGACCCGGGATGGCGCGGCGCCGCAGGCCTCGATGTAGGTCGAGAGACCCATGCCCAGGTACTGGCCGTTCTTCCTGGCCTTTTCCTGCTCCTCGCGGAACTTCTTGTAGCCCACCATCTCGAGGGCCTTGTCGAGGGCCGGGCCGTAGTTGCCGCTGTCGTACACAAACGCCACCGGCGTCTGGTAGGGAAACTTGTCGGCGGCGATGAAGTTCTTCTTCCTCAGGTCGGCCGGATCCGTGTTGAGGGCCTTCGCCCCCAGGTCCACCAGCCGTTCGAGGAGATACGTCGCCTCGGGCCTGCCGGCCCCTCGCAGCGCATCGACCGGAGCGGTATTCGTCAGGACGCCCCACACCCGGCAGAAGATGGTGGGAATGGTATAGAGCCCGGAGAGGAGCGTGCCGTAGAGGTACGAAGGGATGAGCGGGGCGAAGGTCGAGAGGTAGGCACCCAGGTTGGCGTGGGTCGTGACGCGAAGCCCGACGATCTTGCCGCCCTGGTCGAAGGCCATCTCGGCCTCCGTGATGTGGTCGCGGCCGTGGGCGTCGGTCAGGAAGCTCTCGCGCCGCTCGGCGGTCCACTTCACGGGGCGCCCCAGCGCCTTGGACGCCCAGGACACCGCCACCTCCTCGTTGTAGACGAAGATCTTCGAGCCGAAGCCCCCGCCCACGTCAGGCGCGATCACCCGCATCTTGTGCTCCGGCATCCCGAGGACGAAGGCGGCGATCAGCAGCCGGTGGACGTGGGGGTTCTGGGAGGTCACCCAGAGCGTGAGGTCGCCCGTCGCCGGCACGTAGTTCGCCAGGCACGCGCGCGGCTCGATGGCGTTGGGGATGAGGCGCTGGTTCACCAGCCGCTGCTTCACCACCTTCGCCGCCGACTTGAAAGCCTCATCGGTCTTGGCCTTGTCGCCGATGTTCCAGTCGAAGGACTGGTTCTCCGGCACGTCATCGAAGAGCTGGGGCGCGCTCTTCGAGTGGGCCTTCTGGCAGTCCACGACGGCCGGCAGCGGCTCGTACTGGACGTCCACCAGCTCCGC
>JBBTEL010000282.1:1668-3459 GCA_038042325.1 Candidatus Methylomirabilota bacterium
GCAGCTTCACGTCGTCCACGTACGTCCCCTTGCCCGTGATGAACCGGGGGTCCTCCCGGCGCTTGATCGAAGAGCCGAAGAGCCTGGTCGCGGTCGTCATGGCGTCCCCCTACCTGCCCGCCATCTTCTGCGCGGCGTACTGGATCGACTTCACGATGTTGTGGTAGCCCGTGCACCGGCAGAGGTTGCCTTCGAGGTTGTGCCGGATCTCCGCCTCGCTGGGGTTGGGCGAGCGCTGGAGCAGCTGGTAGGCCGCCAGGATCATCCCCGGCGTGCAGTAGCCGCACTGGAGCCCGTGCTTCTCCCAGAAGCCTTCCTGGATGGGGTGGAGCTGCCCGTCCTTGGCGAGCCCCTCGATGGTGAGGATCTCCGCGCCGTCGGCCTGCACCGCCAGCATCGTGCAGCACTTCACGGCCATCCCGTTCAGCATGATGGTGCAGGCGCCGCACTGGCTCGTGTCGCAGCCGATGTGGGTGCCGGTGAGGCCCACCACGTCCCGGATGTAGTGGACGAGCAGGAGGCGGGGTTCCACCTCATGGGAATACGCGACCCCGTTGATCTTGACGTTGGTCTTCACTGCCGCCACCTCCTTGGATTGGGAGAAGATGACTGGTTGGTGAGCGACCCCAACCCTAGCCGACCCGATCCGGGCTGTCAAGGGGCTGGGAGGCTCGCTCGAGGTACTCGGGGATGTTTAGGGTTCTAGTCTGAACTTTCCAGAAGCCGCCGGGCGTCCGTGCGGGCCTGCTCCAGCACCTCCCGCACGGGCACCCCCTTTTCTCTCGCGATCCGGGTGACCTCCGAAAACTCCGGCGTCACCGTCACGAGCTTCCCCCCGAGCCGCGAGAGCTTGAACTGCACGGGCCCGTACGCCGTCGGAAGGGTCACCAGCTCGCGCTCCAGCCGGCTGCGCTGGTACTCGGCCCAGCGGACCCCGATCGTCGTGCTCTCCTCGAACAGGATGGTCGAGAGCTCCCCTACCCTGGACGGCTCGGCGAGCGCGGTGAGCACGATGCCGGGCCGGCTCCGCTTCATGATGACCGGGGTCAGGAAGACGTCCAGCGCCCCCGCCTCCAGGAGGCGCTCGATCAGCGGTTCGTAGAGCTGGGGGGACATATCGTCGATCGTCGTCTCTAACTGGACGACCGTCTCCCTGCCGGGCGCCTCCGTCGCCGCCGTCCCCACGAAGCAGCGGAGCAGATTCGGGATCGTCAGCTCCATGCTCCCCGCCCCGTACCCCACGCGCTCGACGGTCATCGGCGGGATGGACCCCGCTGAGGCCGCGAGAGTAGTGAGGATTGCGGCGCCGGTCGGGGTCACGAGCTCGGCCTTGACCCCATTGTCATAGACGGGAAACCCCTTCAGCAGCTCAGCGGTCCCCGGCCCGGGGACCGGGATCTTGCCGTGGGGCCCATCCACCATCCCACCGCCCAGAGGGAGCGCTGAGACGTGGACGGCCTCGACGCCCAAGAGATGAAGCCCCACCACTGCCCCTGCCACATCCACGATCGCATCTACGGCGCCGACGTCGTGGAAGTGCACTTCACCCGCGGTGGTGCCGTGGGCGCGGGCCTCAGCCTCGGCCAGCCGCGTGAAGATGCGCCTTGCGTCCGCCTTCACCCGATCGGGCAGCCCGCTCCGATCCAGGAGGCCGACGATCTCGGGGAGGTTCCGGTGTTGGCGGTGGGCCTGAGCATCCACTTCCACGTCAACCTTGGTGGCCCTGAACGCTCCACGCTTCACCTCGCGCGCGGTCAGGCGATACCCCTGAAGCGGGAGCTTGGCCAGCTC
>JBBTEL010000282.1:3559-6000 GCA_038042325.1 Candidatus Methylomirabilota bacterium
CCGAAGGAGGCGCCGTAGCCGACGCTCGTCGGGACCGCGAGGACGGGGCGGTCCACCAGGCCGCCGATGACGCTCGGCAGCGCCCCCTCCATGCCCGCCACGGCAATGATGACGTTGGCCTCGCTCAGGACGTGGTGGTGATCCAACACCCGGTGGAGGCCAGCGACGCCCACATCGTAGATCCGCTCCACGCGGTTGCCCAGGACCTCGGCAGTGACGGCGGCTTCCTCGGCGACCGGGATGTCCGAGGTGCCCGCGGTGACGACGGCGATCAGCCCGACGCCCTCGACGGGCTTTGGCTTGACGACGACGATCCGGGCCTCGGCATGGTAGGCGTGGGGAAGGCCGGCGGCGGCGATCGACCGCGCCAGCTCGGCCGTGGCGCGCGTGGCGAGGATGTTGTCGTGATGGGCGGCCAGCCGGGAGACGATGGCCACCACCTGCTCGGGGGTCTTCCCCTGGCAGAAGACGGCTTCCGGCGCGCCCGCGCGCAGCGACCGGTGCAGGTCCACCTTGGCGAATCTGAGGTCCTCGTACGGGAAATCCCGCAGGCGGGCGAGCGCCTCCTCCGGCGAGAGCCGGCCCGCCCGAACGTCCTCGAGGAGGGCTCTCAGCTTCTCTCGATCCACCGGTCCCCCCTCACCCTACCCCTCTCCCCGAGGAGGAGAGGGAATCTTTCGGATCAGCTTGAGCGCGTCGTTGGCGCTCCCGCTCCTGAACCCCTGGAGGTCCAGGGTGACGTGCAGATACCCGAGCTCCCTGAAGCGCGCCACGATGGAGTCCTGGATTCCGTCCTCCCAGAGCCGCCCCATCTCCTCCCGGGCGATCTCCAGGCGGGCGAGACGGTCATGGTGGCGCACCCGGAACTGTTTGAAGCCGAGGCTCCGGACGAACCCCTCCGCAGCATCCACTTGCCTGAGCTTCTCCGCGGTGATGGCGTCGCCGTACTGGAACCGCGAGGAGAGGCAGGCGAAAGAGGGCTTGTCCCAGGTCGGCAGGCCGAACTCGCGGGAGAGCTCCCGGATCTCCGTCTTCCAGAACTCCGCCTCGATCAGGGGCGCCCTCACCCCCATGCGCTTGGCCGCCTCCATGCCCGGGCGGTGATCGCCCAGGTCGTCCATGTTGGCGCCGTACACGAGGTGCGCCATCCCTTCCCGCGCTGCCAGCGGCTCGAGCTTGGTGAACAGCTCTTCCTTGCAGAAGAAGCAGCGGTTGGGAGCGTTCCTGGCATATTCGGGGTTGTCCAGCTCCCGGGTCTCGATGACCAGATGACGCATCCCAAGGTCTCTCGCCAGGCGCCGGGCCTCTTCGAGCTCGGACGCGGGGTAGGTCTCCGAGTCGGCGGTCACGAGGAGCGCCTTGTCACCCAGCGCGTCCTTGGCGGCTTTGGCCAGAAAGGTCGAATCCACCCCGCCCGAGAAGGCCACAATGACGCTCTCCAGCTCCTTCAGGATGCCGAGCAGCCGGTCGTATTTCGCGCGGAGCGCCGGGGTCATCTCAGATCTCGAAGCGGACGAGATCCTGGAACGACGCGTAGCGCCGCTCGATCTCGTCAGCCTTGAGGCGGAGCAGGCGGTTCAGCGAGAAGTCCTCCACCGTGAACGAGGCCATCACCGAGCCGAAGACGATGGCGCGGCGCACCGAGTCCAGATCCGTCCGCCCCTCCCGGGCCAGGTGGCCCATGAACCCTCCGGCGAAGGTGTCGCCCGCCCCCGTCGGGTCGAGCACCGATTCCATCGGGTAGGCCGGGACGAAGAAGAACGAGCCGTCGGAGACCATCAGGGAGCCGTACTCGCCGCGCTTGACGACGACGGTGCGCGGCCCCATGCCGAGGATGGCGCGCGCCGCTTTGATGACATTGGGCTCGCGCGCGAGCTGGCGCGCCTCGGCGTCGTTGATGAGGAGGACGTCTACCTCCGCCAGCACCCCGAGCAGCGCCTGGCGCTTGCCTTCGATCCAGAAGTTCATGGTGTCCAGGGCCACGAGCTGCGGCCGCTCCACCTGGCGGAGCACTTCCAGCTGCAGCTCCGGGTCGATGTTCGCCAGGAAGAGGAACGGGATCTTCTTGTGGGCGCCCGAGAGTGACGGCCGGAAGTTGGCGAAGACGTTCAACCGCGTGTCCAGCGTTTTCGCCTCGTTCAGGTCGAAGCCGTACTCCCCCACCCACCGGAAGGTCTGGCCGTGGGCGACCTGGAGCCCGGACAGGTCCACGCCCCGATCCTTGAGCGCCGCCAGGTGCGCCTTCGGGAAATCGTCCCCCACCACCGCCACCACCTTCACGTCGGTGAAGAAGCTGGCCGCGTAGGAGAAGTAGGTGGCCGACCCGCCGAGGACTTCGGTCACCTGGCCGAAGGGGGTGGTGACGCTGTCCAGCGCGACGGAGCCGACGACGAGAAGGTCAGCCACGGCGCGCCCTCCGGGCACTCGCCCCCCTCACCTTA
>JBBTEL010000283.1:0-2005 GCA_038042325.1 Candidatus Methylomirabilota bacterium
CCGGCCCGCGGAGGATCAGGTTGAACGGCGTCTGGCGGAAGCCGCCGCCGCCGATCAGGCTGATCTGCTGGGCGCTGATCCTGAGCCCGGGAAAGACGGCGAGCCGCCTCCGGGCGTCCTGCTTGATCTCGTCCTGGGCGCGTGTGCGCTCGCTGAGATGCGCGAGGCCCACGTAGATCGAGATGTCCGTGACGTTGGACTGGTACTGGCCGCGGACGCCGATGGTCGTGAAGAGGGTGCGCACCTCGGGGATGGTCCGGAGCTCCACCTCCAGCGCCCGGGCGATCTCGGTCGTCCGCTCGAGCGACGCGCCGGGCGGGGCTTCGGCCAGGACCTCGAACTCGCTCATGTCGTCGTCCACCACGAACTCGACCGGAGACTTGGCAAGGAGATAGAACCCGCCGACGAGGATGAGCAGCGCGCCTCCGATCACGGGCAGCCGGTGGCCCAGGCACCAGGCGAGGGCGGCTTCGTACCACTGCTCCATCGCCCGGTAGAAGGCGGATTCCTTCGAGGTCCGGGTGGTATCCTCCGCCTCGCGGGCCGAGAGGATCCGGGCCGCGAGCATGGGGGTCAGGGTGAACGCCACGACCAGCGAGACGACGATGGCGAAGGTCGCGGTGAGCCCGAAGGAGTTCCAGAACTTCCCCACGAGCCCGCCCATGAACGCCACGGGGAGGAAGATCACGACGAGAGAGAGCGTGGTGGCCGTGACGGCCAGCGCGATCTCGCGGGTGCCGGCGATCGCTGCGTCGAAGGGGGAGCGCCCTTCCTCCTCCGTGTGGCGGAAGATGTTCTCCAGCACGATGATGGCGTCGTCGATCACGATGCCCGTGGAGAGCGCCAGCCCGAGCATCGTGAGGTTGTTGAGCGTGAAGCCCGCGATGCGCATGGCCGTGAAGGTGGCGATGATCGAGCAGGGGATGGCCAGGGCCGCCACGAAGGCGGGACGCAGCTTCTTCACCGCCAGGAAGAAGATCATCGTCGCGAGGATCGCCAGGCCGGTGACCTGGAGCAGGAGCTGGGGGTTCCCTTGGAGGAAGGCGGCGCCCACCGCGGCCACGATGGCCCCGATCGCCGCAGTCTCCCACCAGAGGAGGTTGCCGATGAAGACGGCGACGATGAGGCTCGCCAGGAGGCCGCCGAGGAGGAGGTGGTCCTGGACCTCGTGGAAGGAGCGCTTGATGAAGCGGGAGAGGTCGCGGACGACCTCGAACCGGATGTCGGGCGGCAGCCCCTTCTGGATGTCCGCGAGGCGCTTCTTCACCGCGTCCGCCACCGCCACGGTGTTGGTGCCCGACTGCTTGCGGATGAGGAGGCTGACGGCGTTCCGGCCGTCCAGCCGGGAGAGGGTCCGGGGCTCCTCCTCCCCGTCCACCACCGTGCCGATATCGCGGATGTGGACGGGGCCCCCCTTGAAGTCGGCCACGATCAGGTCGTTGAACGCGGCCGGCGACTCGATCCTGCCGAGGGTGCGAAGACCTTCTTCGCGGCCCCCCTCCGTCACGCGGCCCCCGGGGATCTCGACGTTCTGGCGCAGGAGGGCCTCCTTGACCTGCTGGATCGACAGGCCGAAGGCCGTGAGCTTGTGCGGGTCCACGAGCACCTGGATCTCGCGCTTGCGGTCGCCCACCAGCGTGATGGCGCCCACGTCCTTCACGGTCTCGAGCTGGCGCTTGATCCGCTTGTCCGCGATCTCGGTGATCTCGCGGGCGGAGCGCTGGCCCGAGACCACGAGGGCCATGACCGGGGCCGAGTCCGGGTCGAACTTCTCGATGATCGGCGGCTCCGTCCCGGCCGGGAAGCGCCCGACGACCGTCGCGACCTTCTCCCTGACGTCGTTGGCCGACTCCTGGACGTTGCGCTCCAGGACGAAGGTGGCGAAGATCTGCGACTGCCCCTCGATCGTGGTCGAGCGGAGCTCGTCGAGGCCGCTGATCGTGTTGACGACTTCCTCGATGGGCTTGGTGATCTGGCTCTCGATCTCCTCGGGGCTTGCCCCCGG
>JBBTEL010000283.1:2105-13277 GCA_038042325.1 Candidatus Methylomirabilota bacterium
GTGGCCACCGCCTCGCCCGCCTTGACGCCTTGCAGAATCTCGACCCAGCCGCCCTGGCGGGCCCCGGGCTTCACCAGCCGCTCCTGGGCCTTGCCGTCGGTCACGACGAAGACCTTGGTGATGCCCACGAAGTACGTGACCGCCTCGGCGGGGACGAAGGTCACGGCCTCGTCCCGCCGGGTCAGGACGGAGCCCTTGGCGAAGAAGCCGGGGCGGAGGCGCCCGTCCGCGTTCGGTACGCGAGCCTCCAGGGAGAGGCTCCGCGTCTGGACCTCCACCGCCGGGGCCACGCGCGTCACCTGGCCGGAAAAAGTCTGCCCGGGGTGGGCCTCCACCGTGATCTCGAGCGCCTGGCCGCCCCGAAGCTCCGGGGCGTACCGCTCGGGCACCGTCCCCGTGTACTTGAGCGGGTCGGCGACGACCAGGGTGAAGAGCGGCACGTTTTCCTTGATGAACTCGCCGGCCGAGACGTGCCGGCGGGCCACCAGCGCGGCCAGCGGGGCGCGCAGGGTGGTGTCTCCCATCCGCTTCTGGGCTAGGCCGAGGGTGGCTTCCCGCTGCTTGATCTGGGCCGCGGCGCCCTTCAGCGCGGCCAGGTCGGAATCGAGCTGGGCCTGGGCGATACGCACCTGGTCAGGATGCTGGTTGAGCGCTGTCTCGGTCATTCGGAGCTGGGCCAGGGCGACCTGGTGCAGGGTCCGGGCGTTGTCCACATCGCGGGTCGCGATGAGTTCCCTGGCGAGGAGCTGGCGACTCCGTTCCAGTTCGAGGCCGGCCCATTCGATCTGGGCGCGGGCCCGAGCGACCTCGGCCTGGAGGGTCGCCTGCTGGTCCTGGACCCGCGTCAGGTTTGCCCGGCTGGACTCGGTCGCGGCCTTGGCCCGGGCCAAGGACTCGCGGGCCGCCAGGAGGTCGGCCTCGGCCTGCTCGATGGCGAGCCGGCCTTCGCGCTTGTCGAACTCGGCCAGGACGGCGCCGGCCGCCACGCGGTCACCCAGGTCCACGAGGAGTCGGGCGACAGTCCCGGCCAGCTCGGACTTGATCTGCACCTCTTCCCAGGCGAGCAGGCTGCCTACGGTCTCGACGCTTCGCTGGACGGCCCGGGTCTCGACCCGCGCCACCGTGACGGGGAGCGGCTTCCGCTCGGCCGCTTCTTTCTTCTTGGGGTCCTGGGCCTGGCCCTGCCCACACCCCCAGAGGAGGACGGAGACGGCGAGGAGCGAGAGGATCCGGCGCATGGGGCTAATTGTAAACCATCCCGCGCGGCCGCGGCGCGGGGAACTCGACGGCCGGGCGGCGGGTGCCGTACAATGGGAGCGCACGATGGCTATCCAGCGGACCCCCATGACCCAGCAGGGCTTCGACCGTCTCAAGGCCGAGCTCGAGCGGCTGAAGCGGGAGGAGCGTCCCCGGATCACCAAGGCCATCGCCGAGGCCAGGAGCCACGGCGACCTGGCGGAGAACGCCGAATACCACGCGGCCCGGGAGAAGCAGTCCTTCATCGAAGGGCGCATCAAGGAGCTGGAACCCAAGGTGGCCCACGCGGAAGTCATCGAGCCGCCGACCAACGGCGACCGGGTGACCTTCGGCTCCAGCGTTCGCCTCCAGGACGGGGACGGCAAGGAAGTGTGCTACTGGATCGTGGGCTCGGATGAGGCGGCGCCGGCGAAGGGCAGGATCTCGATCATGTCGCCCCTGGCCCGCACGCTGATCGGCAAGGAAGTTGGCCAGGCGGTGACCGCCCAGCTGCCCGGCGGAAAGAAGA
This sequence comes from Candidatus Methylomirabilota bacterium, assembly GCA_038042325.1. Lineage (GTDB taxonomy): Bacteria > Methylomirabilota > Methylomirabilia > Rokubacteriales > CSP1-6 > CSP1-6. The sequence continues at coordinate 3,871 of JBBTEL010000283.1, forward strand.
CCTACGAAATCCTCGCGGTCAACTTCCCCTGGGAGGAGGGGGCGGGAAAGGGTTAGCTGCGAAGGGCCTCGCGCAGCTCCCGCGTGAGCGTCTCGACCGTCCCCCGCGTGCCGCCCGCCAGCTTCTGCCGCCACTCGCCCTCCGTCTCGAAGCGGCGGTCGCCCAGCCGGGTTCCCCAGGGCTTGATGGCCTCGCGGATGGCGTGGAGGTCCAAGGGGTCCTTGCGGAGCTCGCGGGCCCGCGCCATGACGTCGGGCGCCACCCGGACGAAGGCCCGGAGCGCCGCGCCCGTCTTGATCGAGTACTTCCGGCCGGCCCACGCGCTCGGGAAGACGCCGGCCAGGGCCTTCACGTAGTTCAGGAAGAACCGCTTGGCGCCCTGGCGGAGCTCCTGGATCCGGGCGCTGCCGCCGACGTTCTCCACCGTCTCCAAGAAGTCCACGATCTCCTCAGCCAGCGGGGCCTGGGAGACCTTCCCCTGCCCGATGCCGAGCATCTTGATCTCGCCGTGGAGCGGGGAGGTCTCGTCCTCGTTCAGTGAGCGGATGACGTCGTGGGCCAGCGCCTGATTGGGGTCCGGATAGAGCTTGCGTCCCGCGAGGCTCACGATGTGGGAGGGGTTGAGCCGCGTGTGCTTGGCGTTGATCGTGACGAAGAGCTCCACGGTCTGCCGGGCGTCCAGCGTGTCGAAGAGCACCGCCGGGACCTCGATCCCCAGGACCTCTCCGGCCTGGGTCAGGGCGTGGAGCGCCAAGAGCCGGTGCTGGCCGTCGAGGACGCGGAGCACCCCGTGCTCCTCGGGGATCTGGAGCAGCCCCAGGTCGTGGTGGCTCGCCATCGGGGTGAAGGTGAAGCGCTTCTCCGAGGTGATGATGACCGCCCCCGGGATCGCCGGCAGGGTGCCGGCCTCCTTGCACTCCCGGTAGTACGTGGCGAGCTCTTCGATCTTCCGGCGGATCACCGGCCGCTGGTAGGCGCCCTCGCTCTCCGCGATTCGCTTTTCCAGCATCTCCCAGTTGACCCGTGCCCGGGCGGCGCGCCGGGGTTTCGGGGGCTCCTTGGGTATCCCGCCCGCGTAGCCGAGGACCTCGAATTTCACCAGGCGGTCGATGTCCTTGGCTGAAAACGACGCCTGATAGAACTCGAGCCCGAATTGTTTTACGCGATGGGCGGGAACCGTGATCATTGGCGTTTTCCCGAGCACTCACTGTAGACGAAGCCCAAACCCCTGTCAACAGAGGACTTTCCGGCTCACGGCCTGTCTTGACACGATATCTTGGGCTAGCCGGTGGACTTATCCACGACATGTGTGGATTTTGTGGATAAGCCGAATGACTCGAACTTCGTTTGAAGCGGGGCGAATGTGAAGTTTTCCTGGGGGTTTGGGGGTAGAATCTAGTGCGGGAGGTCGAAGACCGCGCAGATCGGGAGGGAAGAATGACTCGTCTCTGGACGTTCATGACCATCGCGCTGGCGCTGCTGCTCCCTGTCGCCTCCGCTTCGGCCCAGGCGCCCCCGCACATCCAGGCGGCCCACGAGTTCCTGCTGGGCTGGGGCAAGGCGAACTGGGACGCCGTGAAAGCCCACGCGGCGGACAAGGTGACCGTGAAGGTCGGCGGCGCCGACTACACGCTCGACGTGGCCGGGAAGAAGGCCGAGGTCCAGCTGATCTTTCCTTTCCGCGGCCTCGCCGCCGTCCGGGTGGGGGCGAACGTCAAAGGCATCACGGTCGAAGAGATCACGGTCAGGGCCGGCGGCGCCGAGCGGAAGGGCAAGGGGACGGTGACGCTCGAGGAGAAAGACGGGAAGTTCACCGTGACGAGCGTCGCAGTCGAATAAGCGCCGCCGCCTCGACGGGCTCTGACCCGCTAGGAGCGTTCCCCCGCCAGCGCCCGCGCGCAGTGCTCGCCCGCGATCCTGCCGTAGCCCAGCGCCGGCAGAAGCCCGTTGCCCGAGAGGTAGCCTGCCGGGCCGTGGCCGGAGACCCCGGCGGCGACCCCACCTCCCGCGTAGAGGTTCGGAATCGGCGAGCCCTCGGGTGTCACCACCTGCGCATGCTGGTTGACCACGAGCCCTCCCTGGGTGTGGAGGAGGGCCGCGGTCACCGGCAGGGCGTAGTACGGCGGCGTGAGCGGCCTCCTCATCAGGCCCTTGGCTATCGCACGCCGCAGCAGTACCTTCAAGATCTAGCCTCCACCGGCCCAACGTAGGTGTCACCAATGTGCCGAACGAGTACAAGGGCTTGCCCAGCGACCGTGGGGCGGCTACGCTAGGAAGGCCATGGCGGGCAAGCTCTTCGAGGAGTTGATCGTCGGCCAGGTGTTCCAGCATCAGCCCGGGCGCACCATCACCGAGGCGGACAACGTGTTCTTCACCTGCCTCACGATGAACCCTCAGCCGCTGCATCTTGATTTTGAGGCGGCGTCGAAAGCCGAGTTCGGCAAGCCCCTGGTCAACAGCATCCTGACCCTCGGGATGGCCGTGGGGCTCTCCGTGGGCGACACCACGCTCGGGACCACGGTGGGGAACCTGGGCTTCGAGAAGGTGGAGTTTCCCAAGCCGGTGTTCCACGGCGACACCATCTACGCCGAAACCGAGGTGATCGAGAAGCGCGAATCGCGCTCGCGCCCCCAGTGGGGGATCGTGATCTTCGAGCACCGGGCGAAGAACCAGCGCGGCGAGATCGTCATGCGCTGCCGGCGCGCCGCGATGATGCGCCGCCGCATCCCGGGACCCCCCGCATGATCCACCATTTCGCGGCATGAACGCGCGGCGCTCGTTCCACTTCGTCCCGGGCGGGAACGAGAAGATGATCGCCAAGGCGCTCACGCTCCCGGCCGACGCGTTGATCCTGGACTTGGAGGACGCGGTCACCGTGGAAAAGAAGGCCGAGGCCCGGGGGATCGTGCTCCGTTGGCTCCAGACGCTGGACTTCGACGGGCGGGAGCGGTGGGTCCGCATGAACCCGCTCAACACCGGCTTCGGCGAGGCGGACCTTGAGGGGACCATCGCGGGGAAGCCGGACGGCTACGTCGTTCCTAAGCCGCGGAGCGCGGCCGACATCCGCGCCATCGCCGCGATCCTCGACCGGCTGGAGGAGAGGCACGGCGTGGCGTTCGGCTCCACGGCGCTCCTGCTCATCGCCACCGAGACTCCCGAGGGCCTGCTGAACATCGCCGAGGTGGCCAGAGCCAGCGCCCGCATCGCGGCCGTCTCATGGGGAATCGAGGACCTCTCGGCCGCCATGGGATTGCCCCGCACGCGGGATGCCGAGGGGCGCTACCTCGATATCCCGCGCTACGCCCGGGTGATGACGGCGCTGGCGGCCGCCGCCGCCGGCGTCCAGGCCATCGATACGGTGTACACGGACATCCCCAACCTCGAGGGGCTCCGGCGGGAGTGTCAGGAGGGCGTCTGGATGGGGTTCACCGGGAAGATCTCCATCCATCCGGGCCAGATCCCGGTGATCAACGACGTCTTCACGCCGTCGAAGGAGGACGTCCAGGAGGCCCGGGAGCTGATCGCGGCGTTCGACGAGCACCGGGAGAAGGGGAGCGGGGCCTTCGCCTTCAAGGGCCAAATGGTGGACATGCCTCACCTGACGCGCGCCCGGAAGATCGTCGAGCGGGCCCGGCGCGCCGGTGTGCTCACCTCGGAGGGGGGCTCCGCCCCCCTTCCGAACCTCCCCCCGGGTTGCGCGGGCAAAGCCCGCGCTCGAGGGGCCGACTGAGAGCCATGAGCACGGCAGCCGCGCGCCCGATCAAGCGGATCGCGTTCTTTGCCTTTCCCGGTCTCACCCTCCTGGATCTGATCGGCGCCTACGACAGCCTCCGCCGCGTCGCCCTCATGGGGATCGATCCGGAGGTCACCCACCGGATCATCGGCACCCAGTCGGAGATCGCCGACGAGACCGGGATTAAATTTGTCCCCGACGCCGTGTATGGCGATCTCTCGGCCTTCGATCTGCTCTACGTTCCCGGCGGGCTCGGGACGCGGCGGCTGATGGGGGACGACTGGTGCATGGACTACCTCACGCGGTGGGGGACCGAGCGGCCCATCGCAAGCGTGTGCACCGGAGCGCTCCTGCTCGGCAAGGCCGGGTACCTGCAGGGCAAGCGCGCCACCACCCATCGCAACGCCTACGAACTCCTGGCCCCGTACTGCCGCGAGGTGGTCCGCGATCAGCGGATCGTGGACGAGGGTAACGTGATCACGGCCGGGGGCGTGGCCTCAGCGCTGGATCTGGGGCTCTACCTCGTGGAACGGTTCTGGGGGGAGAAGGCGCGGGAGCGCATCAGCCAGCAGATGGAGTACCGCGCCTACGACCTCGCCCGTCCCCGCGCGGGGGCCGCGCGCGCGGCTCGCCCCAAAGCGCGCCGCCGCGCCGGCAGGTCGGCCAGGCCCTCTACCCGATAACCCCCCCGGCTCTCAGCCGGGCCACGTCGTCCTCGGAGTACCCCAGGGTCCCCAGAATGTCCGTCGAGTGCTGGCCGAGGGTGGGGGCGGGCCGCCGGACCGAGGCCGGGGTCTCCGAGAGCTTGATCGGCACGCCCAGCACCCGCGACCGCCCTGCCACCGGATGGTCCACCTCCACCACCATCTCGCGGTGGCGCACCTGGGGATCGGCGAAGACCTGGTCGTAGGTGAGGACCGGCCCCGCGGGGACGCCGGCGGCCTCGAGCCGCGCCAGCCAGTGGGCGGTGGGTTCCCGATCGAACTGTGCCTGGAGGAGCGCGGCGAGCTCCTTCCGGTGCTTCACCCGCTCGGCGCCTGTCGCGAACCGCGGATCGTTCCTGAGCTCCGGCAGCTCCAGCACGGCGCAGAGTTTCTCCCAGAGCTGTTGGGAGGCCGCGCCCAGGTTCAGCCACCCGTCTTTCGTGCGAAACGGCTGGTACGGGGCGCTGGCGCGATGGCCGGCCCCGAGCCGCGGCGGAACCTCGCCGGTGGCGAAGTAGCCCGCGGCCTCGTACACCGACCAGGCGATCGGGGTCTCCAGCAGCGAGGTGTCCACCCACTGGCCCCGGCCGCTCTGCTCGCGCGCCCGGAGGGCGGCGAGGATTCCGATCGCGCCGAACATCCCGGCCCCGAGATCGGAGAGGGGGATCGGCACCCGCAGCGGCGGCCCGTCCTCCTCCCCCGTGATGGACATCAGCCCGGACATTCCCTGGGCGATCAGGTCGAAGCCGCCGCGTTCCCGGTAGGGGCCGGTCTGGCCGAAGCCGGAGATCGAGCCGTAGACGATGCGGGGATTCACCGCCTCGACGTGTTGGTAGCCCACGCCGAGGCGCTCGGCCACGCCCGGGCGGAAGTTTTCGAGGAACACGTCGGCGCCCGCCGCCAGCCTGAGGCAGATTTCTCGGCCGGCGGGCTGCTTCAGGTCCAGGGCGAGGCTCCGCTTGTTCCGGTTGAAGGTCATGAACGGCGCGCTCTGGCCGTTGACGAACGGCGGGAAGGCGCGCGCGTCGTCGCCCTTGCCCGGCCGCTCCACCTTGATCACGTCGGCGCCGAGGTCGCCCAGGAGCATGGAGCAGTAGGGGCCCGAGAGCTGGGTCGAGAGGTCGAGGATCGTGAGGCCGTCGAGCGGCGGCGGTCTGCCCAGGGAGGTCATGGGCCGCAGTGTAGGGACTGCGATCGAGGGCTGTCAAGATCGGCTCGCTGCCTTGACAGGGCGGGGGGAATCTGTTATTCGTGATGGACGTTTCCGCACGCGATTGGTCCCATTTGAGCTCAGCAAAGGAGGATCATCCATGAGGACGGCTTTCAGGAGTGTGACGGGGTTGGCGACGGCGCTGGTGGTCCTGGCGGGGTCGTGGACGCCGGCCTCAGCGCAGGCCCCGATCAAGATCGGCGCTTCCCTCTCGCTGACCGGCACCTACGCGGCGCTCGGGCAGAACCAGCACCGGGGCTACCAGCTCTGCGCCAAGCACGTGAACGAGAAGGGCGGGGTCCTCGGGCGAAAGATCGAGTTCGTTCTCTACGACGACCAGTCCCAGCCCGCCACGGGCGTCCGCCTCTACGAGAAGCTGATCACCCAGGACAAGGTTGATTTGGTCATGGGCCCGTATTCCTCCGCCATCACCGAGGCCGTGGCCAACGTGAACGAGAAGTACAAGATGCCCATGGTCGCCCCGATGGCCTCCACCACCTCGATCTTCAAGAAGGGGCGGAAGTTCATCTTCATGGTCCAGTCGGCGGCCGAGGTGTATCTGGAGGGGCTCGTGGAGATGGCGGCCAAGCGGGGGCTCAAGACCATCGCGATCATCAACGAGGACACCCTCTTCCCCAAGGCGACGGTGCAGGGGACCATCGAGCTGGCCAAGAAGAACGGCCTCCAGGTGGTCTTCGTCGAGGCCTACCCGAAGGGGAACCCCGACTTCTCGGCGATCCTGACGAAGATCCGGGCCGCCAATCCCGACGTGCTCGGCGCGGCGACCTACTTCGACGATGCGGTGGCGATCACCCGCCAGATGAAGGAGCTCAACGTGAACCCCAAGATGTACGGGGTGACCGTGGGCGGCGACCTGCCCACGTTCTACCAGCTCCTGGGGAAGAACGCCGAGTTCGTCTACGGCGCGACCCAGTGGGAAGTGGAGCTGCCGTACCCCGGGGCCAAGGAGTTCCTCCAGGCCTACACGATGGAGTTCCCCGGCAGAGACCTCTCCTATCACTCAGCCGGCGGCTACGGGGGCTGCCAGGTCCTCGTGGAGGCGATCAAGCGCGCGGGCTCGCTCGACGGGGAGAAGATCCGGGAGGCCGTTTTGAAGCTGGACATCAACACGGTGTACGGCGGCTTCAAGGTCGATGAAGGCGGATTCCAGATCTCCCACAAGATGGTCACGTTCCAGTGGCAGGAAGGCAAGAAGGTGATCGTCTGGCCCGACGAGCTGGCCGCGGGCAAAGCCCTCTTCCCCACCCCGCCGTGGACCCGACGGTAGGCGAGTGAGGGCCTGACACTCGAACTGAACGGCGCCCGCCGGCGGCCCGGCGGGCGCTCCTGCGTTCGAGGGATGCCATGGGCGTGATCATTACCCCCGCGATGGTCGGCCAGGTGGTCATCTCCGGCCTCCTGGCCGGTGCGCTCTACTCGATGGTGGCCCTGGGCCTGGCGCTCATCTTCGGCGTCATGCGGGTGATCAACGTGGCCCACGGCACGATCCTGATGCTCGGGGCCTACACGACCTTCTGGTGGTTCCAGCTCCTGGGTATCAACCCGTACCTGTCGCTCCTCGTTTCCATGCCGCTCATGTTCCTGCTCGGGGCCTTCCTCCAGCGTTCGATGGTGCATCGGGTCGTGGACGCCCCGGAGCTCTCCTCGCTCCTCCTGACGTTCGGGATCTCGATCGCTCTGGTCAACGTGACCCAGTACGCCTTCAGCTCGGATGTCCGCTCCGTGGAGTTCCTGACCGGCTCCTTCTTGGTCGGGCCCTTGGCGCTTTCCAAGTCCCGGCTGATCTCCTTCGCCTTCGCCGTGGGCCTGACGCTCTTCGCATTCTGGTTTCTCCAAAAGACCAAGCTCGGCAAGGCCATCCGCGCCACCTCCCAGAGCCGCGAGGTGGCCATGGTCTGCGGGGTCAACGTCCAGCGGATCCACCTCTACGCCTTCGGCATGGCCTCCGCGCTGGCGGCGGCGGGCGGCAGCCTGGTGGCGGTGATCGTGGCCATCCAGCCCGAGATGGGACAGGTCTATACGTTCAAGTCGTTCCTGGTGATCGTGCTCGGCGGAGCGGGGAACTACCCCGGCGCGCTTCTGGGGGGAATGTTGCTCGGACTTGTGGAACAGCTGTCCTCCCTCTTCCTGACGACCCAGGTCTCCGAGGCGGTGGCCTACGTGCTGCTGGTGCTGGTCCTCCTCCTCCGCCCCACGGGGCTCTTCGGAGGGCGCTCGACGTGAAGCGGGCGTTCATCGCGGCCCTCGGGGTCCTGCTGGTCGCGCTGGCGCTTTATCCGATCACCGCCACGGGGTACGGGATCCGATTCATGCTCCAGCTCTTCATGTGGGTCGCCCTGGCCCAGAGCTGGAACCTGATCTCCGGTCTCACGGGCTACGTCTCCTTCGGTCACGTGGCCTTCTTCGGGACGGGGGCGTATGCCACGGGGATCCTGGTAGTCACCCACGGCTGGCACTGGATGCCGGCGTCCCTCATGGGAGGGGTCGCGGGGGCGATCCTGGCGCTGATCATCGGCTACCCGTGCCTGCGCCTGAAGGGCCCCTACTTCGCGATCTCCATGCTCGGGCTCAACGAGGTGATGCGGGTGCTGGTCTCCTACTTCGAGGGGCTCACGGGCGGCGGGTCCGGACTGTCCCTCCCCGCCCTGCACGCCAGCGTCCAGATCTACTACGCGACGGGGCTGGCAGCCGTCGCGGTGACGGCGACGGCCTTTCTCATCATCACCTCGCGCTTCGGGCTCCGGCTCATGACGATCCGGGAGGACGAGGTCGCGGCCGAGGCCATGGGCATCGACACGGCGCGCTACAAGCTCTACGCCTTCCTGCTGTCGGCCTTCGTCCCGGGCGTGGTGGGGGGGCTCCAGGCGCGCGACCAGGGCTACATCGAGCCCATGGCCGTGTTCCCGCTCCTCACGACGATCACGATGATCGTGATGGCCCTCTTCGGCGGCAAGGGGACCGTCTGGGGGCCGGTCCTCGGCGCCGTCACCCTCTTCGTCTTCCAGGAGCTGGTCTGGGCCCGGTTCCTCTATCTCCACCAGGTCCTGTTCGGCGCCATCATCATCGTCGTGGTGCTCCTGATGCCCCGAGGCATCCTGGGGATCCTCCAGCAGCGCTACCAGCTCCCCCGGACGATCTGAGATGCAGCCGAACGCGATCCTCGAGGTGAGGGACGTCACCAAGCGCTTCGGTGGGGTGACCGCGGTCAATCGCTGCTCGCTCGCGCTGACCCCCGGCAGGATCTACGGCCTCATCGGGCCCAATGGCTCCGGGAAGACCACGCTCTTCAACTGCATCACGGGCCTCGACCCGCGCGACGCCGGGGAGATCCGCTTCAAGGGCGCGCGCATCGACGGGCTCAAGCCCCACCAGGTGGCCCGCCGCGGCATCGGGCGCACCTTCCAGATCATCCGGGTCTTCCCCGAGCTGACCGCCCTGGAAAACCTCCTGGTGGTGACGCGGGAGCCCTTCGAGACCGCGCGCCGGCGGGCGGAAGAGCTCCTCCGGTTCGTGACCCTCGACAGGCTCCAGCATGAGTACGCCGGGAACCTCTCCTACGGCCAGCAGAAGCTCCTGGAGTTCATCCGCGTGCTGATGACGGACCCGGAGCTGATCCTGCTGGACGAGCCCGCCGCCGGCGTGAACCGGACGCTCCTGAACGAGCTCCTGGCGGCCATCACGCGCCTCCGGGACCAGGGCAAGACCATTCTGATCGTCGAGCACGACATGAAGGTCGTCA
>JBBTEL010000284.1:0-15860 GCA_038042325.1 Candidatus Methylomirabilota bacterium
AGGAGCTCTGGGACAGGGGAGAGATCCGGTCGGTGAAGGACCTCAAGGGGAAGCGGATCGGCCTCACGACGCTGGGCTCCACCTTCCACCTCCACCTCGGCAACATCCTGGAAAGGGAAGGGCTGCGGCTGGCCGACGTCAAGGTCATCCCGCTCCAGGCCATGCCGTCCACGGTGGAGGCGCTCAAGGGGAAGCAGGTGGAGGCCATCATGGTGCCCCAGCCGTTCCCCGGCACCACCGAGGCGCAGGGCTTCGGCAAGATCCTCGCGTGGGCCGGCGACCTCTATCCCTGGCAGATCGCTACCGTCTTCTACGCCAAGGGCTTCGCCGCCGACCGGGAGAAGGCGGTGGCCTTCATGAAGGGGTACGTGAAGGCCTCGCGGTACTACCACGACGCCGTGCTCGTCCAGAAGGACGGACAGATCGTGCCGGGCCGGAACTACGAGGAGGTCGTCCAGATCACCGCCAAGCACACCGGCGCTAAGCCCGAGATTATTAAGATCGGCTTCCCCTACCAGGACCGGAACGGCCGGCTCCTCGTGCCGGACGTCGAAAAGCAGATGAAGTGGTGGGTCGAGCACGGCTTCATGAAGAGCCTGATCCCGCTCAAGGAGATCGTGGACACCTCCTTCATCGAAGCGGCCATCAAGGCGGTGAAGGAATGACGGGTCTGCCTCGCGCGACTCTGGCCACCGTCGGAGTGGCCGTCCTTCTGACCGTCGCCGGGATCGGGGCGCGGGCGGCCGCACAGCGACCGTCTCCGAGCGGCGACCTGACCGGCCAGCTCCTCGTTGCGACGCCGCTGATGTCCGATCCCAGGTTCATGCGGACTGTCATCTACATGGTCCAGCACGACAGCGGGGGGGCGATGGGTCTGGTGCTGAACCGGCCGATGGTGGAAATCCCCCTCGCGCGCGTGCTGGAACAGCTGGGCATCGAAAGCAAGGACGCGAGCGGGACCATCCGGACGCATTACGGCGGGCCCGTGGAACGGACCCGGGGCTTCATGCTGCACACGGCCGACTACGTCGGGGCGTCCACCGTGCTCATCAAAGATGGGGTGGCGATGACCTGGCAGCCGGAGATCTGGCGTGCCATCGCGGACGGCACGGGCCCGCGCCGGCGCCTCTTCATCCTCGGCCATTCTGGCTGGGCCCCCGGCCAGCTCGAGGCCGAGATGGGGGCCGGGCACTGGGTCGCCGTCCCGGCAGACGAGGCCCTGGTGTTCGACGAGGACTACGACGGCAAATGGCCGCGGGCGATGGCCCGGCGCCGGATCAACCTGTAGGGTCCCCCCGGCGCCGCGGCGGCCGCAACGCAATAACGCAAGCCTGACCCCAACTGAAGTTTTCCCTTGACAGCTGGCGGCGATCTGGCTGATTGTATCCTGGATACAAAATCCAGGTCCGGGGGTTCCGATGGCTGTCAGGCCCGAGGTTGCCCCGCTCAAACGCCGCCGGCTTGTCGATGAGGCGACTCAGACCCTCAGGGACGCCATCCTGAACGGCCGCTTCCTGGCCGGCGCCCGCCTGAGGCAGACCGACCTCGCGGCCCAGCTCGCGATCAGCCGAACCCCCATTCGGGAAGCCCTGGGGCGCCTCCAGCAGGAAGGGCTCATCGAGCTTCTCCCCGGCGGCGGCGTGCGGGTCGCCCTTCTCGATCTCACCGAAGCCGTTGAGCTCTACGATCTCCGCGAGGTGCTCGACGGCCTTGCGGCACGCCTCGCCGCTCACCGCGCCGACGAGGCAGCGCTCGGCAGGATCCGGAAGGCGCTCGGCCGCATGGCCCAGTGCCTCGAGCGTCGCGACCCGAACCAGTGGTTTGGCGCCCACGTCACCTTTCACGACGAGATCCTCCGGGCCGGCGGCAACAAGCGGCTCCTGGGCCTGTCGGCGGTGGTTCGCCTCTCGATCCGCCACTTCCACCCGCTGCTCCTCAAAACTGAGAACCGGCTGGAAGACGCCTATCGCGAACACCGGGGCATCTACGAGGCCATCGCCGCCCACGACGCGGAGGCCGCCGAGCGGTTCGCGCGGGCGCACATCGCGAACGCCAAAGAAATCGTGCTGAAGGTGATGACACAAGATGCCGCTGTTCAAGCTTGAGAAGAAGGCGCCCAAAGCACCCGCCGGCCTCTGGGACGTGGTGATCTCGGAGGACATGTGCAAGGCCTGCGGGTTCTGCCTCAACATCTGCCCGGTGGACGTCTTCGCCTGGCGGAAGACCGCGAACAAGATCGGGTGGTTTGCGATGTACGTCCCCCATGAGAAAAACTGCATCGGCTGCATGCTCTGCTACCAGATCTGCCCGGACTTCTGCATCCACGTGGGCCCCAAAGAGGTCCCGGAGCCGGTGGGGAGCCGACAGGTGTCAGTGGCCGACGAGCTGACCACTGCAGCGGAGCAGCTGACCAGCGAGGAAGCGAGAGGAGAGTCATGGCGATCATACAGACCGGAGTGAGCGAAAAGCTGGTGGCGCCGTGGGCGGAGTGGGCCGAACGGTATCGTGAGGGGCGCCGCCTCCTCGAGGCGGGCACCTATGCCCTGACCGAGGGGGCCATTGCCGCCGGGTGCAGGGTCTTCGCGGGGTACCCCATCACCCCCGCCACCGACATCGCCGAGTACATGTCCAAACGGCTCCCCCAGGTGGGGGGCTACTACATGCAGGCCGAGGACGAGCTGGCCGGGATGCACATGTGCGCCGGGGCGAGCCTCGGGGGGCTCAAGGCCATGACGGCGACCTCCGGCCCGGGCTTCACCCTCATGCACGACGCCTACGGCTGGGCGATCACCAACGAGATTCCGCTGGTCGTGGTGGACGCCATGCGGGTCGGCCCCATCAGCGGGATCACCGGGGCTCCCGGGCAGGGGGAATTCTACGTGGCCCGCTACTGCACCCACGGGGGAAACATTGAGACGATCGTTCTCTCTCCCAACAGCGTGCAGGAGAGCTTCTGGCTGACTATCGACGCCTTCAACCTCGCCGAGCGGTTCCGGACCGTCGTCACCATTCTGACGGACCAGGTGATCTCGGACATGTTCGAGGACCTCTTCCTGCCGCGCGACTACGCCGAGCTGGCCGACATCGTGGTGCCGCGGCGTCACAACCTCACGATGCCGTTCTATCCATTGAATTCGGACGCCATCGACGTGCCGCCGAATATCGTCGGCAAGGGGACGGGCGTCTGCGTCTCGGCCTACACCCACACCGAGGAGGGCTACGACATCGAGGAGATGGAGGCCCAGTGGGCGCAGACCTACCGGCTGGTCAACAAGATCCGGCACCATCGGGAGGAAATCCTCCGCTACGAGGCGGTAGGGCTGGAGGACGCGGAGGTGATCGCCGTGGCCTACGGGGCGGCCTCCCGGACGGTGAAGACGGGGGTTCTGGAGGCCCGGCGGCGGGGCGTGAAGGCCGGCTTCCTGCGGCTGATCTCGCTCTGGCCGTTTGCCGACGAGCTCTTCGAGCGGGATGCGCGATACCTGGTCTGCGAGCTGAACTACGACGGCCAGCTGGTGCGGGAGGTCATGCGCGCTGCCCCGGACAAGCGGAAGGTCCACTTCATGGGCAAGAGCGCCGAGCTCCATACCGTCGCTGAGGTCGCTGCCGCCCTTGAGGGCGTGGCGCGACGCGATCGGATCCCAGAGCTTCCCTATATCTGGACGGAGGTCCGCTAACTCGGAGGGGGGCTTTGCCCCCCTTCCGATGCCTCCCCCCAGGGATTGCGCCGGCCAAGCCGGCGCTCGAACAGGAGTGAGGTCATGAACAAGCTGGCAGCGAAGTATTTGAGGCCGAGCCAGATCCCGACGAAGGCCTGCCACGGCTGCGGCATCGGGATGATCGAGAACTGGCTGCTCCAGGCCATCGACGAGCTGGGGCTCAAGCAGGACGAAGTGATCTTCGGCACCGGCATCGGGTGCGTGGGGCGCCAGACCTTCGCCACCTGGGGCGGCGACAACTTCGGCGCCACCCACGGGCGCGCCATCGCCGTGGCCACCGGCCTCAAGGTCGCCCAGCCCGACAAGAAGTACCTGATCGTGGTCGGCGACGGCGACGCCGCCGCCATCGGCACCTCTCACCTGATCCATGCCGCGCGCCGGAACCTCGGGGTCACGGTGATCTGCGAGGACAACATGGGCTACGAGTCCACGGGCGGGCAGTTCTCCCCCACCACGCCCGCGGGCTATGTCACCAACTCGAGCCCCTACGGCATGGTGGAGCCGTCCTTCGACCCGTGCGACATTGTCAAGGCGGCCGGTGCGACGTTCGTGGCGGAGACGACGGCCACCCAGTGGCACCAAACCGTCAAGATCGTGAAGAAGGCGCTCCAGAACGACGGCTTCTCCTTCGTCCACGTCCGCTTCCCGTGCAACGAGAACTTTGGCGCCTACGCGCTCGGGACTCGGGACACGCTCAAGAACCTCGAGTGGATCTGGGAGCACACCCAGGGCCGGACGGTGGACGGCAAGGAGACCGATTTCACCTGGGAGACCGGCATCAAGCACGACGCGTCCAACAGCCGGCCGGAGTTCTCGAAGATTCTCCGGGACATGAACGAGCGGGTTCGCGCCCAGATGGCGGAAAAGGGACCGGGCGATGGCAAACATTGAGACGACCTTCCCGAAGGAAGCCCCGGCCAGGACCCGCACCGAGATCCTGATCTCGGGATTCGGCGGCCAGGGTGTGATTCGCATGGCTCAGATCCTGGGCCTCTGCGCCATCAACCAGGGCCACCGGGTCACCATGCTGAAGAGCCACGGCACCGAGACCCGGGGGGGATACGTCCGCGCCCAGCTCGTGATCGCCCCCGAGTACGTGGACAGCCCCGTGGTGGAGAACGCCGACGTCTTCGTGGCCTTCTCCGCCCCCGCGTACAAGAAATTCTACGACCTCTGCCGGGGCAAGATCCTCTACGACCCCGAGATGGTGGTGGAGGTCCGTCCCGACGCCCCCGACCGCCACGTGGAGGTCCCGGCCACGGCGCTCGCCAAGGAGCATCTCGGGAACGTCCTCTTCGCCAACATGGTCATGCTCGGGGCGCTGACCCGGCTGGCGGGGATGGACTTCGAGGCGATGAAGCAGGCCATGCTGGCGGTGATCCCGCGCTTCCACGCCGAGAACCTGAAGGCGCTGGACGTGGGGTATAACCTCGACGTGGTGGGCCACGCGGTTTAGGCGCGTGTCGCGTTCGGAGCGGCGCTTGGAAGGGAGGTCGAGCACGTCCGCTCACGGCCTCGCCGAGGCCGGCGTGCCCCTTCGCCCCTGGCACCGCGTCTGGCCGTCGCATCTGTCCACGTCGCTCGCCTATCCCGAGGTCCCAGCCTGGTGGATTCTTGAGCGAAGCGTCAAGCGATTCCCCCATCGCCTTGCCCTCCGGACCCTGGATCACGAAACGGGTGCGGAGCTGGGCGCCCTGACCTACGAGGCGCTCTGGGGCTCAGTCCAGTCCGTGGCCGCCGGGTTCCAGCGGCTGGGAGTCGGCAGGGGAGACCGGGTCGCCCTGTGCCTCTGGAATGGCCCCGAGCTCGTGATCAGTTTCTACGCCACCTGGCTTTGCGGGGCGACGGTCGTCCCCATCAACCCCGCGCTGACGGAGCGAGAGCTGGCGGTTCAGGCGGCCGATGCTGCCGTGCGACTCCTGGTCGCCGGGGCGCCGGGGGTGCCCGTCGCGGGAGCGGTCGCCGCGCGCCTCGGCATCCCGCTCGTCGTCGCCGGGGGATCCCAGAACGCGGCTCCTCACGGGAGTCTTCAGTTCGACGAGCTGCTTCGGGAGGACGGGCAAGGGGTGTCCCCGGTCATGGTGGATCCGGCTGAAGACGTGGCGGTCCTGCTCTACACCGGGGGCACCACGGGGGCGCCCAAGGGCGCGATGCTCACCCACCGCAACATCGTCGCCAACACCATCCAGTTCGCCGAGTGGTACGCCTTCGAGCCCGGGGCGGAAGTCTGCGTCGGCGCGCTGCCGATGTTCCACAGCGGGGGGATGTCCGGGGTGGTGAACGTCCCGCTCTACGCCGGCGCGACGATTCTGGTCTTCCGAAGGTTTCACCCCGTCACCATCGCGCGGGCCGTCGAGCGCTTCAGCGCGACCCGGCTCTTCGGCGTCCCGACGATGTTCATCGCCCTACTGAACAACGCGGAGAGCCGGCGCGTGGATTACTCCTCGCTTCGCGCCTGCCGGACGAACGCCGCGGCGCTGCCGGCCAGCGTCAAGGCCGCCTTCGACGAGCTGGTGGGCCACGAGGTGCTGATCGAGGGCTATGGCCTCACCGAGACCAGCCCGCTCACCCACGCCAACCCCCTGGACCGCGCGAAGCCGGGATCCATCGGCATCCCGCTGCCCGACACCGACGCCAAGATCGTTGACCTGGAGACGGGAGCCGACCTCTCCGTGGGGGAGTCAGGGGAACTGGTCATCCGCGGCCCTCAGGTGATGAAGGCCTACTGGAACCGCCCGGAGGAGACCGCTCAGGCGATGGCGGGAGGGTGGCTTCACACCGGCGATGTGGCCCGGATGGACGAGGACGGATACTTCGTGATCGTGGACCGGAAGAAGGATCAGATCAACACCGCCGGCTTCAAGGTCTGGCCCCGCGAGGTGGAGGAAGTGCTCTACGGCCATCCGGCGGTGAGGCTGGTGGCAGTGGTCGGGGAGCCAGACGCCTACCGGGGCGAGGTGGTCAAGGTCTGCGTGGTGCTCAAAGTGGAGCACCGGGGGCGCGTCAGCGCGGCCGAGCTGACCGCTTTCTGCAAGGAACGGCTGACCGGCTACAAGGTCCCCCGGGTCGTCGAGTTCAGGGACGAGCTGCCCGTGAGCGCCACCGGGAAGATGCTCCGCCGTGTGCTGCGGGACGAAGCGAACCAAGGCTAGAGGAGGCGAGCTATGCGGAATCACGTACGAGGGTTGATGGTCCTTCTGATCGCTCTGGTTCTCGTATCGACGGCCGGGGCGTCGCTCGCCCAGGAGAAGTACCCGTCGCGGCCGATCGACTTCATCGTGACGTGGGGGGCGGGCGGCGGGGCCGACGCCATGGCGCGGACGATCGGCCAGCACGCCCAGCCGATCCTGGGCGTGGCCATCCCGGTCTCGAACGTCCCCGGCGCGTCGGGGAACACCGGGCTCGGCCAGCTCATGGCGGCGAAGGCCGACGGCTACACGATCGCCACGTACATCATGGACACGCTGGCCACCATCCCAATGGGGCTGTCAAAGGTGACGGTCGATGATCTCGAATGGGTGACCCGCACCCAGGTGGCCGACTCGTTCTTCTTCGTCAAGAGCGACAGCCCCTACAAGACGATCCAGGAGCTCCTGCAGGCGGCGAAGGAGAACCCCGGGAAGATCCGGGTGGCCGCGACGGGCTACGGGACGGTGGATGACGTCACGGTCCGCTTCTTCGAGAAGAAGGGGATCAAGCTGACCACGGTCCCGTACCCCAAGCCCGGGGAGCGCTACGCGTCGACGCTCGGCGGCCACTCGGAGGTGCTCTACGAGCAGGCCGGGGACGTCCTCCAGTACCTCAAGGCCGGCCAGCTCCGCCCGCTGATCATCTTCGCCGACAAGCGCCACCCGGCGTTCCCGGAGGTCCCGGCTTCCGTCGAGCTCGGCTACGACATCCAGCTTCCCCAGTTCCGGAGCATCGTGGCCAAGAAGGGGGTGCCGCCGGAGCGGGTGAAGCTCCTGGCCGAGGCGATCCGCAAGGGGATGGAGACGCCGGCCTACAAGAAGTTCGCGGAGGAGTGGTACTTCCGGCCCGACAGCTACATGGGTTCCGAGCAGTTCGGTCCATGGGTGCGGGAACAGGTGCAGCTCCTCGACCGGTACGTGAAGGAGTTCGGCCTGAAGCGGTAGGGGAAGTCCGGTGCGATCCCTGCGCGGGGCCATCGGCCCCGCCCTGATCTTGGTGGCTGCCGCGGGGCTTTTTGTCGCCGCGGGGCGGCTGCCGGTGGTCCCGGTTCCGGGCCAGCTCGGGCCGGACTTCTGGCCGCGGCTGGTCCTGATCGGCCTCATGGGGTCCTGCGTCCTGAAGCTCCTGGAGGTGGCGAGAGCCAGAGAGCCGGCGGCGGAGGGTGGTCCGTCTCTGCCGCTGGCGGTGCCGAAGCTCGCGACGGGGATGGCCCTCGTCCTCGGCTACCCCGCCCTGGCCCCGCTCCTCGGCTTTCCCTTGACGAATGTCCTCTTTCTCCTGGCGTTCATGCGCCTTGTGGGCATGCGCCGGCCACTTCCCCTCGTCGTGACCGCCGTCCTGGGGACCGTGGCCCTGCTCTACGTGTTCGTCAAGGTGGTGTACCTCCCCCTGCCGAAAGGGGCTGGCGTCATGGAGGACTTCACGATCTTTCTCTACCGGCTGCTCAGGATTTTCTAGGGGACCTCTATGTGGGAGACCCTCGGCAACCTCGGGGCCGGGTTCGCCGCGTCGCTGGAGCCCCTGAACTTCCTCATGATCCTGGCGGGGTTGGCCATCGGGATCGTGGCCGGAGCCCTGCCCGGCATCACCATGCTGAACTCGATTGTGCTCGTCCTCCCCTTCACCTACCTCATGGGGATCGTCCCCTCCCTCCTCCTCATGACGTCCATCTACATCGGGGGAGTCTTCGGCGGCTCCATCACGGGGATCCTGTTCAACATTCCCGGCGACCCGATGAACGTCCCCACCACCTGGGAGGGCTACCAGCTCAACAAGAAGGGCCAGGTGCGTCTGGCCCTGGGCATGGCCATCATGGCCTCTGCCATCGGGGGGTTTCTCTCCGCGCTCATCCTGACCTTCGCCTCGCCGCCCTTCGCCAAGGTGGCGCTGACCTTTTCCACCGTGGAGTATTTCGCCGTGGTGTTGCTGGGGCTGGCCAGCGTTGTGGTGATCGGCCAGGTCTCGATCGCGGGCGCGCTCATCTCGCTCTTCGCCGGCATGTTCCTCGGAACCATCGGCACCGAGGCCCAGTACGGGATCACGCGCTTCGCCTTCGGCGTCAATTTCCTGGAGACCGGCGTTGACTTCGTGACCGTCCTCATCGGCCTCTTCGCCATCGGGGAGGTCCTGGATCAGCTCTCGGCCGTGAAGGGCCCGGCGGGAGGAGACGCGGCGACTCCCGCAACGGCGCGGGCGCAGCTTCCCTCGCCCCGGCAGCTCTGGGCCCTTCGCGGCTCGATCCTCCGCGGCCTGGGAACCGGCGTCGTCATCGGCGCCATTCCGGGAACGGGCGCGACGGTGGCGTCCTTTGTTTCCTACGGCCTCGAGAAGCAGGTCTCCAAGCATCCCGAGCGCTTCGGCACCGGCGTCCTCGAAGGGTTGACGGCCTCCGAGACCTCAGTGAACGCCTCCACCGGGGGCGCGATGATCCCGCTCCTCACGCTTGGGATTCCCGGGAGCGGAGCCACGGCGGTCATGATGGGGGCCTTCCTCCTCCACGGGGTCCAGCCCGGCCCGCTCCTTTTTTCCAAGAGCCCCCACGAGGTGTACACCATCTTCGTGGGGATGCTCCTGGCCAATCTGATCATGATCGTCATGGGACTCATCGCGGCCCGCTGCTTCGCCCAGCTCATGAAAGTCCCTGAGCCGATTCTCGCGGCTTTTATCATCGCCTTCTGCTTCCTCGGCGCCTACGCCCTCAGGAATGACATGTCTGACGTCTGGATGACCATGCTGTTCGGGGTCCTCGGCTTCTTCATGCGGCGCTACAACCTCCCCATCCCGCCGCTGATCCTGGGGATCATCCTGGGGCCGCTGGCCGAGCAGTATTTCCTGACCTCCATGGTGAGCCACGGCAACGACGTGACGGTCTTCTTCACCCGGCCGGTCAGCGCTGCCGTGCTCCTCACGACCGTCGGCCTGCTCGTCTGGCCTGCCCTGCGGTGGCGCTTCGGGCGGCGGCGGGCCTACGAGGTGAAGAAGGCATAGGGGGAACGGGCGGTGACCACGCTCAAGGCCGTCGAGGTCATTCCCGTGAGCCTGCCGCTCCGGGAGCCATACCGCATCGCGCGGGCGCTCCAGGAGCGCGGCGAGTACGTGCTCTTCAGGCTCCAGACCGACGAAGGGCAGTGGGGGATCGGGGAGGCCGCCCCCTTTCAAGGGGAGAGCGAGGAGACCCAGGCCGACATCGTCGCCACGGCCCGGCATCACCTGACCCCCGCGGTGCTGGGCATGGACGTCTTCGACCTCGAGGCGATCCACGACCGCATGGACCAGGTCCTGCCGGGCCATCTCTTCGCCAAGGCCGGCATCGATCTGGCTCTCTTCGACCTGATGGGGAAGCTCCTCGGCGTGCCCGTGTACCGTCTGCTGGGAGGGCGGTTCAGGGACCGGATACCCCTTTCCGGCGGTCCCATCGGTCTCCTGGGAAGCCCCCAAGCCGCCGCCGAGCGGGCTGCGCGGCTCGTGGCCGAGGGCTTTCGAACCGTGAAGCTCAAGATCGGCGCCCCTGACGGCCGGGACGAGGAAACTGTCCGGGCGGTGAGGGAAGCCATCGGCCCGCGCGTGGAGCTGCGGCTGGACGCCAACCAGGCTTACACCGCCGACCGGGCCGTCCCCCTGCTGCGCCGGCTGGAGCGCTACGACCCGGCGCTCTTCGAGCAGCCGGTGCCCGCCTGGGATCTCGACGGCCTGGCGAAGGTCGCGGCCGCTTTGGACGTGCCCGTGATGGCCGACGAGCCGGTCTCCACGCCCACCGACGTGCTCCGCATTGTTGAGAAGCGGGCAGCGGACATCGTCAAGATCAAGGTCATGCGGTCCGGTGGCCTCCATCGCGCGCGGAAGGTCTGCGCGGTGGCCGAGGCCGCGGGGCTCCCGGTGATCGTTGGGAGCGGTCACGAGTCGGGGATCGGCGTCGCGGCCGAATTGCATCTTGCGGCGGCCACCCGGGCGATTCCCTACGCCGGGGAGATGGTGGGACACCTCCGCCTGACGGAGGATCTGGTCGAGGGATCGATTCCGGTGCGCGAGGGCGCCGCCGACGTCCCCGATGGTCCGGGGCTGGGGATCACCGTGAACCTCGAACGGGTCGCCCGGGTAGCGGTCCAGGAGCGCCCGGCGTGAAGACGGTGGTGACCGGCGTCATCGGCGCCGACTGCCACATCGTGGGGAACCGGATTCTCCAGATGGCCCTGGAGGAGGCCGGCTTCAAGGTCGTGCCGCTCGGGATCATGGTGTCCCAGGAGGAGTTCGTGAAGGCCGCCGTTGAGACCAACGCCGACGCGATCCTTGTCTCCTCCCTCTACGGCCAGGGGGAACTGGACTGCCAGGGGCTCCGCGATAAGTTCGAGGAGGCCGGCCTGGGCCGGATCCACCTGGTGGTGGGCGGGAACCTGGTGGTGGGGAAGCAGGAGTGGACGGACGTCGAGCGGCGCTTTCTGGCGATGGGCTTCAACCGGGCCTATCCGCCCGGAGTGGATCTGCGCCGGGTGATCGAAGACCTCTGCCGGGATCTGGGAGTGCCGGCCTGAGATGAGCGGCTCCGAGTTGTGGCTCTTCATCGACTTCGGCAGCACCTTCACCAAGGTGGTGGCCATCGATCCGGCGACCGAGACCGTCAGGGCGCGCGTGCAGGCTCCCACAACCGTGGCCACGGACATCACCGAAGGGCTCGGCGCCGCCCTCCGCCTCCTCGAGCGCGAGGTCGGCGACGGGGTCGCCTACACCCGCAAACTCGCCTGTAGTAGCGCGGCCGGCGGCCTCAGGATGGTGACCGTCGGCCTCGTGCCCGATCTCACCTCCGAGGCCGCGCGACTGGCCGCCCTCGGCGCGGGGGCGAAGGTCGTGGGGACCTTCTCCTACAAGCTTCCCGCTTCGGATCTGGTGCGAATCAGGGACCTTCGTCCAGATCTGATCCTGCTGGCCGGCGGAACCGACGGAGGCAACGAGGAGGTGATCCTGCACAACGCCCGGCGCCTGGCGGAGCTGGATCTGGCCGCGCCGGTGATCGTGGCGGGAAACCGCGTGGTCGCGGACGAGGTGGTGGCGATCCTCCGCGCGGGAGGCAAGGAGCCCGTGGTGGCGGACAACGTGATGCCGGAGTTCGCCCAGCTCAGCGTGGAGCCCGTCCGGGAGCGGATCCGGGAGATCTTCATCTCCCACATCGTCAAGGCCAAGGGGTTGCAGGCGGCCGAGAGCTTCGTGGAGGGGATCCTGATGCCGACCCCCAACGCGGTGCTCAACGCCGCCGTCCTGCTGGCCGACGGGTGCCCCGGGGAGCCGGGGCTCGGCGAGCTGGTGGTCCTGGACGTGGGAGGAGCCACCACCGACGTCCACTCGGCGGCCCGCGGCGCGCCGACCGACGCCGACGCCGTGGTGAAGGGGCTCCACGAGCCCTACGCCAAGCGCACCGTGGAGGGCGACCTCGGGGTGCGCTACAACCTCCGGAACGTCGTGGAAGCCATGGCGGGCGAGGCCCCGCCGTCGGCGCCGGGGGTCGCCCCCGGCGCCTTTCGAGCCATCGCCGAGCGCTTCTCCCGCGACGCCACGCTGACGCCCGAGACGGCCGAGGAGGCGGCCGTGGATGCCGCCCTCGCCGGCGTCGCGGTCGGCCAGGCGATGCGCCGCCACGCCGGCTCCGTGGAGGTGTTTTACTCGGCTCAGGGCCCCATCTCGGTGGTCCGCGGGAAGGATCTCCGCGGGGTGAGCCTCGTCCTGGGGACCGGCGGTCCCCTGGTCTTCTCGCCGCGCCGTGAGGCGATCCTCCGGCAGGCGTGCTACGACCCCGCGGAGCGGGCTTCGCTCCGGCCGGTTGACCCAAGGCTCTACATCGACTCCGAGTACACGATGTTCGCGTTCGGCCTCCTGGGGGAAGTGGACGCGAAGATGGCGGTGCGGATGCTCACACGCTACTGTCGCCCGATCGAAGAGGGAACGAGCCATGGCCGCTGACATCATGCAGAGGCGCTGGGAGTGGGACGAGTTTCTCCGGATGCGGAAGGAAGTCCTGGCCCGCTGGCCGACCGGGCAGGAGGTGGACCTCGACGAAGCGGTGGCCTACCAGCGCGAGATCCCGAAGCACAAGAACTTCGCTCTGACCGTCCTCCGTGCCAAGTCGGAGGGGATCACCCTGGCCCAGCCCCGGGGCGGGTTCGCGACGGTGGAGGAGCAGATCGCGCTGCTCAAGTGCCTCCAGGACCAGGGCGGGGCCGATCTGCTTCCCCTCACCACCGACAGCTACACGCGGAACGAGCGCTTCGCGGAGGCTCAGAGGGGGCTGGCGCAAAGCGTCAGCGCCGGCCGGTCCCTGCTGAACGGGCTCCCCCTGGTGAACCACGGCGTGAAGGCCGTCCGCCGGATCAGCGAGGCCGTGGAGAAGCCCACGATGGTCCTCTCGGGGACGTCCAGGCCGTGCCTGACGGCGGAGATCGGCCTGGCGGGCGGGGCTACCGGCTTTCTCGGCGGCGGGATCTCTTACACGCTTTCCTACACGAAGGAGCTGCCGATCGCAGAGGGGATCCGGAACTACCAGTACCTGGACCGCCTCTGCGCTCACTACTGGGAGCAGGGGGTCCCCGTGCATCGGGAGCAGCCGGGGTTTCTCACGGGGACGCTGATCCCGCCGGGGCTCGGCGTGGCCATCGCCGTGATCGAGACCCTGCTCGGCGTCGAGCAGGGGCTGCCGCACTACAGCGTCGGGCTGGGGCAGGCGCTCTCGGCGGCCCAGGACGTGGCGGCCCTCCGGGCGCTCGAGGGCGTCTGCCGGGAGTACCTCGAGCGGTTCGGGTTCGGCGCCACCACGCTCACCATCGCGTCGCATCAATGGATGGCCAACTTTCCCCAGGACGAGGCCCAGGCGGCGGGGGTCATCGCCCTGGGCGCCGTCATCGCCGGGACCGCCGGGGTCACCCAGGTGATCACCAAGAGCGTGCATGAGGCCGTCGGAATCCCGAGCGTCGAGGTCAACGCGGCGGGAGTCCGGCTGACCCAGCAGGTCCTCCGGCTGCTGGAAGGCTGGCGGTTGCCCGTCGACCGCGACCTCGAAACGGAGGAGGCCATGATCGCCGCCGAGGCCCGCGCCATCCTGGATCGCACCCTGGACCTCGGCGACGGCGACTGGGCCCTCGGCGCCGTCCGCGCGGTGGAGGCGGGGGTCATCGACGTTCCCTGGTCGCCGAGCCGCTTCAACGCGGGGAAGGCGCTCCCCGGGCGGGACCGGTTCGGCGCCGTGCGCTATCTGACCCACGGCGACATCCCGGTGCCCCCTGAGGTGCTGGAGTATCACCGCTCGAAACTGGCCGACCGGTCGGGGGGCGGATCATCCGGGATGATGTCCGAGCGTCTGCTCGCCGACCTGACGGCCGTCAGCCGGTCCGTCTCCGCCAACTTCGGTCCGGGCGGCTGGCGCGACTTCGCGGACTACGCCGCGTTCCTCCGCCGGCGCGAGCCGCAAGCGGGCCGATAGGCGAGTGAGCTAGCCGCGCCCGCCCTTTCTCGCTGAGCCCTTGTCTGCTATCATCGGTGCGCCGTGAAGACCCCCTTCCGCAAGATTCTGATCGCCAACCGGGGCGAGATCGCGGTCCGGATCATCCGCGCGTGCCGGGAGCTCGGCATCACCTCGGTGGCCGTCTTCTCCGAGGCCGACCGCGAGGCGCTCCACGTCCTGATGGCCGACGAGGCCTACCTCCTGGGGCCGCCGCCGGCGGCCGAGAGCTACCTCGCCATCGAGAAGATCATCCGGACCGCCAAGGCCTCGGGGGCCGAGGCGGTGCATCCGGGCTACGGCTTTCTGGCCGAGAACGCCGGCTTCGCCGAGGCGTGCCTCCAGGCGGGGCTGGTGTTCATCGGGCCGCCGCCCCAGGCGATCAGGACCATGGGCGACAAGACGGCGGCGCGCCGGGCCGCCCTGGCGAACAACGTGCCCATGGTGCCCGGGACCACGGAGCCCGTCGGGAGCGAGGCGGAGGCCGCGCGCGTCGCGCGCGAGATCGGCTACCCGGTGATGCTCAAGGCGGCGATGGGCGGCGGCGGGAAGGGGATGCGGCTCGTCCGGGCCGAGGGCGAGCTGGCGGGGGCGCTCCGCATGGCGCGCTCGGAGGCGGGCTCGGCCTTCGGGGACAGTGCCGTGTACCTCGAGAAATACCTGGAAGAGCCGCGGCACATCGAGGTCCAGATCCTCGCCGATTCCCACGGCACGACGATCCACCTGGGGGAGCGCGAGTGCTCCATCCAGCGGCGCCACCAGAAGCTGGTCGAGGAGTGCCCGTCGCCGCTCGTGGACGACGCCATGCGGAAGCGGATAGGCGAGGCCGCGTGCCGCCTGGTGGCCTCGGTCGGCTACGTCAACGCGGGGACCGTGGAATTCCTGGTGGATCGGCAGAAGAACTTCTATTTCCTCGAGATGAACACCCGCCTCCAGGTGGAGCACCCGGTCACTGAGCTCGTCACGGGGCGCGACCTGGTCAAGGAGCAGATCCGGATCGCGGGGGGCGAGAAGCTCGGCTACGGCCAGGCCGACGTCACGTGGACCGGCTGGGCGCTCGAGTGCCGGATCTACGCCGAGGATCCGTACCGGAACTTCATGCCGTCTCCGGGCACGATCACCGGTCTGCGCACGCCGGGAGGGCCGTGGGTGCGGGACGATTCGGGAGTCTACGAGGGAGCCGCGGTTCCGATCTTCTACGATTCGCTCATCTCGAAGCTCATCGTCTGGGGGCCCGACCGGGCAGCGGCGATCGCGCGGATGGCGCGCGCCCTGGCCGAGTACAAAGTGGTCGGCGTCCGCACGACGATTCCGCTCCACCAGCACATCATGGCCCACGCGGATTTCGTCGCCGGCCGGCTGTCCACGCAGTTCCTGGACGGGATGTTGCGGGCCGAGAGGCCGGAGGCGGAGGGGCGGCACCGGACGGTGGCGCTGATCGCGGCGGCGCTGGCCGGCTACGAGCGGGCGGG
>JBBTEL010000285.1:0-6617 GCA_038042325.1 Candidatus Methylomirabilota bacterium
GCTTGTTGCTGCCCGCCTGCCACGGCAGCTCCTGAAGGCTCTGCAAAAGATAGAAGAGGTAGAGCAGTCGGACCGCTCAGCAACAGTCAGGAAACTCTTGTATCGCGCAGTTGCCGACTGGAAGAAAGACTACGCTGCAAGGCTTTATGGCGAGCGAAAGCTGACACTGGAACGCGCGGCGATGGAAGCAGAGGTTGGCGTTCGCGAAATGATGGAATATCTCAAACAAAAAAGATCCCTGGCCAGTATGACCTCAGCGAACTAGAAGAGGATATGGCGCGGCTTTACAAGAAGGTATCTCTATCGCGTTCACCCTGACGCCCCGGTTCGCCAATTCACTTAAGACCAGGCCCGGGCTGGCGCGGTTGCCGATATCGTTCTGGATGCTGAGGGCCGGGTGCCGGCCACCCATCTCCGCCACACCTGTTGCTCCGATATGCCCGTGAGATCATTGAGTTCATCCGTTCTCACATGGCCTGATGCCCGCGAGGTCGACGAAGCGGTTCGCCGATGGGTGGATGTAACGCTAGCCGACGAGGGCCAGGGCCGTGTCCTCGTCGGTGATCAGGACGTTGAGAAACCGGCCCGCGAGCGCCCCGCGGATCGCCCCTACTTTCTGCCGGCCGCCGGCCACGCCGATCACGTATTTCGCGTCGGCCCGCGACAGCGCCTGGAGCCGGTCGGCCGTGACCGACAGCATCCGGCGGGAGAGGGGGCGCAGCTCCGGACGGTCCACGACCTTTCCCGCCGCGTCGAACGGCTGGTAGTTGACCTCCCCCACCACGCCGAGCCGGCGGAGCGTCTTGACGCTCACCCCGTAGGCCTCGGCCAGCGAGCAGAAGCCCGGGGTGCCCTCGCCGATGAACCCGATCCCCACCAGCGCGATGTCCACGCTCTGGGCCCCCTCGTAGATCTTCCGGACCTCGGGATCCCGGAGCAGCCGCCGCCGCTCCCGCTCGATCTGGGAGAGGGAGGCCAGGTGCTGGACGGGCAGCGCGTAGGCCGCCACGTGGGGGCGGTACTTGGCGGCCATCATGCCCACCAGCGTGTTCGGCGAGAGGTCCACCAGCCGGAGGGTGCTCTCCCCGGAGAGGGGATAGAGCGTCAGATCGCGGAAGCGGTGCTCCTTGAGATGGTGGATGGTGTGGTAGAGGGTGAAGCCGCAGGAGAGCCCCACCCGGAGGCCGCTGCCGGCCACCTTCTCGAAATAGGCGGCGGCCGCCGCCCCCAGCTCCTCCTTGATCTCGCCCCGGCCGCCAGCCGGGACCACCACGGCGTCGCGGAGCCCGAAACGCTCCACCAGCGCGGCCCCCAGGCGGGGGTTCAGCGGGAGGTCGAGCTCGACGCGGATCAGGCCCTCCGCGAAGGCCCGCTTGAGAAGGCGCGAGACCTTGGAGGACGAGATCCCCAGCGCCTCGGCGATCTCCTTCTGGTGCTTCTGCTTCCGGTAGTAGAGTTCGAGGCACTGGACCATCTGCCGGAGCTCCTGGGGGCTTGAAAGAAATTTCATGGCTTAAGATTTCTTGCTTGACACCCCGATTCTAGCGCATTAGGCTGGGGCTCGGAAGCGTCATTTTCATCCCCCAAAGGAGGCCCGCATGGCGAACCAGAAGCGGTACGGTCCGGGCAACGGCAAGGGCCGGCTCAGCCTCGGCGACTATCACCAGTCCAAGGACAACCTCGCCGACCTCCCCCAGACGACCGCCGAGAAGATTCCCGTCACCAATACCCCGAACATCTTCTCCTACCGCTCCTACGTGTTCGCCAAGAAGCCGGAGCTGATCCGGCGCTTCGTGAAGGCCACCAAGGCCGACGTGGGCGGGGTCGGTGGCCATGTCGTGGCAGCGGAGGAGGTCAAGTCCGCCGTCGGGAAGTTCGTCCTCGACAACAACCTGTTCCAGGGGGCGCCGATCTTCACGTCGCTGATGGTGACCCACACGGGGGACGACATCGCCGTCACGGGAATCATGACGGAGCGCACTCCGATGTCGGTGGTGGACGAGCTGATGTGGGACGCCCTGAAGCTGGGGGCCGACAAGGCCACTGAGCTGGGTTTGTATGGACCCGGACAAGATCTCGTGGCCGACGCGTTCACCGGCAACCTCAGAGGAGCGGGGCCCGCCACCATCGCGCTCCCGCTGCCGCTCAGGTCGGATAACCCGTCCCAGACGGTCCTCCTCTCGTTCGCCGACAAGACCGAGCCGATGGCGTTCAACTACTACGCCACGGGCGCCTACCTCCTGCCGCGCTTCAACACCGGCCTCGTGATCGCCCACTCCAAGATGAAGCGCGGCTACCTGATGGACATCGTGGACCTCGACACCAAGGCGCAGGCCGTCGAGGCCGGCGTCCACCCGCGCGACCAGAAGGCGCTCGACGGCAAGATGGAGGAGCTGGCCAAAGGGCTCCAGGAGAAGGTCGTCACGCTCCGCGCCCCCGAGGATCTCTACGACATCGAGGGGCTCTGCCGCTCGTCCCGCTACGTGGTCGCGCGCATCTGGAGCCGCACCGAGAAGGGCGAGCGCGCCGAGCTGGGCTACATTTGCTCGGCGGAGCGTCTGCACAACATCAAGACAAAGAAGGGCTTCGCCTACGGGGGGAAGGACGACCCCGTCCTCCTCGCCTTCGCTCAGGGCGACTGGCCGGCGCCGGGGGAGATCACCTCGCCCTGGGCCGCGTGCCCCATGGTGGCGGGCGACTGCCGCGGCAGCCACCACCTCCACATCCTGCCGGTCCCCATCAACTGGCAGACCTCCTACTGGTCGGGCCCCATCCTGGCCTGCGTCACGCTCTCCGTGAACATCCATAGCGGCCGCATCGGGGCGGTCTCCGACCAGTTCGCCCTCGGCACGCCGTGGGACTACGTGCGGCAGCGCGCCTCGGAGCTGGCCATCCAGTTCCGCACCGCCCACGGGATCAAGCAGCCGGCCACCCTCCACGAGGACGAGCTCGAGTACCAGGAAGGGTGGAAGGAGCGCCGCGGGCGGCTCGAGAAGCAGTTCGAGCTGAAGCCGCCGCTCGTCTTCAACGGGGAGGGCAGCACCAAGGCCAAAGCGCTCGTCAAGTAGGACCACGCCCCCTCACTCCACCCCCTCACCTTTATCCTCTCCCCCACAGGGGGAGAGGGCAGGGTGAGGGGGCCAGGAAAGGTGAGGGGGTTGCTTTTTCAGGACCCCGATGCTAACGTTTGATCACAAAAGGACTTTAGGCGCCTCCCCCACATGGCGAAACTCCACCTGATCACCTACGGCTGCCAGATGAACGAGTACGACTCGGAACGGGTAGCCGGGCTGCTCGGGCGGCAGCAGTACGAGCTCACCGACCGGGAAGACGAGGCCGACCTGATCCTGATCAACACCTGCGCCATCCGCGAGAAGGCCGAGGAAAAGGTCTTCTCGAGGCTCGGCCGGCTCCGGGGACTCAAGCAGAAGAACCCGGGCCTCGTCATCGGGGTCATGGGCTGCATGGCCCAGCTCCAGCAGTCGGCCATTCTCGATCGGGCGCCGGCGGTGGACTTGGTCTTCGGCTCGCCGGCGATTTCCCGGGTGGGCGAGCTGGTCGAGCGGGCCAGGCGCGAGCGCCGGCCGGTCCTCGAGACGGGCGAAGGCGCGCTCGTCAAGCTCACCGGGATCCTCCCGCGGCCCGACAGGCTCAAGGCCTTCGTCACGGTCATGGAAGGCTGCGACAAGTACTGCACCTTCTGCGTGGTGCCCCTGACGCGGGGACGCGAGCGGAGCCATGCGCCCGAATCCATCCTCGAGGAAATCCGGGGGCTGGCACAGCAGGGGTACCGGGAGGTCACGCTCCTCGGCCAGAACGTCAACGCCTACGGGAAGGACCTGACGCCTCCTACCGATTTGGCTGCGCTGATCGAACTCGTAAATGATATCGACGGCATCGAGCGGATCCGCTTCACCACCTCCAACCCCGTGAACCTCACGAGCCGCCTCATCCAGGCACTCCGGGACGTGCCGAAAGCGTGCGAGTACCTGCACCTGCCGCTGCAGTCCGGCTCCGACCGGATCCTGGAGCGCATGAACCGGGGCTACACGCGCGCCCGCTACCTGGAGCTGATCGCCGAGCTGAAGGAGACCGTCCCGGGCCTGGCACTCTCCACGGACCTCATCGCCGGCTTCCCCGGCGAGCAGGAGGCGGACTTCGAGGCGACCGTCGAGATGGTGGAGCGCGTGGGCTACGACAGCCTCTTCGCCTTCCGCTACTCGCCGCGTCCCCGGACTGCGGCTGCGGAATTTCCCTACCAGGTGCCCGACGGGGACAAGGGGCGACGGCTCGCCCGCCTGCTCGAAGTCGCCGGCGGGATCCAGGCCCGGAAGAATGCGGCCCTCGAGGGACGGGAGCTGGAGGTCCTCGTGGACGGCGTGGCGAAGAAGGATCCGCGCGAGCTCGCGGGACGGACCCGGTGCAACCGCGTTGTCAACTTCGACGGGGGCGGCCGGCGACTCTACGGCGAGCTCGTGCGCGTGCGGATCACCCAGGCCATGCCCCACAGCCTGCGCGGCACCCTGGTGGGGGAGAGCGCAATGATCGGGACTGAGAGGAGACATTATGTGGGTTGAGATGAAGGTGCGGGGACTGGCGCTGGACCCGCTCTCCAACATGCCGATCATCATCCTCCGGGACGAGGAGGACAAACGCTCGCTGCCGATCTGGGTCGGTATGTTCGAGGCCAACGCCATCGCCCTCGAGCTGGAGAAGATCGCAACCCCGCGCCCCATGACCCACGACCTCATCAAGAACATCCTGGAGTCGCTGGAGGCGAGGGTCCTCAAGATCGTCGTGACCGACCTCAAGGACAACACCTTCTTCGCCGCCATCCACCTCCAGGTGGGCGACTCCGAGATCACCGTGGACTCCCGCCCGTCGGACGCCATCGCCCTCGCGCTCCGGGTGGCGGCGCCGATCTTCGTGGCGGAAGAGGTGGTGCGGAAGGCCAAGAGCGTGGAAGTGACGAAGGAAACGGAGGTGGGGGGCCGGGCGGAGGATCCGCAGAAGATCAAGGAGTGGCTCGACTCCATCAAGCCCGAGGACTTCGGCAAGATCGAGAAGAAGGACCCCGGCAAGCCGGACGAGTAGGGTGCGGGTCGCGCTCTTTACGAACAACTACCTCCCCATGCGTGGGGGGGTAACGACCGCGGTGGAGACCCTGCGCCGGGGCCTCGAGACCCTCGGCCACCAGGCCTGGGTGTTCGCCCCCCGGTTTTCCAACGGCGCCGCCGATCCGCCCTTCGTCTTCCGCTACCCTTCGGTCCCGGCCCCGACGTATCCCGACTTCCCGCTGGCCGTTCCGTTCTCCACCCGCCTCGCGCGGATCGTCCGCGATCTCGGCTTCGACATCTTCCACGCGCAGCACCCGTTCCTGCTCGGCCGCACCGCGCGCCGGCTGGCGCGCCGGCTCGGCCGGCCTCTCGTGTTCACCTATCACACCCGGTACGAAAAGTACGCCCACTACGTGCCGCTACGCCGTGACTGGGTGGAGGCGGCGGCGATCCGGTGGAGCTGCGGGTTCGCCGACACGGCCGACCTGGTCATCGCCCCCTCGCTGAAGATCCGGGACGCCCTCCGCGAGCGCGGCGTCAGGGCCCCCATGGAGGTGGTCCCCACCGGGGTCGAGCTGGACCAGTTCACCCCGGGCGACCGCGCGGCGGCACGGGCAGCCCTCGGCCTCCCGCAGGAGGCCCCCCTCCTCCTCTACGTGGGCCGGCTGGACCGGGAGAAGAGCGTCGAGCGCCTGCTGGCCGCGTTCCAGCAGGTCGCGGCCGTCCTGCCCACGGCGCGCTTCGTCCTCGTCGGGCAGGGGACCCAGGCGGCGAACCTCCGCGATCAGGCTAAGCGCTCGCCCGCGGGCGATCGCATCGACTTTCGGGGCGTGAGCCCCCGGGAGGCGCTGCCGCCCTACTACCAGGCGGCCGACCTGTTCCTGTTCGCCTCCGAGACCGAGACCCAAGGGCTCGTCCTCGCCGAGGCGGCGGCGTGCGCGCTTCCCGCCGTCGCGGTCAGCGCCTCGGGAGTGGACGAGGTCGTCGCGAACGGAGAAACCGGCATCCTCACCAAGGCGGATCCGCGCGAGCTGGCCGACGCCGCGATCGGCCTGCTGCTGGATCCCCAACGGCGGCGCGGCATGGGAGAGCACGCGCGCCGGCTGGCCGAGAGGGAGTTCTCCGCCCGCCGCCAGGTCGGGCGCGTCGCCGCGCTCTACGACGCGCTGCTGGACCGCTGATGGGCGAATCGCCGCGCCGCCTGCTGCTGGCCGACACCATGCCCGACAGCCGCGCCATCCTCGAGCCGCTCGTCAAGAACGAGGGGTGGGAGCTGCTGTCGGTGGAGTCGAGTTTCCAGGTGCTGAGGACGGTGCGGGATGCCAACGTGGACCTCGTCCTCATCAACCCGGATCTGCCAGGCTCGGGGGTGACCGGCGCCGACGTGGCCAAGACGCTGAAGAGCGCCACCCAGTTCCGCCATCTGCCCGTCCTGTTCCTGCTCCGCGGCGATCGGGCCGCGCCCGTGGGCATCCCGGCGGACGGGAGCATCGTGCTGGACCGCTGGGGCCCCGCGCGCATCCTCCACGCGCTCAAGGAGGCGCTCGGCCTGGTCGAGCC
>JBBTEL010000286.1:0-2626 GCA_038042325.1 Candidatus Methylomirabilota bacterium
ACGGCGGAGTCGCGGCAGGCCTACCTCTGCGTCGTCAACGGCCCCTGCGCGGGGGGCGGGTACGAGCTCGCCCTCGCCACCGACTACATCGTCATGGCCGACGACGGCAACACGTCCGTGGCGCTGCCGGAGGTACCCCTCCTCGCCGTCCTGCCCGGGACCGGCGGGTTGACCCGGCTCGTGGACAAGCGCCACGTGCGCCGCGACCGCGCGGACTTCTTCTGCACGCTCGAGGAGGGCGTCAAGGGCAAGCGCGCCCTGGAGTGGGGGCTCGTGGACGAGCTCGTCTCGCGGTCCAGGCTCGTGGAGACGGTGAAGCAGCGCGCGGCCGAGTTCGCGGCCCGCACCGACCGCCCGGCGGCGCCCGCGGGCATCAAGCTTCTGCCGCTCGAGCGCATCATCGACGGCGACCGAATTGGGTACGGCTACGTCACCTGCGAGATCGACCGCGATCGCCGAGTCGCGGACGTGACGGTCGCCGGCCCGGCCGGCCCGCCGCCCACCACCCTCCAGGGGATCCACGCCCTCGGCTGCGCGTTCTGGCCGCTGGCGCTCGCGCGCGAGCTCGACGACCTGATCCTGCACCTCAGGACCAACGAGGAGGAGATCGGCATCTGGGTGTTCAGGACCGCCGGGAGCGCCGACCTGGTCGAGGCCTACGACCGGCTGCTGGCGGCGCACCGGGGGGGCTGGCTGGCGCGCGAGATCCGCCTCTACTGGAAGCGCACCTTCAAGCGTCTGGACGTCTCGTCGCGCTCGATCTTCGTGCTGATCGAGCCGGGCTCGTGCTTTGCCGGGACCTTGCTCGAGCTGCCCCTCGCCGCCGACCGCTCGTACATGCTGGCCGGGGCACGCCAGGGCGACGGTCGGCCGCCGGCCATGGTCCGCCTGACCGAGCTGAATTTCGGCGCCTATCCGATGCCGAACGGGCTCACGCGCCTGGCGACCCGCTTCCTCGCCGAGCCCGGGCAGGTCGAGAAGCTCAAGGTGCTCATCGGGAAGGACCTGGACGCAGCGGGCGCGGCCGAGGCGGGCCTCGTCACCTTCACGCCCGACGACATCGACTGGGACGACGAGGTCCGTCTGGCCATCGAGGAGCGCGCGGCCTTCTCGCCCGACGCGCTGACGGGCATGGAGGCGTCCCTGCGGTTCGGCGGCCCCGAGACGCTCGAGACGAAGATCTTCGGCCGCCTGTCGGCCTGGCAGAACTGGATCTTCCAGCGCCCCAACGCCGTGGGCCCCAAGGGCGCGCTCGGGCTGTACGGCACGGGCCAGCGGAGTGACTTCGACCGGAGGAGGGTGTGATGGCGGCCGTCGACTACCTGGAGCGGATTCCGAACAACGTCAACCTCAAGGAGGACCGGCGCCTGCTGCGTGCCCTCGAGGAATGGCAGCCGAAGTTCCTGGACTGGTGGACCGAGATGGGCCCCCTCGGGTTCCAGGCCAGGGAAGTGTACCTGCGCACGGCGATCAGCGTGGACGCGAAGGGCTGGGCGCAGTTCGGGTACCTCAGGATGCCGGAATACCGCTGGGGCATCTTCCTCGCCGAGCCGGAGCCCGGGCGCGCGATCAACTTCGGCGACCACCAGGGCCAGCCCGCCTGGCAGGAGGTCCCCGGCGAGCATCGCGGCACGCTGCGCCGGCTGATCGTGACCCAGGGCGACACCGAGCCGGCGTCGGTCGAGCAGCAGCGCCACCTCGGGCGGACCTGCCCGTCGCTCTACGACCTGCGCAACCTCTTCCAGGTCAACGTGGAGGAAGGCCGGCACCTCTGGGCGATGGTGTACCTCCTCGACGCCTACTTCGGCCGCGACGGCCGGGAGGAATCCGAGGCGCTGCTCCAGCGCCGCTCGGGCGACCGCGACAAGCCGCGGATCCTCGGCGCGTTCAACGAGCCGACGCCCGACTGGCTCTCGTTCTACATGTTCACGTATTTCACCGACCGCGACGGCAAGTACCAGCTGGCGGCCCTCGCCGAGAGCGGATTCGACCCCCTCTCGCGCACCTGCCGCTTCATGCTTACGGAAGAGGCGCACCACATGTTCGTGGGCGAAACGGGCCTCGGGCGCATCGTCCAGCGGACGTGCGAGCTCATGCGCGAGCACAAGACCGACGACATCCGCACATTCGGCGGGATCGACCTGCGGACCCTGCAGCGGTACCTCAACTTTCACTACTCGGTGTCGCTGGACCTGTTCGGCTCCGAGATCTCGACCAACGCCGCGAACTTCTACACCATGGGGCTCAAGGGGCGCTTCGAGGAGACCAAGAAGGACGACGACCACCGGCTGAAGGAGGCCACCTATGTCGTCACCACGCTCGACGGCGATCGCGTCGTCACGCGGGAGGAGTCGGCGCTGACCACGCTTAACGAGCGGCTGCGCGACGACTACATCGCGGACTGCGCCCGGGGTGTCGCGCGCTGGAACGAGATCATCAAGCGCCACGGCATCGACTCCGAGCTCACGCTGCCCCACCGCGGCTTCCGGCGCGCGATCGGAAGCTTCGCCGAGGTCAGGGTGTCGCCCGACGGCCGGATCGTCAGCGAGGCCGAGTGGGACGCCCGGAAGCACGAGTGGCTGCCCACCGAGGACGACAAGGCCTTCGTGCAGAACCTCATGCGCCC
>JBBTEL010000287.1:0-19431 GCA_038042325.1 Candidatus Methylomirabilota bacterium
TGTTCTTCTCAAAGACCGGCAGGACCGACTTCCGGCTCACCGAGGTCCAGCACCCGAAGACCGCGGCCACCTTGTCCTGGAGGAGGAGCTTCTTGGACTTCTCGGCGAAGAGATCCCAGTTGGAAGCCGGGTCCTCCACCAGGGCCTCCACCTTCCGCCCCAGGACGCCGCCCGCCTTGTTGATCTCGTCGATGGCCATCAGGACGATCTCCTTGATCGGCGCCTCGCTGATGGCCATGGTGCCGCTGAGCGAGTGCAGGACGCCGACCTTGATGGGCCCCTTTTCCTGGGCCCGAAGGATCGCGGGGAAGGACAACCCTCCCGCAATCCCGGCGCCGGCGATGCCGAGAGCCGACGTCGTGAGGAATTCCCGACGCGTGTGACCCTGTATCATGTGCGACTCCTTTCGACAAAAGAACGTTTCGGGCTATCAGGGACGTTCTGGCCTCATCGCCCCTCAGCGCGCCCTTGCGCGATCGGTCCACGGATTACCTGGTCGAGCTTGCCCCGGCCGACGCCCTTGTCGGCGGAGCGCTTCGAAGAGACCAACTAGCAAGCCGCGTGCCGCCGAACGGGAAGGAGGGATGGTTAGATTTCGCCGCGAATTCCAGCGGTTGCTGCGCCCCTCCATCCGGGATGAAGTGGCGGCGGCTGCTCGCTTCTTAGGCAAGCCCGACGGGGTGCTAACGAATGCGGCAGGGCTACGGCGGGGACGACTGCCGCCGGCCGGAAGGCGCCCCTTCGAGCCGTTCGACCAGCAGGAGCGCTCGCGCGACCTCGATCATCGGACGGCGACTGTCCATGGCGGTCTTCTGGATTCGGCGAAAGGCTTCCGCCTCGCTCAGTCCGTGGCGCTCCATCAGGACTCCCTTGGCGCGCTCGACCAGCTTGCGGGACTCGATGGCCTTCTTGAGATCCTCGTTCTCCCGCCTGATCGCGTCCAACTCGGGCTTCAACTCCTCCACACCGCCGCCGTCGGGAGGGCCCGCAGCCAGGACGACGACGTCCGGCCGATAGTGCTCCAAGGTCGCGACCGCTTCGGCCACAGCCGCCTGGGACAGGGCACGATCGTCAATGATCACAACGCGCCAGCGCGGATTCACATCGATGCATGTAGGCAAAAGGAATGCCAACTGCCTTTGGGGAACAACCTCGCGGGAAAGCGTACTTGCGAGATGAATCCTCGCGGACCGGATGGTGAAATCTTGGTCAGAATCGAGTCCGACGCCCAAGCCGTGGGCAGAGCCCCCTCACCCTGCCCTCTCCCCCTCGGGGGGGAGAGGATGAAGGTGAGGGGATTATGAGTGGGGTGAGGGGGGCCGTATCTCGCGGGAGCTAAATGTCGAAGTAGAGCGCGAACTCCCAGGGGTGGGGCCGGAGACGAATCGGGTCCACCTCGTTCTTCCGCTTGTACTCGATCCAGGTCTCGATCAGGTCCGGCGTGAAAACGTCGCCCTTCAGGAGGAAGTCGTGGTCCTTCTCCAGGAGGTCCAGCACCTCTTCCAGGGAACCGGGAAGCTGCTTGACCTTCTTTGCCTCGGCCGGCGGCAGTTCGTACAGGTCCTTGTCGATCGGCTTCCCCGGATCGATCTTGTTGGCCACCCCGTCGAGCCCCGCCATGAGGCAGGCGGCGAAGGAGAGGTACGGGTTGCACGACGGGTCCGGCGTCCTGAACTCGATCCGCTTGGCCTTCTCCGACCGCGAGTACATGGGGATGCGGACGCAGGCCGAGCGGTTGCGCTGGCTGTAGACCAGGTTGATGGGCGCCTCATAGCCCGGCACCAGCCGGCGGTAGGAGTTGGTCGTGGGCGCGATGAGGGCGCAGAGCGCCGGGGCGTGCTTCAGGATCCCCCCGATGTAGTAGAGGCAGAACTTCGAGATGTCGGCGTAGCCGCCGCGCTCGTACATGAGGTTCTTGCCGTTCTTCCAGATCGACTGGTGGGTGTGCATCCCCGAGCCGTTGTCCTGGAAGATCGGCTTGGGCATGAAGGTCGCCGTCTTGCCGTACTTCCGCGCGGTGTTCTTGGCGCAGTACTTGTACCACATCACGTTGTCGGCCATCTTGGTCAGCGTGCCGAAGCGCATGTCCACCTCGGTCTGCCCGGCGGTGGCCACCTCGTGGTGGTGCACTTCGATCTTGACCCCGACCGACTCCAGCGCCAGCACCATGTCGGAGCGGATATCCTGGAACTTGTCCATGGGCGGCACCGGGAAGTAGCCCTGCTTGTAGCGGGGCTTGTAGCCCAGGTTGGGCCGGTCGGGCGTCCCCTCCTTGCCCGAGTTCCAGAACCCGGCCTCGGAGTCGATGTAGTAGTACCCGCAGTTGTAGGTCTGATCGAAGCGGATCTCGTCGAAGAAGAAGAACTCCAGCTCTGGGCCGATGTACACCGTATCCGCCACGCCCGACTTCTTCAGATACGCCTCGGCTTTCTGGGCGACGTAGCGCGGATCGCGGGTGTAGGGCTTGCCCGTGATCGGATCCTTGACGTTACAGATGAGGACGAGGGTCGGCACCGCCGTGAACGGATCCATCGCCGCCGTCGCGGGGTCCAGCATCAGCAGCATGTCGGACTCGTCGATCGTCTGGAAGCCGCGGATGGACGAGCCGTCGAAGCCGATCCCCTCTTCGAAAAGCTCCTCGCTGAGCTCCCCCACCGGGATCGAGAAGTGCTGCCAGAGACCGGGGACGTCGATGAAGCGCAGGTCCACGATCTTGGCGCCCTTCTCCTTGGCCAGCTTGATGACATCTTTCGGGGTCATGCCTCGCCTCCTTTTATCCGGGCACGG
Source organism: Candidatus Methylomirabilota bacterium (assembly GCA_038042325.1). Lineage (GTDB taxonomy): Bacteria > Methylomirabilota > Methylomirabilia > Rokubacteriales > CSP1-6 > CSP1-6. The sequence continues at coordinate 2,788 of JBBTEL010000287.1, forward strand.
GCCCCCCGGGCTGTCGCCACGCCCGTGCCCCGCCGGAACTTCACTTCCATTGATTTCTTCGGCCGATCCGAGTCGCGGTCAATCCGCCCGCCTCGACTCAAAGAAGATACCGGGATGGCCGAGCAAAATCAAGCGGGCACAGTCGGTTTGGGCTGGGGCTTCATGGCCTCGGCGAAAGCCCCGTGGGCGCTCACCCCCGCGAACCCCGGACCCTCGAGCGCGTAGGCCGTCTCCGAGTGCTGGGAAAGGTCCAGCCCGGCGACCTCGTCCTCGTCGGGGACCCGCAGTCCCATGGTGGCGTCCAGGATTTTCAGGATGATCAGCGTCCCGAAGAACGCCAGCACCCAGGAGGCCAGGATGGCCACGATCTGGGCCCCCATCTGGGCCGGGTTGCCAGAGAACAGCCCGTCGCCGCCCGCGTCGTTGACGGCCTTGGTGGCGAACAACCCCGTGGCGAGCGCTCCCCACGTGCCGCCTACGCCGTGCACGCCCACCACGTCCAGGGAGTCGTCGTAGCCCAGCTTGGTCTTGACGTTGCAGGCGTTGTAGCAGAGGAAGCCGGCGACGGCGCCGATGATGATGCTCGCCATCGGGGTCACGAAGCCCGAGGCCGGGGTGATCGCCACCAGCCCGGCGACGGCCCCCGAGGCGGCGCCCAGCACCGTGGGCTTGCCGCGCATGGCCCACTCCGAGAACATCCAGCCGAGCGCCGCCGCGGCCGTGGCGGTGTTGGTGACCACGAATGCGCTGGTGGCCAGGGCCCCCGCGCTGATGGCGCTGCCGGCGTTGAAGCCGAACCAGCCGAACCAGAGGAGCGCGGCGCCGGCCACCGTGAGGGGCAGATTATGCGGGCGCATGGGCTCGTGACCATAGCCCTTGCGCTTGCCCATGATGAGGGCGGCGGCGAGGGCGGAAATCCCGGAATTGATATGCACGACGGTCCCGCCGGCGAAGTCGAGGGCCCCCAGGTTCCGGAGCCACCCCCCGACCCCCCAGACCCAGTGGGCTAGCGGGTCATAGATGAACGTGGCCCAGGCCAGGGTGAAGACGATAAACGTCGAGAACTTCATGCGCTCGGCGAAGGCCCCCGTGATCAGCGCGGGCGTGATGATGGCGAACATGAGCTGGAAGACCATGAAGGCCTGGTGGGGGACCGTGGCGCCGTAGTCGGCGTTCGGCGTCAATCCCACGCCTCGGAGGCCGATCCATTCCAGGCCCCCGATGAAGCCGCCCTTGTCGGGCCCGAAGGCCAGGCTGTACCCCCAGAGCACCCACTGCACCGAGATCAGCGCCACGATGATAAAACTCTGCATGATCGTGGCCAGGGCGTTCTTCGAGCGCACCATGCCGCCGTAGAAGAGGGCCAGGCCGGGCGCCGTCATGAGCAGGACGAGGGCCGAGGAGGTCAGCACCCAAGCCGTGTCGCCCGAGTCGATCTTCGGGGGCGCGGCCGGAACCGGAGCGGCGGGCGACGCCGCCGGAGCCGGTGCCGCCGGAGGGGCCGCCGGTGCGCTAGGCTGCTGGGCCCAGCCCAGCCCGATCACTCCCAGAAAGACAAGGAAAAAGAAGATCGCCAACGTCAGTGTGGAGCGTCTTGCTGTCACCACGGCGTCACCTCCCCTTTACTTAGAGCGCCGCTTCGTCGCGCTCACCCGTGCGGATCCGGACCGCGGTCTCGACCGGGTGAACGAAGATCTTCCCGTCGCCGATGTTGCCCGTCTTCGCAGCTCCGGCCAGGACATCCACCACCTTCGAGACCAGGTTGTCGGGCACCACCACCTCCACCTTGATTTTGGGGAGGAAGTCCACCGTGTATTCCCCACCGCGGTACAGCTCCGTGTGGCCCTTCTGGCGGCCGAAGCCCCGGACCTCAGAGACCGTCATCCCGATGACCCCGATCCCGGTCAGGGCTTCCTTCACGTCATCGAGCTTGAACGGCTTGATCACCGCCTCGATCTTTTTCATGACAGTCCCTCCCGTCGAAGCCAGAGAGCAACGCCCGTGCCGTTCGGGGAGGACTGTGAAGGGTAGGAATTTCAGGAGGTTATCCGAGAGAGCCGAGGATGGCCCCTGCCCACGGATTGGGCAGGCCCCCAACGACTGCTACCTGCTTGGGCAGGACTACTCGCCGGTCAGCCTGGGCGTGAACACGAAGTGGGGCGCATCCGGGCTCAACACGGCCCGGATCGCCGAACGGAGCTCCCGAAGGGGAAATGGACGTTCGGAAAGTAACGGGGTGACGGGGAGCCTGTCAGTTCCCCTCACCCTGACCCTCTCCCCCAACGGGGGAGAGGGGAAATTACGTGCGGCGCTGGGGGATGCTGTGCTTCCGCATCTTCGAATAGAGCGTCGGCCGGCGAAGCCCGAGGAGGGCCGCTGCCGCCTGCTTGTTCCAGTTGGTGGACTCCAGCGCGCGCAGGATGGAGGCGCGCTCGATCTCCTCGAGGGACCCGGGGAGCGGCCCGGCGCTCACCGACGTGTCGGTCGAGACCCCGAGCGATTCCGGAAGGTCGCCCACCCCGAGCTCGGGCCCGCGGGCTACCAGCACGGCCCGCTCGATGGCGTGTTCCAGCTCGCGCACGTTCCCGGGCCAGGGATGGGCGAGGAACCGGCGGTAGGTTTCGGGGCTAATGGTCTCCACCGCCCGCCCGTGCTTGGCGGCGAAGCGCTGGAGGTAGTGGCGAGCGAGGAGGGCGATGTCCCCCGTGCGCTCGCGGAGGGGCGGCAGCGTGATCGTCACCGTATTGATGCGGAAGTAGAGGTCCTGGCGGAGGCGCCCTTCCTTGACGGCATCCTCCGGCGCCCGGTTGGAGGAGGTAATGAGGCGGAAGTCCACGGGGATCGTCCGCGAGCCCCCGATGCGGCGGACCAGCCGTTCCTCGAGGACGCGGAGGAGCTTCGCTTGGAGGTCCAAGGGCATCTCCGTGATCTCGTCGAGCATGATGGAGCCCCGGTGGGCCTCCTCGAGCAGGCCGACTTTGTCGGTCGTCGCCCCCGTGAAGGCGCCCTTGACGTGGCCGAACAGCTCGGACTCGATCAGGTCCTTCGGGAGCGCCGCGCAGTTGATCTTGACCCACGGCCCCTGGCTGCGGGGGCTCCGGGCGTGGATGGCGTCGGCCACGAGCTCCTTGCCCGTGCCGCTCTCGCCCGCAATGAGGACGTTGGCGTCGGAGGTGGCGACCGCATCCATCAGCTCGAAGACCCGCTGTATGGCCGGGGCGCTGCCGAGGATCTCCCCGTAGCCCGACGTCTTCGCCAAGCGCCGCTTGAGATCGGTCGCTTCCGCCACGAGCCAGCGCCGCTCCAGCGCCTTGCCGACGAGGGCGGTGATCTCCTCCGCGTCGAAGGGCTTGGTCACAAAGTAGAACGCGCCTTCCTTGGTCGCTTCCACCGCCATGGGAATCGAGCCGTGGGCCGTGATCATGATCACTTCGATCGCGGAATCGCGCCGCTTCAGCTCCCGCAGCACGCCGAGGCCGTCGCCGTCCGGCAGCACCAGGTCCACGATAGCCAGGTGGAACCCATGGCCGTTGGCGGCCTCCACCGCCTGGGCGACGCTCCCCGCGGTGACCACGGCGTGCCCCTCGGCTTCCAGGACGAGCCGGAGCCCGTCGGCCATCGTGGGTTCGTCGTCAACGACCAGGATGCGTCCCGCTTTCATGGCTGCCTCACCGGCAGGAGCACCCGCACGCGGGTCCCCTGCCCGAGCCGGCTGTCGATCTGGATCTGGCCGCCGTGGAGGTCCACCACGGACCTGGCGATGGCCATGCCCAGACCGGTACCGTGCGGTTTGGTGGTAAAGAAGAGATCGAAGGCTCGCGAGAGCGTCTCGTCGGACATTCCGCAACCGGTATCCTCGATCGTCACCTGGATCATGCCTTCCTCGGTCTGATGCGTGACCGCCACGGTCAGTGTCCCTTCGTCTCCCATGGCATCCAGGCCGTTCAGCAGGAGGTTCAGGAAGACCTTTCTGAGCTCTCGGGGATCCAGCAGCGCGACCGGCACATCCGCAGCGAACTGCCGGTCGACGTGGATCCGCCTCCCCGCCAGCCGGTCCTGGGCCAGGGAGAGGCAGTCGTCGAGCAGCTGGGCAACCTCGACAGGCTCCCGCTTCAACTCGCTCGGCCGGCCGAAGGCCGTGATCTCCGTGACGAGGTCCGAGAGGTGGTCGATAGCCCGGCCGATTTTCTGGGCCAGCTCGCCGAGCTCGGGATCCTGGACCGAACCGAGCCGCTTCTCCAGGTGGCGCGCGTAGAGCTTCAGGCCCCCGAGCGGATTCTTCAGCTCGTGGGCGACCTGGGCGGCCATCCGCCCCAGCGCCGCGAGCGCACCGCTCCTGAGCTGGGAGAGCTCGTGTGCGTTCTTGAGCGCCACCGCGGCCTGATAGGAAAAGAGGGCCAGCAGCTCGAGGTCCTCCGGCGTCGGGGCGACCCGCTCGGGGCACTCGACCACGATCGCCCCCATCGGACCGCCTCGCACCACCAGAGGCGCCGCCAGCGCCACCCGGCCGTCGGCCCCCGTGAGCGTCGTGGGCACCCCCTTCTCCACCGCCGCCTGCGCGGCGGCCTGAAGGGGCTCCCACGCCTTGGGCTGGGTGCCGGCGCTGGCCATGGGGACGAACTGGCCCCGCTCGAGCAGAAAGACGACCGAGCGCTCCGCTTCGGTCGCCTCCACCGTGGCCTGGGCCACGGCATCCAGGATCCGCTCCATCACGCCGGACGACGCGAGGGTCTCCCCGACCACCTTGAGCCGGCCGCGGTCGCGGGCCCAGCGGCGCTCCGACAGGGCCCGGCCCACCCGGGCGCGCAGCTCCTCGGGGTTGACGGGCTTGGTGAGATAGTCGAAGGCCCCGCGCTGGATCGCCGCCACCGCGTCCTCGATGGAGCCGTGGGCCGTCATGATGAGCACCGGCAGCCCCGGCAGCCGCTCGCGGGCGGCCTCCATCAGGGCGATCCCGTCCATGGGCTCCATGCGGAGGTCGAAGAGCGCGAGGTCGAATCCCCCGGCGTCCAGCGCCGCGAGCGCCTCCCGCGAGCCGCCCACGGCCGTCACCTGGAGCCCCAGGGCCTCGAGCCGCATCCCCAGCACCTTGCGGATCTCCGGGTCGTCGTCGACGACGAGGGCGCGCCCCTTCACGGCACCCTCTTAGTGAAAAAGATTTTCGCACCCAGATGCATGTGGCTTCGACGGTAGCACAACGGCTGGGCCAGTGTCACGCAGCTGACACCGGGAGCCGATCGGGCGGGGTCAGGCCTGAGTAATTGACTAGCGGGGCGGGGTGGGAGCGATCTGGATGAAGCGGGTGCCGTGGGCGCCGATCATGGTGCCGCGGGCCCACTCGTTCAGCTTCTGGGCAAAGGCGCGGGGATCGAGCCGCTCAGAACTCACGCCTTCGCTCCAGCAGGTGGTAGATGTTCTGGCCGTGGGTCTCCTTGACCAGGAGCACCACCAGAGCGGCCCCGAGAACGAACAGCGCGCAGACGAAGAACGCGAAGCGATACGCCTCGAGCGGATAGACGCGCGCGCCCTCCTCCATCGCCCCGGCCCAGCGGGAATCCAGCAGCGCACCCACCGGCACCTGCGTCACCGCCGCTCCGAGGAAGCCGCCGAGGTTCACCACGGCCACGCTCACGCCCGCCAGGTGAGGGGGATTGACCTCGCGCCCGATGGGCCAGGTCAGAACGAACGCCCCGCCGAACAGCCCCAGGGTGAAAAGCAACGCGTAGAGGCTGCCCAGGGCGAGTTGACCGAGCGTCAGGACGAACACCCCCCAGAGAAGCAGGTAGATCCAGCAGAGCACGATATAGGGGAGACGGCGAAGCCCGAGGACCCGGTCGGACAGATACCCGGTGAGCGGCCCCGAAAAGATCACCGCGACCCAGACAGCCGTGGCGTAGGTCGCCGCCAGGCCAATCGGAAGCCCGTAGACGTCGCGGAAGAAGGGGATCCCCCAGAGCATCAGGTTGCTGGCGGCGGCGTAGAGGCCGAAGAACGTCAGAAAGGGAGGCCAGGTGTGCGGGTTGCTCAGCACCTGCCACGTCCCCTTCATGATCTGGGCGAAGGTCTGGGAGGGGGCGGCCTCGGCGGCGCCGGGACGGTCGCGCACCACAGCCCAGCAGAGGAGGGAAGCGAAGAGGGAGACCACTCCCACCCACACGAACCCCCAGCGCCAGCCGACGGCGCCGGCCAGGAACGCGAACGGGGCGGTGGCGGCCAGGGCGCCCAGCACGCCCATCGTGGACGTGACCGCCGACAGCGTCCCGAACCACCGCGGCGGGAACCAGACCGCCGCCACCTTGAGCGCCCCCACGAAGGTGACCGAGGCGCCGAGGCCGATGAGGAACCGCCCCGCGAAGAGCGGCCCGCCGCTCCAGGCCCACCCCATGAGGAGCGTGCCGAGCCCCATCAGGCTTCCGCCCACCGCCACCACCCGCCGCGGGCCGTAGGCGTCCACCAGGAGCCCGGCCGGCAGCATGAGTCCGGCGTACGCGTAGAAGTAGAGCGAGGAGAGAAGGCCTACCAGCGCGCCGCCGCCCTGAAAGGCGGCCATGAGTTCCTTGGCGACGGTCCCCGGCGCGACCCGATGGAAGAAGGCAATGAGGAAAATGAAGGACGGGACTCCCCACATCAGCCATGGGCGCATGCAGAGCCTGACCCTATCATCCCCGCTGTGCCGGTTGCAATCCGGTCCCTCCTGGCCTAGCATGGGGCATCCCCAGGAGGCTCTGACCGTGAACTTCGGTTTCTCCATTCCGGGTCGCGGGCCGCTTGCCAAGCCCGATCTGATCCTCAAGCTGGCCCCCAAGGTGGAGCAGCTCGGCTACTCCTCCATCTTCGTGACCGATCACGTGGTGCTCCCCACCACGAGCAAGTCCGTGTACCCGTATCAGCCCTCGGGTCAGTTTCCCGGGGGCGCCAGCCAGGATTACCTGGAGCCGCTGACCCTCATGAGCTACCTGGCGGCGGCCACCAAGAAGATCCGCCTGGGAACGAGCGTGCTGATCGTGCCGTACCGGAACCCCCTCGTCACGGCGAAGATGCTGGCCACGCTCGATGTGCTCTCGGGCGGGCGGATCATCCTGGGCTGCGGCGTCGGCTGGCTCCAGGAGGAGTTCGCCGCGCTGGGCGCGCCGCCGTTCGGCGAGCGCGGCAAAGTGACCGACGAGTATATCCGGCTGATGCGCGAGTGCTGGACGAAGGACCGGATCGAGTTCCGTGGGACCTATTACCGGGTGAGCGATATCGTGTTCCTGCCCAAGCCCGTCCAGAAGCCCGCGATCCCGATCTGGATCGGCGGCCACACCGAGGGCGCGCTGCGCCGCGCCGGCGAGCTGGGAGACGGCTGGCACCCGATCGGCCTCCGTCCGCCGGCGCTGCTGCATCCACCCGAGTACGCGGAAAAGGTGAAGAAGATCCACGCGTGGGCGGCGCGGGCCGGACGAAACCCGAAGCAGATCACGCTGACCTTCCGGGCGCCGATGGAGGTGTGGTCGAAGCGGGCCAAGCCCCCCGGCGGCGACCGCCCGCTGCTGCGGGGCACCGCCGAGCAGGTGATCGCCGACATCCGCCAGTACCAGGCGCTCGGCGTGACGCACTTCGTCTTCGATCACACCGCGAGCGACCTCAAAACCATCGTGGCGAACATGGAGCGCTTCGCCGAAGATGTGCGGCCCAAGGTGAGGCGCGCCCCGTGACCGCGGCCAGCCTCGCGCCGGAGGTGAGCGACTTTCTCAAGGCGGGGCGGGTCGCGCGCCTCGGCACCGCCGACGCGGCCGGCCAGCCGCTGGTCGTCCCGATCTGCTACGCCTTCGACGGGCGCCACTGCTACTCGGCCATCGACGCCAAGCCCAAGCGGCAGGCCCCCGGCCGGCTGAAGCGGGTGAGGAACATCAGGGAAAACTCCCGGGTCTCCGTGCTGGTGGACCATTACGACGAAGACTGGAGCCGGCTCCGGTATCTCGTCCTCCAGGGCCGGGCCGACCTCCTCTCGGAAGGCCTCGAGTTCACGTACGCGGTGGACCTCCTGCTCGAGAAGTATGCCCAGTATCGCGCCATGAGCCTCGACCGCAACTCGGGGCTGGTGATCAAGATCACTCCCGAGCGGGTGATCCAGTGGAGCTTCGCGGCGTGACGCGCGCCGAGCGCGCCCTCGAGCGCGCCCGCTCCGGCCTCGCGCCGAGCCGCGAGGAGGCCGTCGCCCTGCTCGGCGTCGCTGATGATCGCCTGCCAGAGCTCCTCATGGCTGCGTCGGCCGTAAGGGAACGCGGCAGGGGACGCCGGATCACGTTCTCGAAGAAGGTCTTCGTGCCGCTCACCACCCTCTGCCGCGACTACTGCGGCTACTGCACGTTCCGGCGGGATCCCGGCGAGCCCGGGGCGCACACGATGACACCCGATGAGGTGCTGGCCCTCGTTCAGGCCGGGGCGCGTCTGGGGGCCAAGGAGGCGCTCTTCTCCCTCGGCGATCGGCCGGAGGCGCTCTTCCCCGAGCACCGCAACCTCCTGAAGCGCATGGGCCATCGGACGACGCTGGGCTACTTGAGGCAGATCTGCGAGCTGGTGCTCAAGGAATCCCCGCTCCTCCCCCACGCCAATCCCGGCCTGATGGGCGAGCGCGACCTGGCCGCGCTCCGCGAGGTCAACGTCAGCATGGGGCTGATGCTGGAGACCACGTCGGAGCGCCTGCTCCGCCCGGGGATGGCGCACCACCGCGCGCCTGACAAGGTGCCGGCCAGGCGGCTCAGGACCATCGAGCTGGCCGGCAAGCTCCAGATCCCCTTCACGACCGGCATCCTGATCGGCATCGGGGAAACGGCGGAGGAGCGGGTGGGCGCGCTGCTGGCCATCCGCGACCTGCACGAGGGCTTCGGCCACATCCAGGAGGTCATCATCCAGAACTTCAGGGCCAAGCCCCGCATTCCCATGGCGCGGCATCCGGAGCCCACGGCGGGGGAGATGCTGCGCACGGTGGCGGTAGCGCGGCTGCTCCTGGGAGGGAGCGTCAACATCCAGGCGCCCCCCAATCTGTCGGCGGACCATTATCCAGCGCTGCTCCACGCGGGACTGAACGACTGGGGCGGGATCTCGCCGCTCACGGTGGACCACATCAACCCCGAAGCCCCCTGGCCCCTGATCGGCGCGCTGCGCCGGGCCACGGAGGCGGCCGGCTTCGAGCTCCGCGAACGGCTGGCCATCTACCCCGAGTACGCTTCCCGTCCCGAGTTTCTGGCGGAAGGGCTCCGGCCCCGCGTCCAGGCACTCGTGGACGGCCACGGGTACGTGAGGACGGAATATGAGCGCTGGAGACAGTGGTAGAGCCCCGGTAAACGGGCTGGCCGCGTCCCTCGACTGGGTGGAGCCGGAGGTGCGCCGGATCCTGGCGCGCGCTCTCGACGGCGCCGAACTGTCCGTGGCGGAGGGGGGGCAGCTCGCCGGAGTCGAGGGACGCGAGCTCCACGCCCTGGCCCTCGTGGCCGACGAGATGCGGCGGCGGCAGGTGGGCGACACCGTCACCTACGTCGTGAACCGCAACATCAACTTCACGAACGTCTGCATCAAGCACTGCACCTTCTGCGCCTTCAGCCGCGACCACCGGGAGGAGGAGGGGTACTTCCTGCCGCTCCCGGAGGTGGTCCGCCGCGCTCAGGAGGCGTGGGACCTGGGGGCCACGGAGGTCTGCCTCCAGGCGGGGCTCCCCCCCAAGCTCGACGGCCGTTACTACATCGACCTCTGCCGGGCCATCAAGCAGGCGCTGCCGGAGATGCATCTGCACGCGTTTTCCCCCGAGGAAATCCTCTACGGTTCCGTCCGCTCGGCACTGTCGATCCGGGAGTACCTCGCCGAGCTCAAGGCGACGGGGCTCGGCACGCTCCCCGGCACCTCGGCGGAGATCCTCGACGATGGGATCCGCGACGTGATCTCTCGGGGCCGCATCACGACGGGCCAGTGGATCGAGGTCGTCACCACCGCCCACTCGCTCGGCATCCGCACGACCTCCACGATCATGTACGGCCACATCGAGACCCCGCTTCACTGGGTCAGGCACATGGATCTGCTGCGCTCGATCCAGCGCGACACCGGCGGCTTCACCGAATTCGTGCCCCTCTCTCTGATCCACGCGGAGGCGCCCATGTACCGGCGCGGTCTCGTGCCGGGAGTCCGCCCCGGGGCCACGGGGACGGAGGTCGTGAAGATGCACGCCCTGGCGCGGCTGATCCTCGGCCCGAGCTTCCGCAACATCCAGGCCTCGTGGGTGAAGGAGGGGCCGAAGCTCGCCCAGCACCTCCTCACCTGCGGGGCCAACGACCTGGGGGGCACGCTGATCAACGAGAGCATCTCCACCTCCGCGGGCGCGCCCTACGGCCAGCTGGTCCCGCCGCGCGAGCTCCGGCGGATGATCCGCGAGGCCGGGCGCGTGCCGGCCCAGCGCAGCACCACCTACGAGCTCCTGAAAATCTACGGCGACGAGGACGAGGCGAGCCCGCTGGACGCGATCCAGGACCCGGAGGCCCGGTTCGGGTCCTACCACCGGCTCACCGCGTCGGCGGAGTTCAGGTTCAGAAAATGACCTTGCGCTCGGCACTCCCTCGATTACAATACGGCTCTGGTCTCGTCGTTCACCGTTCACCCCAACCCTGAGGAGGACGCTCTCATGGCAAAGTCGATGACCAAGTCATCCCTCATCGCCCACCTCGCCACCAAGACGGCGCTGTCGAAGAAGGCCGTGGCGGGAGTGCTCGAACATCTCGCCACGCTCGCCGCCAAGGAAGCCAAGAACGGGTTCCAGATCCCTGACCTGGGCAAGCTGGTCCTGCGCAACCGCGCCGCGCGGATGGGGCGCAACCCCCAGACGGGCGAGCCCATCAAGATTCCCGCCAAGCGGGTCGTCAGGTTCCGCGTCTCCAAGGCCCTGAAGGACGCCGTGCTTGGGAAGAAGTAAGACCCGCCGGGCGGCCGGCGAACGCGCCCCGGCGGCGCCGCCGTTTGCCCCCTTGGCCAGCCCCCCGGCTCCCGAGGGGGTTGTGTTTGAGCCCCTGACCGAGCCGGCCGACGAAGCCCGCCGGCTCTTCAGCTATGTGGGGGCGTGGGCCCCGCCGCCGGCGCCGGGGGAAGTCGCCTGGGGCGCCTGGGTTGGGCGGGAGACCGATCGAACGCTGATCGGCGCGTTTCTCCTCGAAAAGAAGGGCGCGGCCGGTATGCTCCACGGGCCCGTGGTCGTCCTCACTGCCGGAGCCGGCCGGAACCCGATTGAGGTCGCGGCCGGGCTTGTGGCCGCCCTCATGCCACACGTGACGGGAAGCGGGGTGGAAACCCTTTTCGCCCGCCCTCAGGGGCTGGACCGGGTCTGGGTCCGATTCGGCTTTATTCCGGTTCCCGAAGCGGACCTGCCGCGGGCGTTCAAGGGCCGGCCGGGTTCCGGCCTCTTCGCATGGCGCGGCGGGACGGCGCTCTGGTCCACGCGCAAACCTCCCGGCAGCGAGGAGGACGTGAGGGAGAGGGAACCCGAACTCTCCCCTCGCCCCCCTCACTCTACCTCTCCCCAGTGGGGAGAGGAGAAGAGGTGAGGGGCTTGATAGTTGCGCTCGCCGGCGGCACCGGAGCCGCCAAGTTCCTCCGAGGGCTCACCGCCGTCGTTCCGCCCGAGCAGGTCACGGTGATCGTCAACACCGGCGACGACGCGCGCATCTGGGGCCTTCACGTCTCCCCGGATCTCGACACCGTGACCTACGCCCTCGCCGGCCTTCTCGACGAGGCGAAGGGCTGGGGAGTCAGGGACGACACCTTCCGCTGTCTCGCCACCATGGCGGCCCTCGGCCGCGAGACGTGGTTCAACCTGGGGGACCGGGACCTCGGAACCCATCTCTTCCGGACCGAACGCCTGGGGGCGGGCCGGAGCCTCACCGAGGTCACCGATGCGATCCGCAGGGCGCTCGGCGTGAGGAGCCGGATCCTTCCCGCGTCGGACTCCCCCGTGGCCACCCGCGTCCTCACGCCCGGAGGCTGGCTCGGCTTTCAGGAGTTCTTCGTGAGGGAGAAGGCCCGGGTCGAGGTGCTGGACGTCACCTACGCGGGAGCCGAGACGGCGTTCCCCGCGCCCGGAGTGCTCGAGGCGATCCACACCGCCACCGCGGTCGTCATCTGCCCGTCGAACCCCATCACCTCCATCGGGCCGATCCTAGCCGTCCCGGGAATCGCGGAGGCGCTGGCGAGCGCTCCGGCCAGAGTCCTGGCCATCAGCCCCATCGTGGGGGACGCGCCTGTGAGCGGCCCCGCGGGAAAGCTGATGGCGGCCAAGGGGCTTCCCGTGTCCGCCCTCGGGGTGGCGCAGCTCTATCGCCCGTGGCTGGACGTGCTCGCGCTCGACCGCCGGGATGAAGGGCTCGCGCCGGATGTCGCTGCGCTCGGCATCGCGCCCCTGGTCACCGGCACGATCATGACCGACCGCCGGGCGGAGGCGGCGCTGGCGCGCGCGGTGGTCGAGGCCCTCCTCGCGTCATGATCGTCGCCGCCGTCCCAGTCAAAGACCTGGAGAACGCCAAGCAGCGGCTGGTCCCCCTTCTCTCGCCCTCGGAGCGGTGCGACCTCGCGCGGGCCATGCTGGAGGATGTGCTGGCGGCGCTCTGCGGGGCCGGCCTCGACGCGGTCCTCGTGGTCACCCGGGACGCCGAGGTCATCGAGCTCGCCTGCCGCTTCGCCGTCGCCATCCTGGAAGAGGTCGAGAACCGCGGCCACACCGAGGCGGTGGCGCTGGCCCAGCGAGACGCCGCGCGCCGGGGGGCCAGGGGCTTCCTCACGATCCCGGGGGACGTGCCGCTCGTCACCGCGGAAGAAATCCGCGGTGTGACCGGCGCAGCGGTGCCTGGACGGGGCGCCGTGTTCGTCCCGTCGCGGTCGGGCTTCGGGACTAACGCCGCGCTCCTGACCCCGCCCGACGTCATGCCACTCAAGTTCGGCGAGCCGTCGTTCGCCAACCACCTCACCGCTGCGCGCGAGCGGGGAGTCGAGCCGACGGTGCTCAGGCTGCCGGGTCTGGGCCTCGATATCGACGGCCCCGACGACCTGCCGGCGCTGGTGGCGGAGGGCGGGCATACCCGGAGCGGCCGCCTCCTCAGCGCCTGGGGCTTCCCGCGTCGCCTAACTCTCCCCCCTCACCCCACTCATAATCCCCTCACCTTCATCCTCTCCCCCCCGAGGGGGAGAGGGCAGGGTGAGGGGGAGAGGAGAAAAGGTGAGGGGGGCAGGGTGCCATGACGCCCCCCAGATACGAAGTCATCGGCATCGTCGGCCTCCCCGAGATCCGCAAGGGAGACGACCTGGGCCGCCTGATGGTCGAGGCGGCCGCCTCCCAGGGAACAGCGCTCCGCGAGGGCGATCTACTCGTGGTCAGCCAGAAGGTCGTGTCGAAATCCGAGGGGCGCGTGGTGCGCCTGGCCGACGTCACGCCCTCCCCGGCTGCCCTGGCCATGGCGCGCGAGCTCGCCAAGGACGCGCGGCTCGTGGAGCTGATTCTCCGCGAGTCGCGGCGCGTGGTGCGCATGGACAAGGGGATCCTGATCGTCGAGACCCACCACGGCTGGATCTGCGCCAACGGCGGCGTGGACCAGTCGAACGTGGACCTGGACTCCGCCTCCCTGCTCCCGGAGGACCCCGACCGCTCCGCCCGGACGCTCCGAGAGCGGATCCACGGGCTGGCCGGCGTGGACGCGGCCGTCATCATCTCCGACACGTTCGGGAGGCCGTGGCGCGAGGGGCTGACGAACGTGGCGATCGGGGTCGCGGGCCTCGCGCCCATCAGGAACTACCTGGGAGCCCAGGACCCGGCGGGGCACACGCTCCAGGCCACCCTGCTGGCCGTGGCCGACGAACTCGCCGGAGCCGCCGAGCCCGTCATGGGCAAGCTGAACCGCGTCCCCGTCACGATCATCCGCGGCCTCCCCTTCGAGCGGGGCGAGGGCACCTCGAAGGCGCTGCTCCGCGACCCCTCGCGCGACCTGTTCAGGTAGAAATCCCCGTAGGGGGGCTGAGGCGTAGGGTATGATGGAGGGCCGCGAGAGGCTCAAGCAATGAAACACGTCCTGGCCATCATCACGCTGTCAGCGTGGCTCGCCGGGTGCGCCGCCCAGGGCGCGCTCCAGGCCTCGTCGTCCGACGAGAAGGGCCTCCCGCCCCCGACGCGTCAGGTGCTCAGGAACGGCCTGCGCCTGATCATCCAGGAACACCGCGCGGCCAACGTCGTGGCCCTCTTTCTGTTCGTCGGGGTCGGCGGCCGCGACGAGGCGCCGAACCAGCTCGGCTTCTCCCACTTCCAGGAGCACATGCTGTTCAAGGGCACGGATACCCAGCCGCCCGGGTGGGTGGACCGCGCCGTCGAGGGAGTCGGTGGCAAGTCCGACGCCAAGACCTCGCTCGACTATACGTTCTATTCGGTCCTCGCCCCTCTCGAGGAGACCACCAACGGGATCAGGATTCTGGCGGAGATGGCCTTCCGCTCGAAGTTCGACCCGGTGGAGCTGAAGCGCGAAGGAGAGGTCATCCTGGAAGAGGGGAACCTCGAACAGGACACGCCCCGCACCGCGCTGATCCGCGGGCTCTACGGGCTCGTGTTCCGCGATCATCCCTACGGCCGGTCCATTCTCGGGAGTCCCCAGACGCTGGGCGCCGCCACGCGCGAGACCGTCTTCGCCTACTACAAGCGCCACTACGTCCCCGAGAACATGACGCTCGTCGTCGTGGGTCCGGTCTCTCAGCGGTCGGTCACGGCGGCAGTTCGCGACGCGTTCGCCAAGATCCCCGCCGCGGGCGCCCGGCGGGTCCCGGTGCCGCCGCCCGCCCCGCTGACGGGCGGGATCCGCCGTCAAGTGGAGCGCCCGGAGCAGCAGGCCTACCTCGGGATGGCGTGGCCCGCACCGCGGGCGGACGATTCGGACGGCTTCGCCGTGGATCTCCTGGCGTCCATCGTCGGCGGATCGGAGAGCTCCCGCCTGGCCCGGACGCTCCGCGACCGCGACCAGCTCGTCTCGAGCATCACGATGACCTACGCGGCGCTCCAGGGCGCCGGCATGGTAAGCCTCCGGGCCGAGCTGGAAGCGCCCGAGCTCGAGAAGGTGGAGCGCCTCATCCTGGAGGAGATCGCGCGGATCCAGACGGACGGAGTGACGGAGGACGAGCGCCAGCTCGCCGTCATCCAGTTCGAAGCCGAGCACGCGTTCGATACCGAGACCGCCGAGGGGCTCGCCAACGCCTACGGCATCGCCGAGACGACGTGGACCCTGGAGGCGGAGCTCACCTACGTGGACCGCCTCCGGCAGGTGACCCGGGAGCAGATCCGCGAGGCCGCGCGCAAGTACCTCTCGCGGACTGACTACGCCCGCCTCGCCTTCGTGCCGAAGCCGAAGGACCGCTGATGATACGGCGCCGGGTCTCGCTCCTGCTGGGCCTGACCCTCCTGGCGTTCGCGGCCCCGGCGCTCGCCGCCGAGCCCGGCGCTGTCACGCGGGCCAAGCTCACCAACGGGTTGACGGTTCTCGTGAGGGAAAATCCCACCTCCGCCGTCGTGGCGATCGCCCTCGCGGTGAAGATGGGAACCCGCTGGGAGACGCCGGAGACGGCCGGCATCTCCAACTTGCTCCAGCTCATGGTCGTGCGGGGGACGGCTTCCCGGAGCGGGACGCAGATCGTCGAGGCCGCCGAGCGGCTCGGCGGCCGCATCGACGCCAAGGGAGACCAGGACTGGTCCGCGATCGAGGCCGCCGCCCTCGCCCGCAACTGGATCCCGCTGCTCGAGTTGGTCGCCGACGTCGCCCTCCACCCCTCGATGCCCGAAGGGGTCGTGGAGGGAGTCAAGCAATTTCTGATCCGGCAGGTCCGCAACCGGGGAGACCAGCCCTATCCCGTCGCCTTCGACACGCTGATGCAGTCCCTCTTCGGCCCGCACCCGTACTCGTGGCATCCGCTGGGTCGCCGGGAAAGTTTGGAGCGGATCGACCAGGCGGCGCTCTTGGCCCACTACCGCCGCCACTATGTTCCTGGAGGCATGGTCCTAGCGGTCAGTGGCCAGGTCAGCGCCCCGGCGGTCCTGAGGGAAGTCGAGCGGCTGTTCGGCGCGATGCCGGCGGGACAGCCGCCCGCCGCGACGGCCGTCAGGCCGCCGGCCATGGCTGCCTCGCGCGACCTTCGCGATGTGCCGGGAGCTCAAACCCAGATTCTCGTGGGAGCGCTCGCGCCTCCGATGACCCACCCCGATTATCCGGCGGTGAAGGTCCTCAGCACCGTGCTGGGCGGCGGCATGGCCGGCCGCTTCTTCTCCGAGATCCGCGACAAGCAGGCGCTGGCCTACTCGACCGGGGCGCCCTACCCCACGTTGGCGGACACGGGGTACTTCGTGGCCCAGCTGGGGACGGGGCCGGAGAATCTCTCGCGCGCCCAGGCCAGTCTAAAGAAGGAGCTGGAGCGGATCCGGGAGGAGCCGCCGTCGGCCGAGGAGCTCCGCGTGGCCAAGGCGTACCTCCTGGGCAACTTCGCCATGGACCGGCGGACCAACGAGCGGCAGGCGTGGTACCTGGCCACCTACGAGCTGGCCGGCGTGGGCCACGAGTTTCTCGACCGGTACGTGGCCGCCGTGAGGGCCGTCACGCCCGCCGACGT
>JBBTEL010000288.1:0-4910 GCA_038042325.1 Candidatus Methylomirabilota bacterium
TCTGAGACGAACTGGAAGGACGCGCTGAGGGGAATCCCGTCGAGGTGAGCGGCCGTGGTGTAGGCCAGGGTGGACGCAGTTTCCTGGCTGATCCGGCCGCCGGGGAACTGCTGCCTGGCGGCTGCGAGGGGCGCGCCCCACTCCAGGCCGAGGACCCCGGCGGGCTCGGGCCACGGCCCTGCCCACCCGGCGGTCGCCGGGAGAATCAAGAGCGCGAGGACCAGGTAGACGGATGCCCACATGGCGTTCCCGGCCCACCGGGCAAGCAAGGCTCGTTCCAGATTCCACCCGGAACGCCTGGCGCGCCGCTTCGGCCGGGTTGTCGCCTACCTGGAGCCTCTCGACCCCGAGGGCCGGCCGGCCCCCTACCCCGACCCGCTGGCCGCAAATCTGACACGAGCGTCAGATTCCGTTTGGGCTAAAATAGCCGGGCATGGAAAAGATCAGCGTCAACGGGGTATCCCTCGCGGTCCGGGAGTGGCCGGGCAAGGGCCCGGCTGTCGTCTGCATCCACGGCCTCACCGCCAACCACACCTGCTGGCAGAGCCTGGCCGACGTCCTCGCCCCCGACTACCGGCTCATCGCCTACGACCTGCGCGGCCGGGGAGAGAGCGACAAGCCGCCCAAAGGGTACAGCCTGGAGATCTACGCCCAGGATCTCGGCGCGTTGCTGGACCACTTCGGCCTGAAGAGCGCCATCATCATGGGGCATTCCGGCGGGGCCAACCAGGGTCTCTACTTCGCCGCCCGTTTTCCCAAGCGCGTCCGCAAGTTGATCCTCATCGACGGCGGACTCGACGTGAGGGCCGAGGTCTTCGACTCCATCGCTCCGGCCGTCAACCGCCTCGGGGTCGAGTTCCCGTCCATGGAAATGTTCCTCCAGGTGCTCCGGGGGCTGCCGATGTTCCAGGGCCGCTGGAACGACTACCTGGAGCGCTACTTCCGCTACGACGTCGAGGTCCTCCCCTCGGGCGCGGTCCGCTCCAAGGTGGCCAAGCACGCCATCGAGGAAGAAGTCGCGAACCTCGTGAGGGACCGGCTCTGGGTCCTGCACCACCAGGTTAAGTGTCCCACCCTGATCCTCCGCGCCCCCGACGGGCTCCTGACGGCCACGGACTGCCTGATGACGCAGGAGGAGGCGGAGGCCATGACCGAGGCGATCCCGAAATCTCGGCTGGTGGTCGTCCCGAAGACCAACCACTACACGGTCCTCCTCGGGAAAAACCCGAAGACCCGCCAGGCGATCCGCAAGTTCCTCGCATCGTGAGCGACTGGCCTCCGGACTACGACGACCGCTACCTCCCGCCGCCGGGATCGCGCTACTGGTTCAGGGAGCGGGAGTGCCAGGATCCCGAGGCGCGCGAGGGCGACATTCTGCGGAAAATCCAGGCCACCATGGCCTGGGCCTGGGAGCGCGCGCCGTTCTACCGGAGAAAATGGCAGGGCGCGGGGCTCGAGCCCGGCGACGTCAAGGGCCTCGACGACTTCAGCAAGGTCCCCGTCGTGACCAAGCAGGAGCTGCGGGAGGACCAGGCCGCGGACCCGCCGCTGGGCTCCTACCTCTGCATCCCCCGCGAGGAGGTGCGCCGCATCCACGGGACCTCGGGCACCACCGGGAAGCCCACCGCCTTCGCCATCGGCCGGGACGACTGGCGCCGCATCGCCAACGCGCATGCGCGGATCATGTGGAGCTTCGGCCTCCGGCCCTCGGATACGGTCTTCTTCGGCTCGTTCTTCAGCCTCTACCTGGGCAGCTGGGGGGCACTGGCCGGTGTGGAGCGCCTGGGCGCCACGGCCTTCCCATTCGGCGCCGGCGTCCCCGGCCAGACGCTGATGGCCCTCCGCTGGCTCAGGGAGATGCGCCCGTCGGCCTTCTACGGGACGCCGTCGTACGGCCTCTACGTCGCGGAAAAGGCGCGGCAGGAGGGGATCGATCCCAGGGAGTTCGGCCTCCGGATCCTCTTCTTCTCGGGCGAGCCCGGGGCCGGAATCCCGTCCACGAAGCGCCGCATCGAGGAGGCGTACGGCGGGGTCTGCGTGGACACCGGCTCCATGGCCGAGATGACGCCCTGGATGACCAACGCCGAGTGCGAGCTCCGGACCGGCATGCACCTCTGGCAAGACGTCGTCTATACCGAGCTCCTCCACCCCGAGCGCAAGACGCTCGTCGGGTTCGGGGAAGAGGGCGTTCCCGTCTACACCCACCTGGAGCGCACCTCCCAGCCCATGATCCGGCTCTGGTCGGGGGACCTCGCGACCTGGACCGACGAGCCCTGCGAGTGCGGGCGCACCTACCCGCGGCTGCCGAGGGGGATCTACGGGCGCGTGGACGACATGTTCATCGTGCGCGGTGAGAACGTCTATCCGAGCGCGGTGGAGGAGGTCCTGCGGGCGGCGCGCGGCTGCGGCGAGGAGTACCGGATCATCGTCAGCCGGAAGGAGGCGATGGATGAGCTGGTGATCCAGGCCGAGTTCCGGCCCGAGGTCGGCGCGCGCCCCGGCGCCCTCGACGCGCTCCGGGCCGACATCGAGGCGCGGCTCCGCGCCGTGATCGGAGTCCGCGCCACGGTCCAGCTCGTCCCTCCCGGGCAGCTCGAGCGCACGGAGTTCAAGGCCCGGCGCGTGATCGACAACCGGGACCTGTTCCGCGAACTGACGACCCGCTGAACCCCTGACCTTCTCCCCCCCTCACCCTGCCTCTCCCCGCTGGGGAGAGGAGAAGAGGTGAGGGGCATTCGAGGAGGGGAGGGTGAGGGGGGAGGGGACAAAGGTGAGGGGGAGGTTTCTGAGAGGAAGGGATGAACAGCATGGTGGAGATCCGATCCGCTCAGTTCGATGATGTTCCGGCGTGCGCCGCCCTGGCGGCCGAGCTCATCGGTCCGCGGCGGGCCCAGCCGTTCGCCGAGGCCGCGCTGGACCGCCGCCAGCTCCTCGTCGCCAGCGATAACGGAAGCGTTGTGGGGTGTCTGGCCTACACGACCGACTGGTTCAACTGCACCTTCGTCTCGCTCGTCGTGGTGAAGCCCGATCAGCGGCGGAAGGGAATCGCGCGGGACCTCTACCGGGCCGTCGAGGCGGAGAGCGCCAGCCCCCGGCTCTTCTCCTCCACCGAGGAGACCAGCGCCGCTTCCATCCGGATGCACAGCGCGCTCGGCTTCACCGCGAGCGGCCACATCGACAATCTCCCGCAGGGCTGCCGCGAGCTGCTCTTCTACAAGCGTCTCGATGGAGGGCGCCATGCTTGATCCGAAGAAACTCGAGGCGATCCGCAAGGAGCTCCAGGCCTGGGAGAAGACGGAGCTGGCGGCGTTCCAGGCCCGGAGGCCCGAACGCCAGAAGTCCTTCACCACGCTGTCGGGCCGCGAGATCAAGCGCCTCTACACGCCGCCGGACATCGCGGACTTTGATTACGTCGAAAAGCTGGGTTTCCCCGGCCAGTACCCCTTCACGCGCGGCCCCTACCCGACGATGTACCGGGCGCAGCCCTGGACCATGCGGCAGATCGCCGGCTTCGGCACGGCCGGCGCCACCAACGAACGCTTCAAGTTCCTGATCGCCCAGGGCCAGACCGGCCTCAGCGTGGACTTCGACATGCCCACCCTCATGGGCTATGACTCCGACGACCCGCGCGCCTTCGGAGAGGTCGGCCGGGAAGGCGTCGCCGTGGACACGCTCGCCGACCTGGAGGACCTGTTCGACGGGATCGACCCGGGTGCGATCAGCGTCTCGATGACGATCAACCCGACCGCTTGGATCCTCCTGGCCATGTACGTCGCGCTGGCCGAAAAGCGCGGGATCCCGCTCGACCGGCTCTCCGGCACGGTCCAGAACGACATCATCAAGGAGTTCACCGCCCAGAAGGAGTGGATCTACCCGGTCAAGCCGTCGCTCCGCATCGTGCGCGACTCGATCATCTATTCGGTCCGCCACCTCCCGCACTATAATCCCGTGAACATCAGCGGCTATCACATCCGCGAAGCGGGGAGCACCGCGGTCCAGGAAGCCGCGTTCACCCTCGCCGCGGGGATCGCCTACGTGGAGGAGGTCAGGAAGACCGGCCTCGACGTGGACGCGTTCGCTCCCCGGCTCAGCTTCTACTTCATCTCCCACTCTGACTTTTTCGAAGAAGTGGCAAAGTTCCGCGCTGCCAGGCGGGTTTGGGCCAGGATCATGAAGGAGCGCTTCGGCGCCATGAGGCCGGAGTCCATGCGCCTCAGGTTCCACTGCCAGACGGCGGGCTCGTCGCTGACCGCCGCGCAGCCCATGAACAACGTCGTGCGGACGGCCTACCAGGCGATGGCGGCGGTGCTGGGAGGCTGCCAGTCGCTCCACACCAACGGCATGGACGAGGCGCTCGCGATCCCGTCCGAGGCGGCCATGAGGCTCGCCCTCCGCACCCAGCAGATCCTCCTCGAGGAGACCGGCGTGGCCCATTCCATCGACCCGCTGGGAGGCTCGTATCTGGTTGAGGCGCTGACCGACCAGACCGAGCGGGAGATCTGGACCACCCTGGAGCGGATCGACGCCTTGGGAGGCACGGTGGCAGCGCTGGAGCGCAACTTCTTCCAGCAGGAGATCGCCGATTCGGCCTACGCGTATCAGGTGGCCAAGGAGCGCGGCGAGAAGACCGTCGTGGGGGTCAACCGGTTCAGGGAGGAGGAGCCCGAAGAGCCGTCGATCCCGCTCCATTCGATCGACCCGCGGACCGAGCAGACGCAGAAGGAGCGGCTGGCCCGGGTGAAGCGGGAGCGGGATTCTGCCCGGGTGAAGAAGCTCCTGGGTGAGCTCAAGGAAGTGGCCCGGACCGACGAGAACCTGATGCCCGTCACCATCGAGTGCGTCCGGGCCTACGCCACCGAGGGCGAGATCGTCAACGCGCTGAAGGAAGCCTTCGGCCTCTACCGCGAACC